>NZ_JAKTHZ010000033.1:0-59019 GCF_027854645.1 Acinetobacter sp. AOR41_HL | reverse complement strand
CCACAGCCTAAAACCACTGAATCTGCCAAGTCCTGTGCAATTTTTTCACCACGTTTTTTTAAGGCTTCTGGCAACATCAACATCGGGTTAATGCTGCTCATTTCAGCAAATACAGGAATCGGTTGTGGACGGGCTGCGGCCATGTCACATAAAGCACGACCACCTCGCAATGAACCCGTAAAACCTACACCCTGAATTAAAGGATGCTTAACCAGTGGTTCACCTACGCCATTACCATAGATCATGTTAAACACACCTTTAGGCATATTTGATTTTTCTACAGCATGTTCAATAGCCTGCGCTACGAAATCTGCTGTGGCCATATGTCCACTATGGGCTTTTACCACTACAGAGCAACCTGCTGCCAGTGCCGAAGCAGTGTCACCGCCCGCAGTTGAGAATGCTAAAGGAAAGTTACTTGCTCCAAAGACTGCAACAGGGCCAACACCGATTTTAATCTGGCGTAGGTCTGGGCGTGGTAAAGGCTGACGCTCAGGTAAAGCAGTATCAATACGGGCACCTAAAAAATCACCACGGCGCAACACTTTGGCAAATAAACGCATTTGTCCACTGGTACGGGCACGTTCACCTTGTAAGCGTGCAAGTGGCAAAGCGGTTTCCTGTGACACGATTTCAAGAAAATCTGTACCCAATGCATCAAGTTCATCGGCAATATTTTCTAGAAAAACAGCACGCTGTTCAGGAGACGTATGACGGTAAGTCCTAAACGCTTGACTGGCTGCTTCACAGGCCTGATTAACCTCTTGCTCGGTTGCATGGTGAAACTCATAAGGCAAAGCCTCACCTGTCTTAGCATGAATGCTTTTTAATAAGGTTGTACCTTGTGCGCTACGTGAACTGCCAATAAAGTTGTGTCCGATAATGGTCATAACAAATATCCTGAAATTAATGAGAGTGTCTTGGAAGGTTGTCTTGGTTTATGACTCGCATATATAAAGTTGCAGGTTCCAAACAACCACCAGTCGATAATTGACCTACCATGTTGCGATACATTTCTTGCCAAGGTGTTTGAGAGGCAGAGACCGTCGGTTTCCATTCACGGCGGCGTTGTTCTAACTCTTCGTCAGAAATGAGCACGTTGACAGAACGTTTATTTAAATCAATACGCAAACGGTCATTGGTTTTAAGTAAGGCAATTCCACCGCCTACAGCCGCTTCGGGTGACATATTAAGAATAGATGGGCTGGCAGAAGTTCCGCTTTGGCGGCCATCTCCTAAGCAAGGCAGTGAGTCAATCCCTTTTTTTATCAACTCCGCTGGAGGAGCCATATTGACGACTTCAGCACTACCCGGATAACCTACTGTACCTGCGCCACGAATAACCAAAATACAATGTTCATCAATATTTAAGGCAGGGTCATTGATACGTGCGTGATAGTCTTCGGGACCTTCAAAAACGATTGCTCGTGCTTCGAAGCTATTTTCATTGTTTGGATCTGATAAATAGGTTTTTTTAAATGCTTCGCCCACCACAGACATTTTCATAATGGCACTGTCAAAGAAGTTGCCACTGAGCACAATAAAACCGGCGCCATGTTTAAGAGGTTGATCATAAGGGAAAATGACATCTGCATTTGAGGTTTTTGCATTTTTGGCAATTTCCCCAATTGTTTTACCGCTAACCGATGCACAATCTTCGTGTAATACACCAGCTTTTTGTAATTCGTGTAGAACGGCAGGAACACCGCCGGCACGGTGAAAACCTTCACCCAAATACTTACCCGCCGGCATACAGTTCACGATAAGCGGAATGTTTTCACCCACACGTTGCCAGTCTTCTAGACTCAGCTCAATCCCCATATGACGGGCAATTGCAATGAGGTGAGGAGGGCAGTTACTCGATGCACCTAAAGCTGAGGCTACCGCTATGGCATTTTCAAAAGATTGTTTGGTCATAATTTTAGAAGGACGTAAGTCTTCTAAAACCATTTCACATATTCTTTTGCCGGTCATATAGGCCATTTGCCCACGTTCGCGATACGGCGCCGGAATACTTGCACATGTTGGTAAAGACATGCCCAACGCTTCTGCCAAAGCATTCATGGAAAGTGCTGTACCCATAGTGTTGCAGTGTCCGACCGAAGGTGAAGCAGAAGTGGTCATTTCCATGAACCCTTCATAGTCAATTTCACCGGTCGCAAGTAAATTGCGCGCATGCCAAAGCACAGTGCCGGAACCAATTAACTCACCTTTAAAATGACCATCCAGCATTGGCCCACCAGACAACACAATTGCAGGTATATCTGTTGTGGCTGCTGCCATTAAACATGCAGGAGTAGTTTTATCACAGCCAGTGGTCAGCACTACACCATCAAGCGGATAACCATGCAAGATTTCAACCAAACCTAAATAGGCTAAGTTGCGGTCAAGTGCAGCAGTTGGACGACGGGTTTGTTCTGCAATCGGGTGGACGGGGAATTCCATTGGAATACCGCCTGCGTCTCGAATACCCGCTTTAACGCGTTCAGCAAGTTCTTTGTGATGACGGTTACATGGGGTCAAATCACTCCCCGTTTGTGCAATTCCAATGATCGGGCGACCTGATTGTAACTCGGCACGGGTCAAACCATAATTCATGTAACGCTCAACATATAAAGCGGTCATGTCGGCATGTTCAGGATCATCAAACCATTCTTGGCTACGTAAAAAAATCCGTTTATTTTGATCATTCATTTTTTGATCCTTTCACTCATACTTTTTGAAATTTAGTTTATTTACGAGATGAATCTTGCAATTCAATCGATCGATAATACGTGAAAATTATAGTAATTCACGCTGCTTCAAATTACGCATCAAAGCATTTATTCCAAAATTCCACGGTGTTGCTTTGTCACTGGTCATAACCGTGTTGTATAAAGTACCAAGTTTAGGTGAATGAATACGGACGACATCTCCGACTTTATGGGTAAAGCCAGCCCCAGCTTGTTCTCGATCTTGAGTAGGTGCAAATAAAGTACCTAAGAACAAAACAAAACCGTCTGGATATTGATGGTTTTCATTGAGAGTTTGTTGAATTAAATCTTCAGGATCTCGGCTAATTTGCGACATAGAACTCACCCCATTTAACACAAAGTTATCGCTGCCTTGAATTTGCAGTTCAACATCGCAAGCACGAATATCATTTAAAGTAAAAGTATGGTCAAAAAGGCGAATAAATGGGCCAATCGCACAAGATGCATTGTTATCTTTCGCTTTACTCAACAGTAAGGCACTACGGCCTTCAAAGTCCCGTAAATTCACATCGTTACCTAAAGTCGCGCCTAAAATTTTACCTTGGCTATTGGCAACTAATACGACTTCCGGCTCTGGATTATTCCATTCAGACTTTGGATGAATACCAATATTTTGTCCTGTGCCTACAGCTGCTAAAACAGGGGCTTTAGTAAAAATCTCGGCATCTGTACCAATACCCACCTCAAGATATTGAGACCACATTTTTTGTTCGATTAAATATTCTTTGAGTTGTAGCGCTTTTTCAGAACCGGGTTCGATTGTTTTTAAACTATCACCGATTACGCCTTGTACAACTTCACGAATCGATTGAGCTTTTTGTGCATCGCCACCAGCTTGTTCTTCAATCACACGTTCTAACATACTTGCAGCAAAGGTAACACCTGCCGCTTTAATTACTTGTAAATCAATTGGGGCTAAAAAGTATGCCTTGTTGGTATCTGGCTCGGCGACAGTATTGGCAAATAACTCATCAATTGAACCAACTTGTCTTCCTTCAATTTCAGATAAAGCTTTTAAAGGATCAGCGTTTTCAAGTAATTCGGAAATGGTATGAAATTTTTCCGAAATATCAAAAACTTGATTGCCTCTTAAAATAATAGGTGATGGACCCGAGATTTGACTTGGAATCCACGCACGGCCAATTAAGCATCCTTGAGTTGCATCATCTGGTAATGAGTTCTGGGAATTTAACGTAAAGTTCATTTAAAGCTTCCTTCTTTTATTTGAAATCATGATATGTTTCTTATTTAATAAACACCAATCGTAATAATTTAATTATTAATAACCACTGGTTATCGAAAAGGAATTTTAAAAATGGCAGATTTGACTTACTCAAGTTTAAATAACTGGCTTAAATTCAAGCACTTGGTTTTGTTAGAGACGTTAGCTCGAACCAATAACATGCACTTGGCTGCCGAGCAGATGAATTTAAGTCAACCTGCTGTAAGTAAAATGCTAAAGGAAATTGAGGGCCTTCTTGGGTTTCAGGTTTTTGAGCGTCTGCCCCGAAATATGCCCGTAACGGCATTGGGTGAACATGTCATTCGTTATGCACAGCGTGTTTTGAATGACGCAAAACATTTTGTTGAAGACATCGAGATTTTACGATTGGGTGGACATGGGTTTTTAAAAGTAGGGGGAATATTTGCAGCAACCGCAGTGGTAATTCCAAATTCAATTATCGAAATTAAGAAACAATGGCCGCTACTTTCTATTGATGTTGTTGAACAGACCAGTGACCATTTAATGGAAATGTTGAGTGAACATACTCTAGATTTAGCCATAGGTCGTTTTACAGATGTAACGCAAAGCCAGTCTTTCGATTTCCAGCCGTTAGGCCCAGAGCCGTTCTGTATTGTTGTCAATAATGCGCACCCATGTGCCCAGAAAAAGTTTTGTACATTAGAAGAATTATTAAAATGGCCGTGGGTACTTTATCCTAAAGGCACACCCATTCGGGAGCGTATGGAAGGTGCATTCGCCCGAGCTAAAGTCAAAATTCCTTTAAATACGGTAAATACCATGTCGATGCAGACCTTTTTACAGATCTTAAAAGGGGCACCTATGGTGGGCATGTTGCCAGAAGCAATGGTGATTGATCAGGTGAAAGAAGGACAACTACAGATTTTAGAAACAGACCTGATTTTAGATGCTCAAGATTATGGAATTTTGACACGTAAAGATGAACCGGTATCTGATATAGCCGCAGCATTTATCAATATTTTACTTAAAAATGCAAAACGTAAATAAAGCCCTTAGCTTCAAGACATAGAAGACTTGGGGCTTTTAAATTAAAAGAAAGCCTACTTAATTTAGTCAATGTTTCATCATAAAACTGATATTAAAAAGTTATCAATATTTAGAAATTATTCATTGGAAATTATTACAGGGACTCCTTATCGTTTAATTCATGATGATTAAAAATCTTTAAGTGAATAAGAATTAGGAAAGGATCACTGTATGAATGTGTTAATTACTGGTGGCACGGGTTTTATTGGAAAGCAAATTGCCAAAGAGATTTTAAAAACCGGAAGCCTAACTTTAGACGGTAATCAAGCTAAGCCTATCGATAAAATTATTTTGTTTGATGCATTTGCGGGTGATGATTTACCGCAAGACCCTAAGATTGAGGTGATTGTAGGGGATATTACCGACAAAACCACAGTCGCAAATATCACAGAAAATATTGATGTTGTTTGGCACTTGGCTGCTGTGGTGAGTTCGGCAGCAGAGGCTGATTTTGACTTGGGAATGGATGTAAACCTTTATGGCCTTTTAAATTTATTAGAAGAATTAAGAAAAAAACAAACAATGCCTCGAGTCATTTTTGCGAGTGGCTGCGCTGTATTTGGTGGTCAATTACCAGAAGTTGTGACAGATGATACGGTGGTTACACCAAAGTCCTCTTATGGTATGCAAAAAGCAGTAGGAGAATTGCTCGTTTCAGATTATTCACGTAAAGGCTTTATTGATGGCCGTGTTTTAAGATTACCGACGATTGTGGTTCGTCCGGGTAAGCCTAATAAAGCCGCATCTACATTTTTTAGTTCAATTATCCGCGAGCCTTTAAAAGGGGAAACGGCAGTTTGTCCAGTCCCGCCAGATACTCCAGTTTTCATTACTTCACCACGACGCTGTGTTGAGTCAATGATTAAGGCTGCATCAATTTCTTCAGAGGCACTCCAAGATAACCGAATTATTCCCTTACCTGGATTGACCGTTACCGTTAAGCAAATGCTTGAGGCTCTTGAAAAAGTTGCCGGTAAACAAGCAACTGATTTAGTGCAGTGGCAGGAAGATAAAACGATTCAAAGGATTGTTCAAAGTTGGCCGGTTCAAGTGAAAGCCGAATATGCCGAATCTTTAGGTTTCCAAGCAGATGAGAATTTTGAAAGCATCATTCAGGCACATATAGAAGATACCCAAAATTAATGGCAGTGATCGCCAATTCATGTGAGAGTTATTATGGAAGATATCAAAAATGTCACTGCTCTCGAAGAGCAGACAATTAAGCGTATTTCGAGTCGAATTATCCCGTTTCTTATTATTTTATTCATTATGGCCTTTCTAGATAGAACCAATATTGGTTTTGCTGCGCTACATATGAATGATGCAATTGGAATTACCCAAACTATTTTTGGCTTAGGTGCGGGTGTATTTTTCTTGGGTTACTTTATTGCAGAAGTACCGAGTAATGTTTTACTTCATCGGTTTGGTGCACGGATCTGGATTGCCCGAATCATGATTACTTGGGGAATTATTGCCGGACTTATGGGATTTATCCATAGTGGGACTCAATTTATTATTTTACGGTTTTTACTGGGTATTGCAGAAGCGGGTTTCTTTCCGGGGGTTATTTTTTATTTAACCTTATGGTTTCCTGCTAAATATCGTGCCCGTGTCTTCGCGACCTTCTATTTAGGGTTACCAATTGCTCAAATTATCGGAGCACCAATTTCGGTCGGTCTTATGCAATGGGGTAATACCATTGGCTATGAAGGCTGGCGTTTGATGTATATTTTAGAAGGGATTCCTTCCATTATTTTAGGACTGGTTTGCCTAAAATATTTAACCAATAACCCAAAAGAAGCACAGTGGTTAACAGGTGAGCAGCGTCAATGGCTCATGAATACGCTAGAGCGTGAAGAACGAGAAAAACAGCAATCTGCCGATGCTGCTTTAACAAAAGGTGAACTCATTAAACAAGTGTTTAAAAATCCTTTAGTGTGGATTATGGCAATTGTTTATTTTGGAATTACGTCTGGTTCAAATGCGATGTTCTTCTTCTTACCAAGTGTTTTAGAGTCGTTCCGTAATACCTTCGGTATGCAAATCAGCCTTATCCAAAATGGCTTACTCACTGCTATTCCATATGCATTTGCGGCGGTTGGAATGGTTTTATGGAGCCGCCGTTCTGACCGTAAACAAGAACGTTATAAACACGGTGCTTGTGCTGCACTTATGGCGGCTTTCGCAATCGCAATTGCTTTGATTGTGAATCAACCGTGGGCAATTATTGTGGGCTTTATTCTGCTCGCAATCGGTGTATTTAGTGCGATTAATATCTTCTGGACTATCCCTGGGCAGACTCTAACAGGAGTGGGCGCTGCAGCCGGTATTGGCTTAATTAACTCTGTAGGTAATTTAAGTGGTTTTACTGGTCCATATTTAACAGGCTATTTATATACCACCACGGGCACCTATACAGTAGCGTTCCTTGCCATTGCAGGATTTGTTGCCATGGGCGGTTTGGGGTTACTGCTTTTGGCAAAGTTAAAGTCTGATAGCCTAAAAGTAGAACAACAGCGACTTAAAGTGCGGCCTGCTACGGAGATGAAATAATGGCTCAAATTGGTTTTGTTGGAACTGGTATTATGGGAATGCCAATGGCCATGAATTTATTAAAAGCTGGTCATCAAGTTAAGGTCTGGAATCGAACTTCATCTAAAGCAGAAATTTTAAAAGAAGCGGGTGCACATGTTTGTAGTGAACTTGAGCAAGTCGGAAAAGATGTAGAGTTTCTGATTTGTATGCTCAGTGATGGAAAAACCTGTGATGAAATTTTATTTCAAGAAGGTGGTGCAATCTCACAGCTAAAACCTGAAAGCACGGTCATTGTAATGAGTTCAATACCGGTTGAAGTTGCAAAAACACAAAGTGAAAAATGTAAAGAAAACGGACTTAGATATTTGGATGCACCTGTTTCTGGCGGTGAAAAAGGTGCTCAAAATGCAAGTCTGGCGATTATGGTAGGTGGCGATGCTCAAACATTTTCACATGCTGAACATGTTCTATCTGCCATGGGGCGGCCAATTTTAGTTGGAGAGGCTGGCTGTGGAATGTTGGCAAAACTCGTCAATCAAATGATAGTCGCATCTACCATTGCAACCGTGAGTGAGGGTTTATTGCTTGCCAGTAAAGCAGGAGCAGACCCGATAAAACTAAAACAAGCATTAACAGGCGGTTTTGCAGATTCTCCGATTTTGCAACAGCATGGCGAACGCATGTTAAATCGAGATTTTAAACCGGGAGGTACAGCTCGAAACCAGCATAAAGACATTCATACAGCCGTTAGCTATGCGAAATCGCTTGAGTTGAATTTACCTATTGCCCAAAAAGTCAGCCAATTATTCGAAAATATGCTTGCTGCCGGAGACGGTGAGCTTGATCATTCTGGCTTAATTCGTGAATTAGAACGCATGAATCATGTGTAATTATTGCTTTACTTAAGATCGGTATATTTTAATTTATTTATAAAAAGCAGCAGATTCGTTCTGCTGCATATTCAAACTCATTTGTAGTGCTGGCATTTTTATTGCTTAATCATAATTATCTTCTTCACAACTTTTAATTTGCTAACGTATTAATGATCATTCAAATAGTCTTGCTCACTTATGGTGTTTTTTTTACATGAAAAATGCACTAAATAAACACATCTTTATATTTTGCACTATGTCTGTGCATTTGGGGCCATCATGAGGTTGTTGGCTCCCATACTCACATTATTGATTCTATGCGGATGCTCTTCATCTGAGCAAAATAGAAAAACTCAAGAAAACTCAACTTCCCATTCAATATGTGTTTTTGATAGTACAAATACTAAAGTCTGTGTAGCTAAACCAGCGCAAAGAATCGTTTCTCTGTTTGAGTCGGGTTTAGATGGCCTCTATATGCTAGGGCAAGGTCATAAAGTGATTGGTATACCGGCCGAAGTATACATTCAACCTTTATTATTTAATGCCTATTCAAAAATAGATCAACGTATCGCCAATAAGCAGCTTGCAGCTCCTTCGCAAGGAGCCAATGCAACCAATATTGAAAGTCTCGTGTTGCTAAAACCAGATTTGGTCATTTTGGGAAGTGGGCAAACCCAAACGATTGAACTGTTACGGCAATTTGGCATCGCTGTATATGTAATGGAGTCAGGCACCTATAAACAGGTGAAAGAAGAGCTATCCGAAATTGCCGTTCTTAGTGGTGCCCAAAAGCGCGCTCAAGAAATTTTAAGTTTCTCTGATGAAATTGTGGCAGAAGTCGCAGCCAAAACTGCACGTCAGCCAAATAAACAATCGATTTACTATGCATGGTCAGGAGGGCGAATTTTTTCTACTTCAGGACGGGAGTCGATTACCAATGATTTTATTGAGCTGGCTGGTGCTTACAACATTGTTCAGACTGCTGCTAATCAGCCCAACGTCAACCCCGAGACTTTAATTGAATGGAACCCTGACAATATTGTGCTTTGGAATACCAATCCTAAACTGATTTATGAACGAAAAGAATTACAAGGTTTAAGCGCCGTACAAAACCGAAAGGTATTTAATTTGAGTCCTGCATTTATATATAACCCACACACCATCAAAATTATTATTACGGCGATTTATCTAAATCACAGTATTTATCCTGAACAGTCCGACTTACCTGTAAGTGGTTTACAACAGCGTATTTTAACCAAGTTGTATGGTGAGCAACTTGCCAAAGCGTTGGTGTCATGAATATGGAAAAGCTGAAATATTATTGGTTTTACCCGTTACCTTTCTTCATGATTTTTATCTCGCTGCTTATTGGGCCAACGCAAACATTGAGTGCATGGGACTATTTGCGGTGGGGGGTACAAGCAGTCTTTGATACGCCATATTTTGATGCGGAACAATTTAGACTTATGCAAAACATACTGGTCAATGTCAGATTACCCAGAATTTTACTGACCTTTATGGTGGGAGCTGCATTAGCAACTGCAGGTAATGGCTTGCAAGCATTGTTTCGTAATCCCTTGGTCGATTCGTATGTACTCGGTATTTCATCTGGTGCCGCGTTCGGTGCAGCTTTAGCGCTTTCATTAAGTTGGCTTTCGCCAAATCTATCTGCCTTTATTTTTGGTGTATGCGCTGTTGCCTTAACCTATTTATTTGCACATCAGAAACATGAAAGCCAGACGTCTTTAGTCATGGTAATTTTATCAGGCATGATTGTTTCTGGACTGTTCTTGGCAGGACTTACCGTTATTCAATACTTAAGTGATCCATTTAAACTACAAGCGATTGTGCAATGGACGATGGGCAACTTACATCAGGCGTCTTGGCAAAAAGTTCAATACGCCGTGTTACCAATCTGTATTGGCCTTGCCGGATTATTTGCGATGCGTTGGCGTTTAAACTTAATGGCACTCGGTGCTGAAGAAGCGCAGGCGGTTGGTGTTAACCCAAGGTGGGAACAGCTTCTTTTAATTGTACTAGTAACTGTATGTACTTCCACATCTGTGGCTGCGGCGGGCATTATTAGTTTATATGGGCTGTTTATGCCACATATTGTCAGAATGTTGGTTGGACCAGATCACCGCTACAGTATTCCTGCCAATATGGTGTTAGGTGGCAGTTTTCTACTGTTGATTGATAACTTTTCTCGGGTTTTACTGACGTTTGAAATCCCGATTGGCATTTTTACCATGTTACTTGGTGCGCCATTTTTCTTATTATTAATGAAAACACAGAGGACTCAGTGGGCATGATTCAAATTGATCAGTTAAATTATGCCTATGGGCACAAACAGGTTCTTAAAAATATTCATCTGGAGTTTCCCGAAAATCAGTTTTCAGTGATTTTAGGGCGTAATGGTTGTGGTAAATCAACACTTTTTAAATTGATGGCGGGCCTAGAACCTGTAAATGATGGCTTGATTCGTTACTCTGGAAAACCACTATCGGACTTTAAAGGGAAAGATCGGGCAGCCTTACTCGGTTTTTTACCGCAGTCTCATAAAACCCTATTTCCATTTTTGGTTAAAGATGTGGTGATTACAGGGCGTGCTGCTTTTAGCAGATATAGACCTTCAAAATCAGACTGGGAACGTGTAGACCAAGCTTTGCTTGATTTAGACATCGAGCATTTGCGTGACCGTCCTTATACCGAGCTATCGGGTGGCGAACGGCAATTGGTTATGATTGCCCGTATTTTAGTGCAAGCTCCAAAAGTTATTTTGCTCGATGAGCCAACCAATCATCTCGATGTTTATTACCAGTCTTATTTAATGAAAAAGTTGCGTCAGTTGTCGCGGCAAAATTTTACGGTGATTGCGATTATGCATGATCCCAACTTGGCTTTTTTATTTGCAGATCATTTGTTCTTTATGCGCCAACACGAAGTAGTTAAGCCTGAGTCAAAAACTCGAATCACCGATCCGAAGTTTTTAAAAAGTGTCTACGATGTTGAGTTTCATGAAGCCATGATTCAAGATAAAACCATTGTTATCCCTGATCATTCGTGGCTGTAAATATGACGCTTCGTTATCAGTTAGTAGACAAATCAGACTATGCGTCTGCGGTAGAGTTTGCACTTTATACAAGACAGTTGTTATTCCCAGAAATCTATCATGGGCAAATTCCTAAAGATTTACAAAATTTTGGGCAGTCCTATGTTAAAGACTCATTGGGCTGCTTTATTACGGTAAAAGATCAAAACCGTATTATTGGCAACATTGCATATCGGGCGTATGACCATCGTTTTGATTTAAATTTGCCGACCAATACGGTAGAAGTCGTTAAGTTGTTTGTATTGCCTGAATACCGCCGTAAGGGCATCGCGACTCAGCTATGTGACATGTTGTTTAGTCATGCCAAAAACAATGCAAATACTACTTTGTATTTGCATACCCATCCATTTTTACCGGCGGCTGAAGAATTTTGGGCTCTACAAGGCTTTGAGGTTATTCAACGGGAATGGATCGATACCTATGACACCATACACATGAGTAAATCTTTATAGCGTTTTATCATGCACATGAAATCTTTTTTGAAAATGGGTAGGCGGATAACCCATAATTTTACTAAACATTCCTGTAAAAGCTGCCGAGTGTTCATAGCCCAAACTAAAGGCAATTTCCGTAATTGAGATATTTTCTTTTAAGGCATTTAAAGCATAGATGATGCAGACTCGATTACGCCAAGCCTGAAAGGACAAGCCAGTTTCAGACTTAAACCAGCGGTGAAATGTTCGCTCACTTTTATTGTGATCATGTGCCCAATCTTTAGGGCTGCTATGAATATCGGGATGCTCCATAAACTCAGCACACTGTTTAGATAATAATGTGTGGTGAGGCAATGGAATAAACAGAGGCAGGGCTGGTGCAGCTTCTAACTCATATAACAATAAATCGATAAGAGCGCCGTCACGGCCTGAATGTTGATAGTCAATAGGCAATTGATTAGCCTGAATCAACAACTGATGCATTAACGGTGAAACTTGCACGACCTCGCAATAGTTTGCCTGTCTTGGGGCATTACTCACTTCTATATACAAACTATATGTACTGACTTTAGATAGCCATACCCGATGTGGTTTGCCTGCGGGTATCCATACACCGCTGTATGGTAAAACGAGCCATTGACCATCTTCAGTTTCAACTTTCATGAGACCTTCGGGTGCATATAAGAACTGTGCACGGCGATGGCTATGCGTATCTAATAAGGTATCAGCAGGATAATCTGACCCTAACGCTAGAACTGCTTGTGGTAGATGGTCTACCTCGTTAATTGAAATATTACGCATATATTTTTGGCTGAAAAAAATAAAAATATGGCTTTTTTACGTTAGTTTGCCATAGAGCTATTTTATATCATACCTCTATAAATGTGAGGAAGATGATGATGCTATATGAGCTATTTTTATTTGGACTACTTTCAGGCGTTACCACTTGGTTATTTGGTTTTGGTGGCGGATTTGTTGCTGTGCCTTTGCTTTACACCGTCATTATTCAAAAGTGGAGCAACGAAAATAGTGTTAGCATACATGCCATGCAAATCGCCGTTGCTACGTCCGCTTTTGTCATGCTGTGTTCGGCAAGTTTTGCAACCTTTCGACACTATCGGTCTGGACACATAGATTGGCAAAAGATCAATTTTTTATGGGGTGGTATCGCATTTGGGGGAATTGTGGGTGCAGTAATGGCCTCATTATTTAATGGAAATTGGCTTCGCTGGATATTTATGGGTTATGTATTCATAACCATTCTAGATTGTTATTACCGACCAGGCTTTATGGTTGCATCAAAACAAAAGCAAAACCATGGTCAAAACAGTGAACTGATTAAAGGCGGAATAATTGGTTGGGTTGCAGCACTTTTAGGTGTTGGAGGAAGTGTAATGACGGTTCCTTTATTACGGCGGCGGGGTAGTTCTATGGCAGAGGCCGCGGCGATTGCAAATATTCTCACACTGCCTCTGTCTTTAACTGCAACGTTTACTTACTGTGTATTGTCAATTTGGCAATCTACATGGGTACCTAAAGGATTTATCGGTTTGATCTGGTTTGAAGCCGCTTTATTCTTGGTTGCAGGGACATGGATCGGGCTATATTTTTCAGAAAAATTTATTTCAAAACTACCTGATTTATGGCGTGCAAAGTTCTATCCGCTACTTTTAATAATAGTTCTAATAGTCATGCTTTTTGTAAATTAATTTTTTATTTCAATTGATTGAAGAATAATTTTTCTTAAATAACAAATCTCTAAATGCTCTAAAACTGCAAAATTTATGTCTTAAATGGCTTTGAAAAAAGTTTGAAAATTAGACTTGAAATATATAGTGGCTTTGTGCCAATATATATTTATCTAAGGTCATCAGACAAAAAGAGGATGATATGGCTATCCAGCTTTTAGATGCGGCAAGAAATGAAATTCCAGTGAAATTCACGCAGTTTTCTGGTGGCGAGCGTCATGTTCAGATTGATGAGACAACGTTAGGTTCACTATCTGGCAAGGTATTGATCCGTGCAAAGATGGTCTCAAGTCACGATGTGATGGACTATTTACTACTTGAAAATATATTGCTGACTCAGGGTTTAACCATTGACCTAGAAGTTCCGTATTTTCCATATGCACGTCAGGACCGTATTTGTGCAGTAGGCCAAGCATTCTCACTTGATGTGATGACGAAGCTACTCAACATCAATGCAGACAAAAAGGCAGGCAAACAAGGCAAAGTGACTGTTTGGGACAGTCATAGTGAAGTCACTACAGCCTTACTTGCTGCCAATACGTCTTTTAGTGAAGTTGTAAATGTGAGTTCAGTCGACATCATCGAAAAGAGTGAAGCGCTAAGTACATTGTTAAAAGATGAAAAAACAGTACTGGTTTGCCCAGACAAAGGCGCAAAAGCACGTACACAAATGGTTGCAGATGCTTTTAATCACGAGCGCAAACAACCACTCACTATTGTTCAGTGTGATAAAAAACGTGATCCAGTGACTGGCAAAATTTTGGGTACACATGTACATGCGACTGATTTATCGGGCCTAACAGCGGTCATTACCGATGACATTTGTGACGGCGGTGCAACCTTTATTGGTATTGCCAAAGAACTGCGTCGCCTCAATTGCCATAAGGTTGTTCTATATGTGACACACGGTATTTTTAGTAAAGGAATAGAGGTTTTTGATGGATTGCTTGACCAACTGTTTACCTCGGACAGCTTTCCACAACAACCATCAGACAAAATTTCAGTAATTGCTTTTGCAGCAGAATAAAGAGAACAAAGATGACGATTAAACTTAATCCATTAAACGCTATCGATTTTTATAAAGCTGATCACAGACGTCAGTATCCAGCAGGCACAGAGTACGTGTACGCAAACTTTACGCCGCGTTCATCTCGACTTGCTAAAATGCTACCGGACTTTGACGATAAAGTTGTGTTCTTTGGGCTTCAAGGTTTTATTAAACACTTTTTAATCGATACATGGAATGAAGGCTTTTTCAAGCAACCTAAAGATAAAGTGGTAGCTGCATATAAACGCCGTATGGATAGTTCATTAGGTGAAGGTGCTGTACCAGTCGATCACATTGAAGCATTACATGACTTGGGCTATTTACCTTTACGGATTAAAGCTTTGCCAGAAGGTAGCCGCGTCAATATGCGTGTACCCGTGCTCACCGTCATTAATACCGACCCGCGTTTCTTTTGGCTAACTAACTATATTGAAACAGTTTTGAGTGCTGAACTTTGGAAAAGCTGCACTACAGCAACGATTGCCTACGAGTACAAACGTTTATTAACGCAATATGCCGTAAAAACTGGCGCACCACTCGATTTTGTACCTGTGCAAGGACACGATTTTAGTAGCCGTGGCATGAGTGGAATTTATGATGCGGCACAATCGGGTGTGGGGCACTTAACCAGTTTTATTGGAACAGACTCGGTTGCTTCAATTGACTACGCAGAAGAATATTACAATGCAACAGGTGTGATTGGGGTTTCTGTACCAGCGACCGAACACAGTGTGATGTGTATGGGTACAGAAAACAGTGAGCTAGAAACATTTAAGCGTTTAATTTGCGAGCTTTATCCGTCTGGTGTTGTCAGTATTGTGTCTGATACTTGGGACTTTTGGCGAGTCATTACAGAATTTACGGTGGCTTTAAAATCTGAAATTCTGGCGCGACAACCCAATGCTTTAGGTTTGGCTAAATTGGTTTTCCGTCCAGACTCTGGTGACCCAGTTAAAATTATTTGTGGTGATCCAGACGCGGAAATTGGCAGCCCAGCTTATAAAGGTGCAGTTGAATGTTTATGGGAAGTGTTTGGCGGTACAACCACAGACCAAGGCTATAAAATGCTTAATGAACGTGTTGGTTTAATTTATGGCGACTCCATTACCCTAGACCGTGCACAGCGTATTTTAGAAGGACTTGAAGCCAAAGGATTTGCTTCAAACAACTTGGTGTTTGGTATAGGCAGCTTTACCTATAACTACTTAACTCGCGATACTTTTGGGTTTGCTGTGAAAGCAACTTGGGGACAAGTGAATGGTGTAGGCAGAGAGCTGTTTAAAGACCCGATTACCGACTCAGGCGTAAAAAAATCTGCGAAAGGTCTGTTACGCATCGAAGAAAGTGAAAATGGTTTTACCTTGTTTGATCAGCAAACAACCGAACAAGAACAAGGTGGAGCACTAAAAACTGTCTTTGAAAATGGTAAACTTCAATATGAGTGTACTTTGGATCAAATACGTGAGCGTTTATCCATCGCATAACTGAGTTTAGATGAGCCGTTGCATGTGTATCGGCTCATCGTTTTTATCGAGAGGTTGAACGTGACTATTCAAACTGAACAAGAATTCCTTGCCAGTTATGATCGCCGAGATTATGACGCACCCTTACTCACGGTCGATATGGCTATTTTCTCGGTATTTAATGGTCAGTTACAGGTATTACTCATTAAGCGGCCAAATTTTCCAGCCAAAGACCAATGGGCTTTACCGGGCGGTTTTGCCGATTTAAAGCACGATCAAGATTTGATGGCCACCGCATATCGTAAGCTGGTCGAAAAAACAGGGATTGTTTCACCTTACTTGGAACAAGTTGCCTCTGTGGGCAATGCCAAACGTGACCCGCGTGGTTGGGCAGTGACGATTTTGTATTTTGCTTTAATTGATTTTAATGCTTATCAACATCAAGCCTTAGCTGAGTACAGCGAATGGGTGCCTGTAGCAAAAGCACAAGATTTCGCATTGGCGTTTGATCATAATGAATTGCTTAAGTTGGCATTAGAGCGTTTAACCAATAAAACCCGCTATACCGCATTGCCAGCCAGTCTCATGCCAGAGTTATTTACGCTGACCGAGCTACAGACCATTTATGAAATTATTCTTGGGCAATCCTTAGACAAAAAAGCGTTTAGACGCCGTATGATAGAAGCGGGTGCAGTTGAAGAAACCAACCATAGTAAAATTGTGGGTAAGCGACCAGCTCAGCTTTACCGGTATGCACTCGATTCTTTCGATTTTATATTTCCTCGCTCACTTGAATTACCTCGAAATAAAGAGGGTGAAGACAAGCAAAACAATGAGCTTTCTGACTAGCGCATCTTGATGCGCTTTGATTTATAATGCCGCGCTTATGATTGATGTCATGTTTTGATCAGCACTTTGCCTATGTCACACGTTTCTCCCTGCTTCCAGCAAAACCAGTTTTTTGTGTTGGTGGAGTACCTCACTTCACTGCATGAAATTTATCCTGTGAAACATGAGTTTGCAGGATATCCGGCTGCAATGACATTGGCAGATCGCGTACATTCAGATCATGATATTGTGCCGCTTGAAGCCAGTAAAAGTTACCCTGACTCAATAGAGAAAGTCTTACACTTTTCAGGTAAGGCCCGAGACATACAAGACTTTGAGCATTTTTTAGAGCAAGCTCAAACAGCCAATATTCAAAACTTGTTATTGCTTACAGGCGACAAACTTAAAGAGCATCATAATGGTCGAGATGGACAGCCTCGTAGCCGATACCTAGAGTCGGTAAACGCCGTAATGGCTGCCAAGCAACATGGCGGGTTTCGCATTGGGGTGGCTTTTAACCCATTTAAATATGTTGAAGCTGAGCGTGATGCACAGTATTTAAAACTACATAAGAAAATTAAAGCAGGCGCTGACTTTATCATTACCCAATTGGGCTATGACATTGAAGCTTTAAAACAAGCTAAAGCATTTTTAACTAAAAACAATTATTCGCAGCAAATACTGGCTTGTGTTATGCCACTGACTTTGGGCCGAGCCAATTTTATGGTGAAGCATAAAGTCGCGGGTATTGTAATTACTCCACACATGCTAAAAGTCTTGGCAGATGAAAAACAGATAGGGCATACAGACCGCGTTTATTTGCGCTGTGCTTTGCAGATTTTAATATGTAAACATTTAGGGTTTGCTGGAATTCACTTATCTGCCTGCCATAAGCCAGAAGAGCAAATGCTGCTTGAAAGCTACGTCGAGCAATACAGACATCTGGAGCTTAATGTTTTAGAAGAGCTTTGGAATTCACTTTGGCAAGTCACGTCAGGCAAAGAGTTCTCACCTGAAATTACTCGGTTTTCGCGTCAGCCAACATCTAAACAATTAATTAAATATCGTCAGTTACATGTTATGCATGAAGCAATGTTTGGATCAAAAATTGCTAAAGGCGTCGGACGTTTTATTTTTAAAGCATCTTTTTGGGAAAATGCTTTGATCGTCAAACTCTTACTTAAAACAGAAGTACTGAGTAAACATAGCCTAGTAGGCTGTGAAAGCTGTGGTCAGTGCCGTTTAGGTGACACTTTATATATTTGCCCTGAAACATGTCCAAAAGGTTTAGCCAATGGTCCTTGTGGTGGAACAACTTTAGACCGCTGCGAATTTGGTGACCGTGAATGTATTCATTCAGTCAAAGCGAGACTTGCAAAAGCGGTTGAACAAACTGAAATATTAAAAGAAAAACTCATTCCAACTGTACCTATTGAAACTAGGGGAACCAGTTCTTGGAAAAATTGGTATTTAGCGACTGAGGCTTAAGTTTTGTATTAACTGGATGTGTTTATGACCCGGTTAATTACGACAAAATACACGACCAAGAGTTCCAAGACCACCTCAGGCAAAACGGTTAGTAATAAAAAACCCACTCAATGAGTGGGTTTCATTGTTTAAAAAGCCCGACTATCTAATACATCTGCCTAGCCTTATTATCCTTCATTAATTTAAATTACTATTGTTTACATGCTCTTTTTTGAAAAGATTCATCTATTCTGCATTTCAGGAAAAAACGGCACAGGCAGCGCTTAAATTAGCTCTCTATTAATCTGATTTTAATTTATTCACTCTTTAATTGATGGATGGTTGGAGCAGTTGGGCACGTGGTGCGAAACGGTTCGTATGAAAGGAGGGGATTTACCTGATGGTCTTCATATCAATCAAATTTACTGGTTGATGCGTGAAGCAGAAAGAGAGCTTCCAAAAGGTAAATCTTACATTCGATGTGAGATCAGCGATTATGAGGCAGATCAGATTCAAGCACTTTTACGAAGTCTTTTAAAATCTGATAAAACAGATTTTACAACGAAGTTTGCACTAATATGTTTAATCAAAAATAAAGTTGAAAATAAAGGATTAGGTAAAGTTGCTCAAGAAACAAACCAATCAAAAGCTCAAGCTGCTATTATGGTAAGTTGCGCTAGATTTTATTTAGCTGGGCATCATAAAAGATTAAAACAAAATTGAGACTCAAATGAAAAAATACAAAGTAAAACTATATGAAGGTATCAATCGGGAGAAAGTGAATGAGGTTTTAAAATACTTCCCTGATTATGTCGGCAAAATATCTATTATTACAACTGTAATTAATAACAAGTTGGAATTAACACTAGTAGCATTTGAAGGAATCGATTTTAAAACAGCCAATGATCTTATAGTTCAGATTGTTGGCCGATTAGTACTTTTAAAATTGGTTGAAAACCATAATTTAAATGAGAGTTGACTGTCTAGACGCAATATGTCATATTTGTGATAACATGGCGATTTTACATTTAAATCGGCAATTTAGAAGGCTCGCTTATGCGAGCTTTAATTTTTTTAAATATCTCATGCTAGAATGAAGATACCTTAGTGAATTTGATAATAATTGAAATATGAGCATTAGTTCAAATATACAAAAATATCTTGAAAAGCTTGAGAAAAGTCTTAAAGTTTTATCTCAAAGTCACACACTGAAAGACCAACTTTTTGATTACGGATGGTATCCAATTAAATTTGTCAGTAGAGTCGAAAAAGATTCAAATGAGTCTATTGATGCATTTATGGAAAGGTTGATATTAGATAAATATGATCAAATCAAAGAATATTGTTTTGAGTTATTTCCTTTGCGGAAGGAGGTTATGGAAGTAGCATTTAAATTGTATGAAGCTGAAAACTATATAGCATGCATACCTCTTTTTCTGACTCAAACCGATGGTATAGCTAGAGATTATGGAACAAAAGGAATGTTCTCAGGTAAAATCAATGTAGAACCTAATAAAAGTAAATTCATTCCGTATGTGAATCAAGTAGCCAATCAAGATATAACAAAAGCAATATTTATTAGGTTTTTTCATAGCGAAAAATTTGTTGGTTCTAAAAGCTACGAAGAATTACCAATTTCAGTTAATACTGATAAAACAACCCCGAATGATAATTATTCAATGAATAGACATGGTATTTTACATGGACTTATTGAATATCAAAATTACGGTACAAAGTTAAACGCTTTAAGAGCTCTATGTTTCATGGTTTATACGATAAATCTTGGTGAAGATGTTAAGTTTATTTTTAAAAGTAACAATGATATAGATCATTAATATAAATGTCCTTAATTATATTAAGGCTCATTGCAGTGGTGAGCTTTTGTGTTTTGTGTTATAAAAAAAAACTCTAATAAAGGAAGTACATATGTCAATTAACTCTGGAAAATGGCTTTGTATTGGTGGAAGTGAATCTGGGAAGTGGATTGAGCAAAATGAATTTCATGAAGTTCATCCATATAACAATAATCCCCTAAGACCTCATATATATCGTCCAAAAATGTTGTTAAATCCGCATACTAATGAGAAAGAAAATTTTTACGTTTTAACTGATTTGCATGAAGATAGATATGAATATGCTTTAAATGAAGCATTAGCAAACCAAGTAGATACTAGTAATTGAATATCTGTATTGGTGGTGAACTAGATGATCAAATTATAGAAAAGAAGGGAAGCTATTAAAAGCTTCTGTTATTAACTCATCATTTAAAACTGAGTACTACAAACAGATTTACAACCGTTCTAACACTGAATACCAATTGTGGTTGCCTATAGATACTAATCTCAATGAAATGTCAAAATTGGTATTGGATATCCTAAGAGCACCTAAAAATAGTTTTATCGTTTGCCGAACATGTTACGACGCAAAAGAGCCCCGCTAAATATCGCTTATTGGCGGGGTTTTTATTTATTAAATTGTTAAGATAAAAACACAAATGTTATATAATTATAGTTAAAACCTATAATTGGAAACTTTATGACATCTTGTGTGTTAGATTGGGAATTAGCATCAAAATTTATTCCATTGATTACAGCATTAACCACAATATCTGTTGCATGGTTTGTATATAAGGTATGGCATAAACAAAAAGCTAAAGAAGTAATGGCTAGCGAAGCTAAACAATGTATAAAAGATCTATTAGAAATGATAAAAATCATTAATTTTATTGAAGTTGGAAAGTATGATGATGAAGAAGAGTTGAAGAAGCAATTTGCTAAGTTCAAAATTTTATTTGAACAAACAATAATAAATGTTATGTATGTTAATGATTGCGTAAATATTTTAAATTTAAAAAATAAAATATTTGAATTTACAGAGGCAGGAAATACACTCATAAACCTTAAATCTAAAAATTCTCTTAATTATGAGAATCCAAACTTTAAAGATAAATTTTATGGTGATACAAAATTATTTAGTGCTAAAGCTATTGATCTGACAAATATCTTACGACCCTATTCTGTATATATTAAAACTTTTGATTTTCGCGATAAGTGAAGTTATTAGAAAGACTTATATTTTTTTATATGCTTTTTCTCTAAAGATAAGGCCTTTTTTTAGGGAGGTTATATGAAAAATGAAATCGGCTTTCATGTTCCTGTGCGTCCAATGCTTTTTTGATAAATTAGTCTGCTACGGTTAAGTTTTTAAAAATTATTAGAGATCCCGATAGCTGATATTGTAATATTGTTTTGTATATATGGGGATAGATACGTGAGACTAATACTTATAGTAATTTTAATGTCAGTTGGAAGTCTATTGCATGCTGAAGAAAAAGAATCAACGGTCTGTGAAAAGCTCAATAGTGCAGCATATCAAATCATGTTAGAAAGACAGTCTGGTATTAAGCCTCTTGATTTGCTTGAAAAGCTACTTATTCCATTAGATCAAGATAAGGAAAATGTAATAACGAATTACTATATCAATCACTTTTTTGGTCATGTAAGTGGTTTGGCTTATGAGACACCTCTCTATACAACAGAAGATGAAAAACAAAAAGCGGCTACAGATTTTGGTTTGAGAATTGAAAGAATTTGCACAAAGGATAAGACGGCATTATTTGCTCCTCCGCAATTTCAGACTTTTGAGGAATATTAGCCTAATGCAAAATCAAATTGAACCAATTAATAAGATTGAGCAATTAGATACCGAGAATGAGCAAAAGCAGGAAAACTCGGTACTTAATTCTGTGAAT
This sequence comes from Acinetobacter sp. AOR41_HL, assembly GCF_027854645.1. Lineage (NCBI taxonomy): Bacteria > Pseudomonadati > Pseudomonadota > Gammaproteobacteria > Moraxellales > Moraxellaceae > Acinetobacter > Acinetobacter sp. AOR41_HL. The sequence continues at coordinate 36,718 of NZ_JAKTHZ010000033.1, read as the reverse complement.
CCTGATCTAGTTGAAGTAAAAAATTTAATTGTAGAAATCGGAAAAGATATAGTTGATTTTGCCTCATCTATTTTCGATAACATTGATATCAATTTTTAACTTAAGAGCTCCCTAATAGTGAGTTTTTATGTGTTATAAAAAGATTTCCCATAATAAGGAGATCGAAGTGGAACTTACGCAAATTAAGGCAACAATAGATCGAGAATATGATCTCTTTGTAAATTCACATGAATTTAAGACCTATCAGTACGATAAAGAAAAGCAAGCTAGATTTTTGGGTCATGCATTAACAACATTGAAATATCCTTATACGAACATCATTACTTTAGGCGGTGGTCGATATAAAATTTCAGGACATCATGATTTAAATGTTGATATTGACCTATTCCAGGCACCTTCTTTTACAGCCAAGCAAGCGTTTAATACTTGGTTGACTAAAATCCTATTCCAACATTTATATTCTTAAAATATATTGTAAATACATATTTTAATTTGTATTATCAGTATCAAATACTGCGCTGAAAGTTTTTTGTTTTGTGACCCGTTTCTTTTTTAGAAGCGGGTTTTTTAATGTAATATTTGATTTCACTAGAATAATTTATAGAAATTTTATGGAACGGGGAATCCTTTTAGAAAAATCATTAAAAATGATTTTGGAACTTAAAGATGAGATCATTAATAGCGAAGTGATTGATTGTGGACTACGTTTAGATTTGGTTGAACAATGTATTTATATTTCATTTGAACATGGAATAGGGGTTAATACTTTATTGACATTAGATATGCCAATTCAAGCGATGGTTTTATCACGCGCTCAGTTCGAGTCTACCGTAAGGGCCTATTGGCTATTGTTTTGTGCATCAAATCTTCAAATTTCTAAATTAAGTTTTGACTATACTTTTGAAGAACAGTTTGTCAAAGATAGATTTCCTACTTTAAATGAAATGTTGGGCATACTTGATAAAGCAAATTTACCAGCTAGAACGGTAATCAATATGTTGGTCGAATTTAAAAAATATCATCTCAACCAGCTGAATTCATTTGTTCATACAGGTAAACATTCATTCACTCGTGATGAGATAGGTTTTGATGAGAATCTTGTCCTAACTCTAATGAGACAATCAAATAATTTAATCACAGCTTCAGCACAAATAATGTTGGCACATACTATTCCAGATAAACAGAAATTCATTCATTTATTGACTGAAAAATATCGGGATTGTTTCTTTTTGCAGGAAGATTTAGATCCCAAAGTGAAAGCTAGATTAGATAATTATTTCAGCTAAATTTTTAAGTAGGCCGTATGCTTTAAAATTATTTTAATATTTGCATATAAATGTTATAGAAAAGGATGGAGTTAATAATAAGAATAAGTTCAAAGGAAGCACTTAACCGATCTTCTTAAAATTCGATGGATTTCGTTATATAGGTAAATGATGACCGAACTTTTAGAAAAGGATTTCAGCCCATCTGAGTTTACATTGTTTTCTGAAATATTATGGAAACTTGGCTCAGGGAAAGGGCACTATAATTTACGTGAAAATATCCTTGCTGATATTGCCATCTTATTACGGGCTGATTTCGCGGCATCTTACATTTGGGATTCAACCAATAACTTATCGAGAGAAGGCGTAATATGGAAAATCGACCCAAAAGCCATGAAGGACTATGAGTGTGTTTGGCAATTTGATGATCCGATTACGGCACAGCTTCGCAAACGTCAAAAACCAACATTTGTAAATGAAGTTATGCCTCTTGCTAACCTGAAAAAAACACCCTATTACAATGAGTTTTTGAGTGCCTATGGCTTATATCACGGTATAAATATTTATTTTGTCCGAAACGGTATGGATATTGGTGATTTACGCATTTGGCGTGCGAAAGACGCCGACATGTTTGGTGAACGTGAAAAAAGAATATTAAGCCTACTTGAGCCTTATTTTACTCAAGCCTTACCAACTGATTTATCAACCCAATACGGTTTGACTTCGCGTGAGCAAGAAGTGGTTCGCTTGGTATCTAAAGGTTTAAGTGATAAAGATGTGGCAAATTTACTGGGTATTAGCTTTACTACATTAAGGACTCATCTGAACAATTCTATGAGAAAAATCGGCTGCAATAATCGCACTGAAATGGCCTTGCTCATTCGACATTAAAGTTTAAGCAATCCTCAATTTTGAGGATGCGAATGAAAGAGCAATTTATACTAAGTTCCTAAAATTACAACTTAAACGGATTCTAAGTTACTATGTTAAATATAAATGAAAAAAATAATTGGATCGAATCACAGGGTTTATCAAACGCTTCAGTAGATATCATTACTAAACTGATTCATGAAAGAAAAGTATCTTGTGAAGAGCTTGTGCATCATTACTTCGATACGATTGAAAAACAGCAATCCTTAAATGCTTTTATTAGCACAGATAAAGCTTCGGCAATTCAACAAGCTCAATATTGGGATGAATACCTACTGAGTGGAAAACCATGTCCAGCTTTGATGGGTATTTTAATTGCGGTTAAAGATAATATTCATGTTGCAGGTTTTCCAAATAGTGCAGGTACACCAGCTTTAGCTCAATTTAGACCTCAAACTTCTGCGCCCGTTATTCAAAAGCTTATTGATCAAGGTGCAATCATTGTTGGTAAAGCCAATATGCACGAATTGGCCTTTGGGGTAACTGGTTATAATACTGCCATGCATATAGAGGGCGTTGTGGGTACACGAAATGCAGTAAACCCGTTACACATTGCTGGTGGGTCTTCTTCGGGTAGTGCGGTGGCTGTTGCGGCGGGCATGGTTCCGATTGCTATGGGTACAGACACAGGTGCTTCTATTCGTCTGCCAAGTGCCTTAAATGGCTGTGTCGGCTTTCGTCCTACGGTAGGACGATATTTACAAGAAGGTATTACCCCGATTTCACATACTCGAGATACCGCTGGACCTATTGCACATACCGTATCTGACATTATCTTAGTTGATGAGCTTATTACTCAGGAGCCAAGAAAAGAACCATTACAGCCCCAACAAATTCGACTCGGTATCAATTCATATTTTTGGAATCATTTAGATGAAGACGTTCATGAACAGGCTCATATTGCGCTTGAGCTTTTAAAAAGTGCAGGAGTCGAAATTATTTCGGTTGATATGCCAAATTTAGAACAACTCAATCAAGCTATTTCATTTCCTGTGGCCATCTATGAAGGCAAGTATGACCTGATTCAATATTTGAAAGATCATCATGTAAAATTGACCATAGAGACTGTAGTCGATCAGATCTCAAGCCCAGATGTACAGGCAATTTTTAAACTGAATATTCTTCCTGAGTTAACTTTAGATCAGACTGGTCAATTTGTTCCTGTTTTACCTTTGTATAAAAAAGCCATCAGTGAAGCTCGTCCACAATTGCTTGAACTCTACCAAAACACATTTAAAGCGCATAATTTACATGCTTTATTATTTCCGACATCACCGATTGTTGCACCACTAGCAAACGAAGACGTCTATTCAATTGAAACTTTCCAGACCCTCATGCGAAATACAGACCCTGGCAGTAATATTGGAATACCGGGCCTGAGTTTACCTATTGGAAAGGGCGCGAAATCAAAACTGCCAATCGGATTTGAAATAGATGGCTTAGCTCATCAAGATAGTGAATTGCTTGCGATTGGAATAACTTTAGAAGAAATTTTTAAGGTTTTAAATCAATAGACAAAACCTCTTAAATCACTATTTTTAAAGCTTTGTTTGTCTTTTAATAATAGGTCTAAATTTATTTTAAGACTGTTTTTTATCCAAAAAATTATAAGCCATTTTACTTGTTATAATGGCTTATTTATTAAGCAATCATTGCTTATTAGATTTAATATTTTGTCAGTTTGTTGTTGTTAATTTTAGAAAATATAATATTTATAAATCATATATATTCTATTTTTATAAGTATAACAATTTTTATTGTTAACTCATTTTTAAATTACATATTATTTTAATTAATAATACTTAAATATTACACAATAAAATTTATTCTTAATATTTCTGCAATATATTGCTTTTATTAAAGGAGTTTTATTGAAGCTTAAATAAAAATTAAAGTGTTTATTAACAATAGCTTGTATTGAATTTTTAGATGGATTTATTACGAGAAATCTACACTAGTTCGAATTACATAATTTTTAAACATAGTTTATATAATATGCTTTATTGACATAAATAGAAAAAATATATGGCAAAGAAGTCAATGATATTTAATTAACTTCAGAACCATAATTTGCACCAAATTTTACGCTGTCACGATTCATTGAATAAAACCAAGTGAAAAGTTACGTAAAAAAGAAACCAATAATTTTATTGGCTTAAATAAAAAATCGAATATTACAAATAAGCGGAATGAATATGGATAACGTAGCTCAGCTAGAAACTGATACTAATTTCCAAAGTCGAAAGAAAATAACTTGGGGTGTTTTTAGTGTCCTGCTGTTATTTTTAGTTGCCGGTATCGTATATTATTTTTTGGTATATCGATTCTATCAATCTACTGATAATGCTTATGTGCAAGCTGATGTGACTTGGGTTATGCCAAAGATTTCAGGCGAAGTGATGGAGTTATTAATTAACGATAATCAGGTGGTAAAAAAAGGGGAAACTTTAGCGGTATTAGACCATCGTGACTATCAAGCTCGTTATGACCAAGCCCGTTCTGTGGTCAGCTTAAAAGAAGCCGCACTGGGCGTACAACAACAAAATGAAAAGTCTGCCAAGTCGTCAATTACCGAAGCAAATAGTGGTGTAGTGGCAGCACAAGCCGACCTATCTCGTTTGAAAAAAGAATATGAGCGTTATCAAGATTTATTAAAAGATGGCGTGATTACCCGACAAAATTTTGAAGGGATCCAGTCTCAATATTTAACAGCTCAAGCACAGCTCAGCAAAGCGCAAGCCTCCGTAAATGCAGCAGAAGCTCAGTTGGGGAGCTTACAAGCGAGTCGAGCGCAGCTTTTAGCAGATATTCAAAGTGCCAATGCAAATTTAAACCTGTATCAGGTTGATTTAGCTTCATCAAAAGTGGTCAGTCCTGTTTCGGGTAAGATCGGTAGCCTTGCAATTCAAAAAGGTTCACGCGTTTCTCCACAAACCCGCTTAATGGCAATCATTCCTGAAAATAGTTTGTATGTACAAGCGAATTTCAAAGAAACCCAAATTGAAAAAATGCATATCGGTCAAAAAGTGAAGTTAAAACTTGATGCCTATCCGAGCCTCACCTATACCGGAAAAATTGAGAGTTTTTCACCAGCTTCAGGTGCAACTTTTTCACTCATGCCACCAGACAATGCAACGGGTAACTTTAACAAGGTTGTACAGCGTATTCCTGTACGTATTGTCATAGATTCAAGCCCACATATTGATTTGATTAAACCTGGAATGTCGGTGAGTGCCACCGTTGACCTAAGAACTTAATAAAAAAATTTTAGGTAATAAGAAAATGAATAAGCATGTTGAAGCCGAGTGGAGGTTTCCTGCAAAAACTGCATGGGCAATTTTTGCTGCCATGATTTTTGGCAACTTTATGGCGATTCTTGATATTCAGATTGTGGCGAGTTCTCTAAACGAAGTTCAAGCTGGTATGAGTGCAAGTCGTTATGAAGTCACTTGGGTACAAACGGTTTATTTAATTGCCGAAATTATTGCAATTCCAATGTCGAGTATTGTCTCGCGAGTGCTTTCAACACGGGTGTATTACACCATGTGTGCAATTGGCTTTACGGTGAGTTCTTTACTTTGTGCTTTGTCATGGAACTTGGAAAGTTTACTAGTGTTCCGTGGCATTCAAGGCTTTATGGGTGGCGGCATGATTCCGACTTCCATGACAGCGTTGTACTTGCTTTTCCCAGAAGCAAAACGCTCATTGCCTTTGGTCATGTTTGGCATGATCAGTACTTTAGGGCCTGCGATTGGCCCAACCATTGGTGGTTGGCTCACCAATAACTTCTCATGGCACTGGATGTTCCTGATCAATATTATTCCGGGCATTATCATTGCCACAGTCATTTACTCAGGCCCAAATATCGACCGTGCAAACTATTCACTCATCAAAAGCATGGACTGGCTCAGTCTAGTGGGAATGGCGATGTTTTTGGGTGGGCTTGAATATTTCCTCGATGAAGGCGCACGACATGACTGGCTTGCAGACACAGGCGTTCGTATTGCTTTTATGATCTGCGTTGTAGGCGGCATGATTTTCTTCTCTAGAAGTTTTACCCAGCCTAAGCCTTTGCTCGATTTATCGGTATTTAAAAACAAAAACTTTACTTTAAGTGCCATCACAACGTTTGTGATTGGTATGGCGCTGTATGGCTTAGGTTACATGATTCCTGTGTTTCTTGGGCAAGTCCGTGAAATGAATAGTAGCCAAATTGGTCATGTCATGATGGTGACAGGCATTGTCATGTTCTGCTTTGCACCGTTTCTTGCATGGCTTATTCCTAACTTTGATACCCGCAAAACCGTATTTGTCGGAATGGTTCTGGCTGGCTTTGGTGTATGGCTCAATTCGCACCTCAGCATTCATAGCGATTATGACTTTATGTTTTGGCCGCAAATTTACCGCGGTATTGGTCTTATGATTTGCCTGATTGTGGTGTCACATTTGGCTATGAGCACTTTGCCACTCAGTAAAGTGGCCGATGCCAGCGGTATTTATAACCTCATGCGTAATATCGGTGGTGCGGTTGGACTGGCACTGATTAACTCATCTTTAGACTGGCTTACCGCAATGCACGTCACCCAGATTAATCAGTCGATGACACCGCAAAACTGGATATTTACAGAACGACTCGACCAACTCACGGCGCAATATCAGGAAGTCGGCGCAAATGCTCAGCAAATTGCACTCAGTGTGATTTACCGCGACATTCACTTTCAAGCATTAACATCGAGTTTCAACGATTTATTACGCATGCTCGCAATCATCATGTTTGTGACCGCCTTTTTAACCATCTTTATGGATAGGGGGAAGAAAATGAATATGTAAGGTTTTAGCAGTAGAGGGCAGCTTTTAAAGAATGAAAAACAATAGGGCATATCAAAACGTATCCCTTCATAGAAAAAGAACATTTATACGAGTTTCTAATATCGCCGTATGAGCGAGTGGAACTCACAGATCTGAATGTGGGAGATTAAAGTATTATGATTAATACAACATATAAACTAATTTCAAAATTGAACCTGAAAAATGCAACTTATGGGCAATATTTTGAAAAAGAGCAAATTGATACTGATCGACTAAAAGTGATGTATTCCATTTACGAACAGTATTATGAAAATACCAGATTTTCTATTTTTGTAGATGATTTTGAAAATAAAAGCGGTGCGATTTTAATTTTTGACTCTGAAACAGACGAAATAGTCGGTTTCTCGACGGTTGTTGTGCAGCACTTTTATTTAAACGGTAAAGACTACACCGTACTCTTTAGCGGTGATACGGTTATTTTGAAGAAGTTCTGGGGCACGCGTAGCTTACAAAGCACCATGCTTAAACTCATGATTAAACTTCGCATTAAATATCCTTTTAACGAACTTTATTGGCTCCTTATTTCTAAAGGCTATAAGACCTATCTCTTACTTGCCAATAATTACTATGTGTATTACCCAAACATTAAAGATGAAAACCAACACCTTTCGGAAGTGGTTGAGCACTACTGTGAGAAATTCTTTGGTGAATATTACGACCGTGAAGCAGGCTTACTCAACTTTGGTGATGACTATCAGCCACTAAAAGGTGAAGTTGCACCGATTACTGCCGAAATGAGAGAAAAGAACCCAAATATTCATTTCTTTGAACAGAAAAATCCAACTTGGAAAGCCGGTACAGAACTGCCTTGTATTGGTCGTCTTGGCTGGAAAGATATTGCCCGTTTCCCTGTAAAGCTGATGACTAAACCGACCAGTAAAGGGAAGTTTGAAGCCCGCGTAACTCATAAAACAAAACGTAGAGAGGCTATCCAATGAAATCTAATGAATGGCTGACTCTCGGCTCGCATCTTATTTTAAAAAAATGGTGTGATGCATCTGACCGTAATTTCCAAAAGCAGTTTAATGCTTTAGAGACCACACAACGTCAAATTTTGCATTCGATATTACAGACCTCGACCTTTGCCAAAGATAAGAAGGTTCAAAATTATGAGCAGTTTGTAAAAGCATTTCCTGCCACTCGCTATAGCGCTTGGCGAGAAGACATTCAGCGTTACCGTGAACAAAAGCTTTCACTCTCGAGCAGTAAACTGGTTCGCTTTCAGCCGACTAGTGGTTCGAGCGAACAAATCAAGTTTATTCCATACACCAAGCTGTTTTTAGATGAACTTGACCATGCGATTGCGCCGTGGATGGCAAGTTTATACCGTAAATGCCCACAGCTGAGTTCAGGTACACACTACTGGTCGGTGTCATGGTTGCCAGAAAGTCAGCGTGAAGTTTTAAAGGACAAAAATCTAAATGATGACAGTGCGCTACTTGGCGTAGGTAAACGCATACTGTCTAAGTTTACCCAAGCCGTTCCAAGTAACGTTGCCTTTGCAGCCAACGCGGACGATGCACTGTTTGCCACCATTTGTTATTTGGTCGCAAACCGTAACTTAGCCATGATTTCGGTATGGAGCCCAACGTTTGCGCTGCAATTGCTTGAGCGTTTGGAGACACTGCAAAAAGATGTGGTTGAAGTTTTACAAAGTGGTAAATGGGGCAACCGTCAGGCTTCACTAAAAGAAGTGACGGCACCGCATAGCCCTGAAAGTGCTCAAGCTTTAATTGCAAGTTTAAACGGCGCACAGATCGACTTTAAAAAACTTTGGCCAAAGTTAAGTCTGGTTTCGAGTTGGGATACCGCAGGTTCAAAAGCTTGGGCCGAAAAATTAAAAGAGAAACTGCCCAGTGTTCAGTTTGAAGGCAAAGGGTTATGGGCAACCGAAGGTGTAGTGACCATTCCCTATAACGATCAATACCCACTCGCATACCAAAGCCACTTCTATGAATTTGAATATTTAGAAGGTGAGAAACAAGGCCAAATCGTTCCTTCATGGCAGCTTAAACAAGGTGACGTGGTCAGCCCACTGATTACTTCGGGTAATGGCTTATTGCGTTACTGTTTGGATGACTGTTTAAAAGTGACTGGCTTTATAGAGCAAATTCCGTGTTTTGAGTTCCAAGGCCGCCGCTTTGGTGTAGATCTGGTCGGTGAAAAACTCGCACCTGAAACTGCTCAACAGTTGTTGTCTCAGTTAAACGAAACCGAATCGAAAGCGATTTCTTTACTGGCGATTGATACGGAGCAACAGGTTAAACCATTTTATTGCGTGCTTTTTGAAGGTGAAATTCATCACAGCATTAGCAATGAATATATCGACAGTATCTTACGTCAAAACTTCCACTATGAACTTGCACGAAACTTGGGGCAGCTCGACCAGCCTCAAATTCGCCAAGCCAATAATGGCTGGAATGCCTATAAAAAACTGGTCATGTTTGATGGCATTATCGAAGGCAATATCAAGCCTGAGCCACTTAAGAAAGTCACCCTCAATAGTTTGGAACAACTATGAAAGGGATGAAGCACTTTAATACTCGTTTTTTTACACTTCGACACGCCTTGTATTTCGGCGTGTTGGTTGTGTCGAATACACATGCCATGACTTTAGACGAGGCGTTGTCTGCCAGTTTAAAACATGAAAGTCAGCTTGAAGTCAGCCGTTTAAGTGTAAACCAGTCTACCGCTATGCTTGAACAGGCCAAACAGCGTGATGGACTCAAAGTCAATTTAGTCGGGCAACTTGACTATGAAAGAATAGATACACCGCCAAAAGTCATGTTTCCAACTGAAGGAAACCGTAAAGGACGAAGTTTGCAGTTACAGGCAGATTATCCGATTTATACCTCTGGGCGGCACCGCTTGGGTGTAGATATTGCCGAAAGTCAGCTTTCTGCCCAACACCAAGGTTTGTCAGATCAACGGTCGGAAACTATTTTAAATACCGTGATGGTCTATACCGACGTATTAAAAAAGAAAGCCATTCTAGAACTTAGACAAAAGACCATGGCGAACCTGCAACGGTCTTTATATGAGTCAAAGCGCCGTTTTGATGTAGGAATGATTACCCGTGCAGACTTGGCTCAAGTTTTGGCGCAAGTCGCCCAAGGCCAAGCCGATATTACACAGGCGCAGTCTAACCTGACTGTAAGTGAAGCACAGTTTTACCAAGTGACAGGTACAACACCAGACAACCTTGTTGCAATAAAACAACTACCGGCTATACCGAATGGGTTAGATGAGATTTTGGCGCAAACCAAGAATCATCCCGCTTTAATGCGCGCTAAATATGAAATGCAAGCTGCAGAGAAACAATATGCCTTAACTAAGCGGGAACTTTGGCCCACGGTTATGCTGACCAGTCGTGCCGGAAAGCAAGATGAAGCAAGTTATATTGGTTCTGAAAGTAATAACTATATGGTTGGGGTACAGCTTAATTTACCGCTCTATGACGATGGTTTAAATCGCGCCAATGTTAAAAAAGCGCAGGCCGATATCGATTTGGCTGCGCAAAAAATTCGAAGTCTTGAACTGGACTTAAATAAGCGTACCCGTACCACCTATGCGCAGCTTCAAACCATCCGACAAAATAAAGAAGCACTGGCAAATGCCATAGAGGCAGCGTCTATTGCTTTTGTCTACACACGTAAAGAGTTTGATGTCGGCACCAAAACTACCTTTGATTTGCTCAATACCGAGCAGAAACTTCTCGATGCCCAAACCCAAAAAACCGTAAATGACCAAGACGAAGTAGTGTTTGTTTATCAGCTACTCGACCAAATGGGACGTTTAAACAATTTGGTTCCTACACAGACCACACAACAGGTGAATAATGAATAAAACAAATACACCACTTGCGAATAACACTCTCATTACCCGTGAAGCGACTTTGGCAGATGACGAAGCTTTACGAGAGTTAATTGCTGTGCCCATGACCACCAAAGGCATACAAATCAGCTTTCAGCGTGAACCGAGTTATTTTAAGGCATCCGACATTGTCTATCGGCATAAACTGCATGTCGTGATTGAAGATACCGAAAGCCAAAAGAAAGTGGCTTGTTATAGCAATGGCTATCGTCCTTGTTATGTCGACCGAAATATACAAAACTTACGCTACGCGGGCGATTTACGGGTAGATCATAGCTATCGGGGTAAATCACTGGTGAAGGTATTAGGCAAGCATGTAAAAGATACCATGCACGCACCTAACTTTAGCCAAATGATTATTTTTGATGATAACCACGCCGCACGCGCCGCTATACAAACGGGCAAAACGGGAATGCCCGATTATTATGATGAAGGGCTTATAGAGACACTCAGCCTAACGAGCACTGGTGCCAAACGAAAAATCACGGCTTTTTTAAAACAGACTGTTAAACAGAGTAACCTTCAAGAGATCCGTAGCTGTGTTGCCGAAGCTAAACATGTGGAAGCCATGAACCAGTTTATTCGCGACATGGCGGAACACTATAACTTTATACCTGCCTATAACTTTGAAGAGCTTGCCCAAGGTCATCAGTATTTTTCAGGGATAAAACTTTCAGACTTTTCACTTTACTTTAAGGATGAAAAACTAGTGGGTATGTTTGGACTATGGGATCAGCATAGTATTAAGCAAACCAAAATTTTAAATTACAGCTCGGCCATAGCTGTGCTTAGACCCGTTTATAACTTATTGACGCCAATAACTAAGGGCATGCGTTTGCCTAAGCTGGGTGATTCTATTCAATACCACGTGCTACATACGCTTATGTGCCATCCCGAAGATTTGGCTTTGCATCATAAAATGCTCGAAGATGCCTATAACAAGTCAAAACAGCAGGGTGTTGGCGTGGTGAGTTTTACGCTTTCACATAAAGACCCGCGTTATCAGCTAAACCAGTTTTATAAAGGTGAGCGTTTAACGGGTATGCATGGCTTTATTAGTTTTGAAGGTGACCCACGTCCAAATTTTGATAAAAACCTGATTCCATATTTAGAGGTTGGGCGTATTTAATTTAAAGTCTGAGGTGATACTTTGAATGAGGCCCACGAAAGTGGGTTTTGTCATTTTTAACATGAACAATGAGGCTGATAATTAGTTGATAAAAAGAAATATAGCAAGAACTTATAATATAATTATTTAATTTTAATGGAAAAATATTTGGATTTTTACGAGTGATTAGTCACTAAACCTACATATAGGGCAACTACTATACAAATCAAAATTTAAGAACATGGTAGTTAAGTGATGAAAAAAAGTTTATTGGGCGGCCTTATTCTGTCTTTGTGTACGACTCAAGCTTTTGCATTAAATATTTTATTGGTTAATGATGACGGTCTAACCAGCAATATCAAAGCACTCTATGATGAATTAAAAGCAAATGGTCATAACGTGCTTGTGTCTGTACCTTGTTCACCACAAAGTGGTCGTGGTGGTGCAATTGTCATGTACAGCTCAACGACGATTAACGCAGATAATGATAAGCAAATTACGGCTGAAAACGGTTGTCACAATGGTGCAGCACCGATTGGCGCACCTGCGGCTGGAACCTTTACCAAAGCGGGCTATACCAATGGCGACTGGAATTACACGCATGGTACACCAGTCATGGCAACCGTTTATGGACTAGACGTGGTTGCGCCAAAGCATTGGGGTAAAGCACCGGACTTAGTTTTATCTGGCCCAAATGAAGGCCTAAATGTCGGAAAAGTCGTTGTACACTCTGGCACCATTGGCAATGTACAGTTTTCGGCAGGCCGTGGCATTCCATCTATTGCATTAAGCGCCGATACCAACACGGTAGATGACAAAACTTTAAACAACCCTAACTCTGCAATTGTGGCAAAGCAAACCGTAGTGTTATTAAAAGAATTACAAGCTAAGGCGGGTAAGGGCCCGTTGTTGCCAAAAGGCATTACCCTTAATGTGAATTTCCCTAAAAATTTAACAACCAGCACGCCGTTTGCTTTTTCAAAAATTGGGACGTATGACTTATATAAATTGAAGTTCCAAGTGACCAAAGATAGTAAAGGCAATAACCAATATGGCCTTGGAATAGACGCGGCACCATCTGCTCCAACAGCCGCGCAAATGTCGGATGAAAGCGCTGTAATGCAAAGTAAAATTGCCGTGACTGCCATGCAAGTGGCTTATGATCAAAGACCAGCAGGTCAAGAATGGCTTAAAATCCGTTTAAAAAGCTTATTTAACAAGTAAGGAGAAAGACCATGAAACGTTGTTTATTGGTTTTACTCCTTGGGTTTGGATTGGCAGCTTGTAATGACAATGATCATGATGACCAAGTCTCGACTGAAAAACCTGCACTAGCGCCGAGCTTAGATGTCGGTACTTATATTATTAGTACCGAAACTGATGAAGAGTTACCTATGGCGGGTAAATACTATTCTGGCGCAGATGGAACTAAATTATTGGTTTTAGATGATGACGAAAACCGTGCCAAGATTGTGATGAGCTACGATGCCAAAAATAAGACTTGGAAGAGCAACCAGTCTAATCAAGTGATGACAGTCGAATTAGCACATTATGAAAAAATTGCTGATCAAAAACTTTTGCTTAATCAATTGGTCGGCACCTACGATTTATCGTTTCCAGATGGAACGACGGTAAATGCCGAGGTGAATGCACAAGGTAAAATTGTCTCGAAAGATTCGAATTGTGTGTTTATGGGTGTGATTACTGAAAGTGCATTAGCCAATACGGCAAACTATCAACTTACTGATAACAAGTGTGATGCGCTAAAAAATAACTCAAAAGGTTATGTTGTGGTAGATGAAGATTTAGAGCCTATGAGTTTTAGACTTGTATCTGACGCGGTTGCATCAAAAGACATTTGGGCATTTGCACAATCTTAAAAATAAAAAAGACAACGGATTCATTTCGTTGTCTTTTATCTCAACCTATCTTGCGCCGTTGAAACAATTAACATGGTTTGAAGGTAATAATCGACACGTGACTGATTATTTTCTTTATGTGAATTATGCGCATTAAAAGCTGCATCATGAAGTTTTACGACTCGAGCGATCGGGTTCAAACCACAACGAATTAAATATTCTTCGCGTGTTTCACTTTCTCGTTTAGTTAATGCATCTACTGCATCACGGACTTCTTTTCCAAATAAGCTTTCGATTTTTTCTAGGGTAAGAGGCGTGTCTTCAACGCTATCGTGGAGAAGAGCGGTAATAATATAGACTTCTGAAAATTGATGCTCAATTAATGAGTTGACCACACCTTTAATATGGTAATCAAAGTAATCATGAGGACCATACTTTTGACCTTGATGAGATTCTTTTGACAATTTCTCTGCTAATTCAACTTTATTTTGAGTCATTTTTTGCTCTTATTACTTTAAAGATATAACGCAGCCTAATGGGTGAAATGGGGCGCTTAAGTCATAATTTTATACTGGATACCTAAGTTAGGCATAAGAGTAATTGCTCATTTTTGTTTATTCATTCTTGTTTGATAAGAACAAAACCCGACCTTAACTTTTTGCAACTTTAAAATTTAACTTAATGATATAAAAGCAGATTGTAAATATTACTTAAGAATATCCTTAATTATGTAATTAAATGAAAAATAATAATTATTTAAATATTTTCTAGCCAATTTCACATTGACACTTCAAATATTGAAGATTACCATTTGCGGGCTGGCCTACATTGCCAGTCGGTTTTAGCAGACCGTTTTTAAGACCGCATCAGAATTTATTCCTTCTGAGGGATAGTTCTATGTGTACCTCTCGTCTCTTTCCCGTAGCGGTAGGACGGGAGAGGGACACCTTCGGGTGTGCTGGATGTCTTAACCAGTCTGCTAACCCTCTTTCGTTCTGCCACCATAAATTTTATGCTCTGGCAGAACTCCATATATAAGGAGTTAGCTTTGCGCATCCATCATTTCTTGGCACCCATTGCCAAAAGCTATAACAATACAGCTTAAAACATTTAACGCAGCTTGATCGCCGTAAGGCTTTTTCAGGCTTTAGCTCGTTATTACTTAAAACTTTCATCAACAACTAAAACTTGAGATGTGCTAGGCACAGTCTTTATGGCTTTGCTACGCCTTTTTTTCACCTTTAGAAAAGTGGAAGGCTTTTATATCTCATTTATATACAACAAAAATTTAATTTATAACGGTAAAAATATGCCAAATTTAGTTCTCCCAACACGTGCATTAAAAGTCGTAAATAAATCAATTGAACTTTTCCATTACAACGGGTTTCATATCGTGGGTGTCGACAGACTTGTGAAAGAGTCGGAAATACCAAAAATGACGTTTTATAACTACTTTCAATCTAAAGAACGCTTTATTGAAATCTGCTTGATTGTGCAAAAAGAACGACTTCAAGAAAAAGTAGTCACTATGCTCGAATACGACCACGACACAAGCGCAGTCGATAAACTCAAAAAGCTCTATAACTTACACGCAGACATAGACGGGCTGTATTACCTATTGTTTAAAGCCATTTTTGAAACGAAAAATACCTACCCAAACGCATATACAACCGCCGTGAGATATAGAACATGGCTCACCAACGAAATATATAGCCAGCTTAGAGCACTTAACCCCGATGCTTCTTTTAACGATGCCAAACTCTTTCTATATATGATCGAAGGCGCCGTCATTCAGCGTTTAAGTTCAGATGAAGTTGATGGGAGAGTGGTTGAGGTGTTTTTGAGGGGGATGGGGTGAGAAAGAAATAATTTTGAGTAGGTTACCTCAACCACCTATAAGTATTATACCTTTTGTATCTGTGCATTCGGCTAACAAGATGCACAGCTCATTTTACTTTTCATATTCCTTGCAATTTTATGAAAAATTAAATTAATAATTATTCATTTAAAAAATTTCTTTTTTCTTTAAATAGTTCAATAAATTTCTTTTTAAGTTTTATTTCTAACTCATAGATTTTATCGACTTCGGGAAGTGTTTTTAGAGTTGAATAGTCTATTACCTGAAAGTTTCTCTTTTCTGTAAAATTATCCAAAACTGTTGAATTTAGAACCTTTATATGATTAACAATTTCTGTTAAAAGTTTTTTAATTTCATCGTCAATTGGATTATTGCCCTCTAAACTTAGATCAATCGAAATTGCAGCTATTTCTAGATTTCTGACAATTGTATTTGTTTCATCGAAGTTTTTATTAACCTCTGCATAAGTGTTTTGACCTTGTTTATACGTATTATAAGCATTAACCGTGGATAAAGCCTGTATAACTACTCTACCTGTATTATACAAAAATTGTGCTGCTGACTCTCTCAGCTTATCGATCCATATCTGTTTTGAGTGAGTATTTAACTCTTTATTTTTTTGATTTTCTTGGCTTTCAATTTGTCGAGCTAAAAATTCCTCTTGCTTAATTAATTGTCTTTCATTTTGATCTTTTTGACTTTCTATTAATTGATTGTTAGATTTTGTAACTAGGTGAATAGTTACAAATGCTGTAATTGCTGAGATAATTGCAGAAATTATAAGGGTAAAAGTCAAAGCACCGTAATCAGTAATTTGATCTACTTTTAATTCGATTGGAGATTTTACTTTATTCACATCCAAAATCAGTGTTTGACTTAAATTGGATTCATTGGATTTTAAAGGTTCTTTCATTGGGATTTTATGTGATATTAAAATAATTATATATTAATCATTTATTATTAATAATTCATCCTAACGAAAGGGATTTCTACTCAATTTATCCCTACTCATCGAATGGCTCAAACTGCCAATAGAGAAGACGCCACCTCAAATCTGATTATAGAAACATTTTTAGTTCACAAGCCTTTGAAATAGTCAAATATTTTGGTTGACAAATTATAATATTAGTCCTAAAACGAGGAGTAATTAATTTATTAAGTTTGCTTTCATTTGTTTATTACTTTGAACATACTATAAGCAAGGTGTTTTTAGATAACCGAAAATGACAAAATTGGATAAAAAGGGTAGAAAGCCTACTCAAGAAAGACTTGACCTCGAGGATTCATCAGTTCATCAAGAACTAGATGATAATCTTGACTTCGTCTTAAAAATCCATGACGGACATCTTCATGATCTAGAAATATCGAGTGTTGCCAATCTATTGTCTGCACTTGGTCAAATCGTGGGTGTCAAACAAGCTAGCTTCAAAACCATTAAAGAAGGTTCGACAACTATAGCAGTAACAGTTCCTCGTGATTGTAAAGCTATAGCTATGGCTAATGTTCTTAAGGACACAGCATTAAAGCGTAAACAGGTTACTCGAATACAGAAAGAATTAAGTAAGTATGGTTTCCATAATGCTGAAATTTCGAATGGACATTTGAAAGAAAATCAGCCATATGAACCATCTCAAATTCTATATTCTGTCCCTGAACTTGATTATGAAGAAAACTTCACTCAAGACGAATCAATAGATGGGTACTTAACTCGATTGCAAAAGGGTAAAGATAATTCAGATCACATCACTATTATTTTAAATAACGGTGATGAAATCCCCGCAGAATGTTCTCATAAATTATTAGAAGAATTACATCCATACTTTAATACTAACAAATGCTTAAGATTTGAAGGCATAGCGTCATATTCATCGAAAACTAACACTTATCAACTAAAACTCAAGAAATACTCGATTACTAAATTTACTGTGATTGAAGATATGGGTCTTGATCAATGGATTGATAGTTTTAGAGCACAGGGGGCATCTAATTGGTCTAAATTTGATGATCCTATTGCCGAGTGGCTGAAGGAGCGTCAGGATTGATCATCTTAGATACTAATGCGTTAATAACATTACTGACTGCTGACAAGGCCAGTGCTGAGTATTTAAATCTGGTTGCTTATCTTAAGCAATGTGAACGTTTGACACTGGCTTTGCCGATGCCTGCAATAGCAGAGTTCATTGCTGGTGATGAAAATGAATCTAGAAGTAGTATGCTTCTAAGTCCAAATTCTAAATTTAAAAATCTGGATTTTGATGCTAAAGCAGCTTTAATAGCGGCACGTATCTATAAAGATTATAAAAAGCTACCTAAGAATCAAAGATCTCAAAATCCTCATCAGAAAGTAAAGGTAGATATTCAGATTTTAGGCATTGCACTTGCGAATAATGCAAAAATGATTGTGACTTGTGATAGAGGGATTAAAACTATTATTGATGCATTAGACTTATCAATTTCAGTTTTTGATTATGCTGATAATAATTATTTAGAACAGATGGTTGGGGCAGAAGTAGCGCAAAGTAATATAGTGCAGTAGCTTATCAAAAGACAAAATAATAAATTTGATGCATTTGAGTTTTTTCTTATAAAAGTAAATATTCAAGACAAACTTCATTTTACTTAGAGAAGAAATATGAAAAATATTGAAATTTTAGAAATAAAAGAAACTGGCGATTATGAAGAAGGCCTATCATTATTGTTAGAAGATTCTATCAATAGCGGAGCTTCTATAGGTTTCCTAGCTCCTATAGAAAAGAACGAAGTCGTGAATTATTGGTGTGAGGTCAACCATAAATTACCACAAGGTAATAGCCGCCTATGGATTGCCAGTCAAGAAGGAAAAATTATAGGTAGTGTTCAATTATCTTTAGTAAGTAAAAAGAACGGTGTACATAGAGCCGAGGTTGAAAAACTTATGGTTCTGACAACAGCAAGAAAACAAGGAATAGCAACATTACTAATGAATGAACTAGAAAATTTTGCACGAGAAAAGGGCTTGCGATTACTTGTTTTAGATACACGTGAAGGCGATGTGTCCGAACTTTTATATAGCAAAATTGGATTTGTTCGTGTAGGTGTAATTCCAAGTTTCGCATTAAGCTCAAACGGGAACTATGACGGCACAGCCATTTATTATAAGCAGCTTGTTTAGTTGCTATAAGTATCTATAGAGCAACTCATTGATCACTTAATTTTTATATTCAAAGTCTTTTCAAATAAATATTCAGTTAAAAATTTCTAGCTGAGAGGGGTATTATCTTCAATCTTTTGCGCTGATTTTAGAAAGGAAACAACTCTCAACTAGAAAATTTAGTCAGAACGTATTTGAGTTTATAAGGGGCTCATATCAATGACAAAACGATAGCGCACGTCCGAACGTTCTAGTCGTTCAAATGCCTCATTAATTTGATCCATACGAATCATTTCACAGTCAGGTAAAATATTTTGACGGGCGCAGAAATTCAACATTTCCTGAGTTTCAGCAATCCCGCCAATCATAGAACCTGCAATTCGACGGCGGCCCATAATCATTGGAACAGTAAACGGCTCGTCAAGTAACCCTAATTGTCCAACCACCACAAAAGTTCCATCAATATCTAATAATGGAATATAAGGGTTAATATCATGTTTTACTGGTACTGTATCCAAAATCACATCAAAGCCATTCAATGCTTGCTGCATAGCAGCCTCATCTGAAGTATCTAACAAATGATGTGCACCCAATTGCAAAGCATCTGTTTCTTTACTTTTTGAACGGCTAAGTACTGTGACATCTGCACCTAAGCCTACAGCAAGTTTTACGGCCATATGACCCAAACCACCAAGCCCGATAATGCCTACACGAGTACCGGGGCCAACATTCCAAGTACGTAGAGGAGAGTAGGTAGTAATGCCTGCACATAGTAAAGGTGCTGCACGCGAAATATCTAAACGGTCCGGAATGCTTAGGACAAAATGCTCTTTCACGACAATATGTTTGGCATATCCACCATAGGTATTTTCACCTGTGACACGGTCCTGACCATTGTAGGTTTCGGTCAGGATTTCACGGCACATGTGCTCTTCACCTTTTTGACATTGATCGCACGCCATACAACTATCAATAAAAGTTCCCACGGCAACATGGTCACCAATTTTAAACTTGGTCACATCTCGACCAATGGCAATTACTTTGCCAACAATTTCATGACCGGGAACCAACGGGTAGACCGTGCGTCCCCAGTCGTTTTTTGCCATGTGCAAATCTGAGTGGCAGACGCCTGAATATAAAATCTCGATTGTCACATCATCGCCATTTGATTCGCGACGTTCAAATGTAAATGGCACGAGAGGCGTACCTTGCTCTACAGCCGCATAGCCATAAGTTTTCATCTTTAAATCTCAACTTTTGAATTTATGAGCCAAGAACTACTCGAGGGTAAATAAGATCTTTGAGATCGAAGCCATTTTGCTCATTGACAATGCCAACCACTTTGTCGCTTTGATACAGTTGGTAGGCATAATCCGCTAATTGTTCGGCGCTAATAAATGCTTCTGGACTAAATAGATGGTCGCCATCTATGCCGCCATTAACAGAAGCTTGGCCTACAAATTCGGTTGCCGTTGCACCCGGTGCCAAGACTTTAACTCGCATTTTTTTGCCCTGAGTCTGCATAGCTAAAGCTAGACCTTCGGTAAACGAAGCCACATAAAACTTGGTGGCGCAATAGATAACTGCAATATCAAATTGGGCGTATCCACCAATGGAAGCGGTATTGATTAAGGTTGAATCTTTGTCTGCATAATCTTTTACATACAGCAAAGATAAATCCGTTAAAGCCTTAATATTCAGGTTGATCATATCGTTGGCTTTTTCGAGATTAACATCCCATGGAAAGCCATAATCACCAAAGCCTGCATTGTTAATGAGAACATCAATCTGGAAAGAATTTAGCTTTTCATAAAGTTGTTTTGCACTGCCATCTTTACTTAAGTCGGCAGTTTCAACATAAACTTTAATGGCAGGATATTTTGATTCAATATCTTGTTTGATTTGCTCAAGTGCCTCAACGCGGCGGGCAACAATAATTAAATTAAAACCTTCAGCCGCAAATTTATAGCTCAGCGCTTTACCGATACCCGAGCTGGCACCAGTGATAAGAACAGTTTTCATAGATATATTCAGCTTATAAAGAGAGGGTGAAACACGAGGTGAAGGGAGTGGAAAGTTTCCCTGCTTGAGAAACTTTCCAATTTATGAATTAAAGATGTTTTTGAAAAAATGGAATAATTTTTTCTAAGGCTTGAGCAACAGGTTCAGGTTGATCATATAAGTCATAATGGCTTGCATCTTTAACCACAAAGAGGTTTTTATCTTTAGAAGCCGCTTTGCTATATAGCTCATAACCGTCACGATATGAGCCGAAGCCTCCCGGAACTCCACCAATCACAATTTGTAAGGGTTGGGTGAGTAGGTGGTCTGCCAAATGAAACGCATCAAACCCAACAGCAGCCGCTAAGCCTGAAAAGCGAAGTTTATTTGGTGAACCTTCTGCCTGACCGCGCGGGGTTTTGTAGTAATCTACAGCTTCTTTAATATCAATATCATGAATGCCAGCTTGCTCACGCTCTTGTTGTGAGTTTGGAATGTACTGGGTAATAAACGGTTCGGCACCACGAGCTTCCGCAGTACGCTGTGCTGCAATGGCTTCTAAAGTTTTAATGGCAGCTTCAGGTGTTTGATCACCTTCACGCATTAAACGACCATAGTTTGCTGCAACTACAGTTGCGACTGCTTTAAAACGGCGTTCAGTCATAGCAGCATTAACAGCATAACCACCGCCACCACATACGCCTAATACACCAATACGGTTTTCATCAACATAAGCAAGCGTTGTTAAATAGTCGGCTGCACAGCGGAAATCTTCTACACGTGTTGCAGGGTCTTCAAGAAAACGAGGTTCACCACCACTAGCACCTTGATAAGATGCATCAAATGCTAAAGTAATAAACCCAGCTTCAGTGAGTTTTTCACCATAGATTGCACCGGCAATTTGTTCTTTACAGCTACTAATTGGGTGAGCGCATACAATCGCTGCATATTTTTTGTTTTCATCAAAATCTTTTGGAAAACGTATAGTTGCAGAAACATCAATATCTTTATTTTTAAAAGTTACAGTTTTCATCATTTTTCTCCAAGAGAAGAACTATCTCGATGAAACCAATATACCCCTAGTGATTCATTATGATAATCCACTATAATGAGATAGCACTTATATTGAATACTTATAAATAATGAAAGAAAATCTGAATGATTTGCATACATTTATTGTGGTTGCACAGGAGCGAAGCTTCACTCGTGCGGCTGCAAAACTCAGAACTTCACAATCAGCCATTAGCCAAACACTCCGTAATTTAGAGGACCGAATTGGTATAAAGCTATTATCACGAACCACCAGAAGTGTTGCCCCCACAGAAGCAGGTGAATATCTGCTCAGCTTGATTCAACCTGCCATCGAAGAAATAGAACATGGCATGAATCAGCTTAGTGCTTTAAAAAATGATCCGGCAGGAACATTACGTATTAGTGCCGATGAATATGGAATTCAAACTGTTTTATGGCCCGCCGTTGAAAAAGTCATACAACAATTTCCAAAAATTTCAGTCGAAATTACCTCTGATTATGGTCTGGTCGATATTGTAGATGGTCGTTTTGATGCAGGGCTTCGAAGAGGCGGTTTGGTTTCTAAGGATATGATCGCTTTACAAATTAGTGATCCTATACAAATGCTGACAGTGGCTACCAAAGAATATTTAGAACGTTACGGCCATCCTAAGCAGCCAAAAGATTTAGTTGAACATCAATGTATCAATTTAAGGTTACCCACACATGGCGAACTTTATCGTTGGCAATTTACCAAGGGAAATAAAACGCAGAGTGTTAACGTTAACGCTAAAATTGTTTTTACAACCTTATCTCCAGTACTTCAAGCAGTAAGAAGTGGAGTAGGAATCGCTTATCTACCTATTGATATGGTTCAGCCTTATATTGAAAGTGGTGAACTGGAAGAAACACTAAAGGACTGGCGACATAGCTATGAACCGTATCACCTGTATTATCCGCATAGACGTGAGCAAGCGCCTTTATTAAATATCTTAATCAATGCATTAAAAGAAAATTTTAATAAGGCATAGCGCTTAATCAGATTGATCTTCTTAAGCGCAATCATTGGAAATAATAAGTATTAGTTCATTACAGTGGTAATCACGGACATTCCCGGACTTAAGCGATTTAAATCTTTTTGATTTGGATCAATCGCAATTCGCACCGCAATGCGCTGTACCACCTTGGTAAAGTTTCCTGTCGCATTATCCGGTTTAATAACACTAAATTCAGAGCCGGCAGCAGGTGAAATTTCTTCTACATGACCTGTGAATTTTTGATGGCCCAACGCATCGACCGTAAAAGTAGCTTTTTGGCCAATACGCATGTTTTTCATTTGGGTTTCTTTAAAATTGGCAATCACCCAAGTCTTTTGGGGAATTAAAAAAAGCAATTGAGAACCCACTGATACATATTGTCCAACACGTGGATTGACTTCACCCAACTGTCCATCCATAGGTGCATAAATCACACTATAATTTTTAGTTGTTTTTGCCTGATCCAGTTGAGCTTGGGCATTATTAACCTCAGCCTGTAAACCGACTTTAGCCACTTGCGTCGTTTTTAAAGCCTCCTTTGCAACCGACAAATTTGCTAAAGCTTGTTTAAGAAGTGCCAAATTATTTCTTTCATTGGCAAAAGCTTTATCTTGTTCGGATTGTGAGGCAGCACCAGAGCTTCCTAATTGTGAATAACGTTTTGACTCAGCCACAGAAAGATCATATTCAGCTTGAATCTGATCTACTTTTGCTTGTGCTGAGGCAATATCGGCCTGACGCTGTGCAATGGTCTGTTGTTGATTGGCCAAATTATTTTTTGCTTGTTCAACCATTGATTGTGCCTGAACTACTTTTTGATCATAGGTTTGAGCATCAATAATCAGGAGCGGTTGACCTTTTTTGACATGATCAAAATCTTTCACTAAAACACGTTTTACATAACCATTGATTTGTGAAGATAAAATCGTGGTTTGACCTTTAATATAGCTGTTATCGGTTTGTTCACTGTTTAGAGCAAATGGCGGTAAATGCCATGCCCTGAAAATAAACAGTACTCCGACCAATAGTACAATTGCCATAATAATAAGGGTCGATTTCTTCGGTTTAATTAATTTGGAACTAAACTGAGCTGAAGAACCCAGTGTTTGTGCTTGTTCAGCCATTTTAATTACTCACTCATGCTTGTTTGCGTGCGCTATAACGCGTCCATAACAATGAAGTCACGCCAAAGATAAATACGAGGGTTGCCAGTAGCGCATTGATTTTGATTACGTCATTAAATGCGAGAACTTGAGCTTCACGGGTAACAACTTGATTTAAAGATTTTTGTGCATAATTCTGCTGAAAATTGGGATCGGTACTGTTTTGTCGAGCCTGACTGCTATATAGCTGAAGCCGAGACTCTACCGTAGCATTGGTTGTATCTAGACTTGTGTAGATCGCATTTTGATGTAGACGAGTTTGATGTTGCTGGTAGGTTGAAAAGAAAGACGTACCGATTAACCCACCTAAGTTTTGAGTAACTCCCAATAACACCGCAAAAGTCACCACACTCCATTGGCTGTGTTGTAGTACACGGAAGTAGCCAATCAATACGAGTGGTCCCATAAAAATACCGCCTGCACAGCCAATCAAAAACTGCGAAAGGTAGAGATTATGAGGTCGAATATCATGCGTGAGGCCAAGATCTAAACCGCAACCGATCAGAATAAGCAGTTCTGCAACCAGCAATTGCTGCATTAATAGGTGTTGTTTAAACGTTAAAATACTTGCAACGCTTCCGACGAGAACACCCAGCCCAATCATGCCGTAGAGTCCTACTAATTGTTCGGGTAATAAGCCCATCGCTTGTAAAAAATGTCCGACCGCATAGTTTTGTTCTGACATGAGAATGCGGATTGAAAAGGCCCCGATCATAAACGTAAGCGTCGATTTCATGACAAGCCATTGGGTCTCGATGAGCGGATGTTGGCGATGATGTTCAATCACAAGACCAATGACTAAAAGGACAAAGCCCAAAGCAAGGGCATAAGCAATCCAAGTGTTGTTAAACCACCAGACAATAGGGCCTTGAACAAGTACTGCACTGAATAAGGCTATGGCAGGAAAGATAAAAAGAAGGGGAAAAATATCGGCTTTTTCTAATACGGCAGCTCGGATACTACGCGGTAATTTGAGGCTGACCACCATTGCTAAGCAGCATAGATAAAGACCAAGTTCAAAATAGGCTAAATCTGTCCATCCTTCACCGTGGGTAATACCGGGTGAAATCATCCATGCCAAAGGTAAACCAAACTGTTGTAAACCTAAAATGACATAAATACCTTTCAGTGCTGACGGTTTTTTAAAGGACTGGATAACATAGTGTGCGCTCATCGAAGTCAGAGGAGCTGCGACAATACCTGCAAAAAATCGAACCGCTAAAGCCATTTCATAGCTATTTACAAGTAAATGTAAACCAATACAGATACAGCATAAAACTAAACTGATTTCAGCAAATAAACGAAGCCCGAACTGTTGCCTAATTTTAATGACATATAAATTTGCAGCAGTATTTCCAATAACGAAAGCTGCAGGAAGCCAAGCTGCTTCACTTGGGGTAAGACCAAATTCACCTTGAAAGAGCAAAGCATTGGAAATAATTAAACCATTTCCTAGACTTGCCGAGAGTGCGATAAATACACCAATAAACAAGTAAGCCACTCTCAGGTGATTCGGATGCTCAATTGAGGCAGGTGAGCCAATCAATGCCGGACGTTCTGTTTCCGTCCAGTTAGGCATAGGCTCTAAATATTTTGGCGTTCTTTGCATAACTGAAGCCTCTGCTTCACAAATTTAAGGCGTAAAAATCTATCGACGCATTTAAAATGCAATCGTTTAGATAAGTGAGAACGTAAAAAAGAACGAGAGCTGGGTACGCTTCGTTCTTAAGAAATGAGCATATTTCTAGGCTTATTCGAGCTTATGAAAATTTGTATGAAATAGCGCATATAAATTTGTACGGAAAAGATTATTGATATTGATTGTCTCAATATTTTGTAGCATGCCGTTATATAAGACACCCATCCATGTGGGTGCAATGAGTAATAGTGAAAACTCTTTTGTATTTACAGGTGCAATTTCTTTACGATCTATAGCAATTTGGATTAATTTTTCAAATTCAACCAAATATGGGGAAAGGATGCGTCGAAAGTAAATTTCCTTAATATTTGGAAAATTTTCACCTTCTTTTAAGACCAATCGTGAAATGCCATCTCGGCCAGATTTTTCAACAGTACCCACAATTTTATCTAGATGTTCTAGCAAAAAAGAATAAACAGTTTGATTTTCCTGTAAATCTGTAGCCCGAATTAAACGAAGATCTTGTTGTAAGATGTCTTCAATCACACCTTCAAAAAGTTCTTCTTTGGTTTTGAAATAAGAATAAATCGTACCATTGGCAATGTTTGCTTTCTTTGCAATATCGCTAACTTTGGCTTTAGCAAAACCTACCTCTGCAAAATGGATACGTGCAGCTTGAAGAATAGCTTCTTTGGTGGCTTGTGTTTTTTCGAGGCTAGGGCTACGTTTACGTTTTACAAGCTGAGGCTCAGTCATAGTTAATAAAAGTGATTATTTATTCATTTTTATTGTATTTAAAAATGAATATTAAGTCAATTTTATAAATTTATAGCGCTTAATAGTGTTTAGGCTTATACAAACCGAAGTTTTTCAACTGCCACAGAACACAAATAAATTTTCTGGCACATTGGATTTTTTGTCTGAAGGAGTGCTCGAGTGTGTGATAGATATTATTTATGAAACCTGCATTGCCTTAATTGGGGGGGGCAGTCACCGCTTATGTGTTAGGTGTACTCTTAAATAAACAACAGGAAAACGCCACAAAGTGGCGAGAAGAAATTCGTAGAAAAATAAATGAGAGTGAAGAGTTGTAACGCTAAGGTTTTTCTCGCTAATCCATAGAAATTTTTATGGTAAAAATACTTTTTGGACCCTGACTACTGTATTCAATAGTACCTTTCATTGCCACAATAATTGCGTGTACAACAGCAAGTCCTAAGCCTGTACCACCAAACTCTTTATTTCTTGATTCTTCTAATCTAAAGAAAGGTTTAAACAAGTCATCTCGGAACTCGGTTGCAATTCCCGGGCCTTCATCTTCAATTTTCAATGTCCAGTTTTGTGAATCAACTACTGAAGAAATTTTAAGTTTACCTGCATTTGAATAACGAATAGCATTGTCAATTAAAGCAATTAAAACTTGCTCTATACGACGGCGGTCACTAAAAACAGGAGTCGTTGTCAGATCTAGTTCTGGCACTAGCTTCGCTTGTTGCAAGCGATCTTCAAAAGCCTTGAGAACCTTTTCAAGTACCGACTTAAAGTCAAACAATTCATAATTTAATCTGAGTTGCTGGTTTTCGACCAAACTTAAAGTCCGTAGGTCTTCGACTAAGTGTGATAATCCTTCAACTTGGTTTAAAAGGCTTTTAAAAAGAACTTCATCAGGTTTAAAAACACCATCAATAATTCCCTGTAATCGACCTTGTAAAATGGTTATGGGGGTTCTTAGCTCATGGGCTATGGCAGCATTCCAAACTTGCGCATTTTTAACAGAAACTTCTAGCTTTTGAGCCATATTATTAAAGTTATATAAAAGTTCCGACATTTCGGCAGAGTGAACTCGATTATCATAAGCTCTAGCAGAGAGATCGCCTTGACTAATTTTTTTGGCTGCTTCTGCTAAGAAATTAATCGGTATAATGAAACGCTTCGCAAGATGCATACCGATCACCAAGGAAATCATACTGCCACAGAAGATTACAGTACATAACCAGATCCAATCTACAAGGTGGAAGCTTGTCCAGTCTTCTTGAATTGAGCTTAAAGTAATCCAGCCTTTTTCAAGCGCATAATTATAAACCAGATACCCCATTAAAATAGAAAATAGGGTAACACTTAAGTTAACGATACTTAGTGCGATAAAAAGCTGTTTGCTAATTCCTAACTTATATTTCATAACATATTCTCTAGCTATATTTTTATATTATTTAGACATCATCTTTCACAGCTAGTGGATTATCTAGTCTATATCCCACACCACGTACATTAATGAACATTTGAAGTATTCCTTGTTCTTCTAATTTTTTTCTAAGTTTACTGACGTGGCTATCTACAGTTCGTTCTAGGGCATCGCTATCATTCATACAATGATTCATGAGTTCACCACGTGTAAAGACTTTATGTGGCTGATCAATCATAAATGAAATAATTTTATATTCGGTCAGCGTTAAATTAAGCAAGATTTTCTTATTCTCAGAGTGTATATAAACACTATGAGTGTCAGTATCAATTTCAATATTTTTATAGATCTTATTTTTATTAGAAGCTTTATTTGCAAATTGAGTTCTTCTTAAGACAGCCTGAACTCTAGCGACCACTTCATTTGGGTTAAATGGCTTAACCACAAAGTCATCTGCACCGATGCGTAGTGCCATCACCTTATCAATATCTTGATCGAGCGCCGTTAGCATAATCACGGGAGTTTGAGCTTTTTGGCGTATTTTATTTAGCACTTCCCAGCCATTTAGCTCTGGTAATTTAATATCAAGTAAAATTAAATCAATAGGTTGGCTAGCGTGCAATTCAATGGCCTGTTTTCCATTCATGGCACGAATCACACTCATTCCTTCACGTCTTAAATAATTTTCAATAATGTCGCCAATATCGTAGTCGTCTTCTACCACAAGAATAACTTTATCTTGGCAATCAAAAGAAAAAGAATGATCGAACATAGAAAATCTATCTATTAAAGCGCTTCAATCCATCATACGCTAAATTATCCGTGTTTCTCCACACTTCCTCCACACTTTAGCGATTATCCCTACACACTCATCAAAAATAATACGACCATCAAAAAACTCCCTAGGTTCGGACAGTATGCAAAAGCATCTTTTACTTCCTTTATTTTTATCTATTGGGCTTATATTACAGGGGTGTGATTCAAAAGAAGCAACTCAACCTGAGCCACCGCCGGCTAAAGTCAGTGTATTAAGTATTCAACCGCAATCGGTAAACTTTAGTGAAAATCTTCCTGCACGGGTCCATGCATTCCGTACGGCTGAGATCCGTCCACAAGTGGGAGGCATCATTGAAAAGGTTTTATTTAAACAGGGTAGTGAAGTTAGAGCAGGGCAAGCTTTATATAAAATTAATTCAGAAACTTTTGAGGCAGATGTAAATAGTAATCGGGCTTCGCTAAATAAGGCTGAAGCAGAGGTTGCGAGGCTCAAAGTTCAGCTAGAACGTTATGAGCAGCTGTTACCAAGTAATGCAATTAGTAAGCAAGAAGTAAGTAATGCCCAAGCTCAATATCGCCAAGCTTTAGCTGATGTCGCTCAGATGAAAGCAGCATTGACTCGACAAAACTTGAACCTGCAATATGCAACAGTTCGAGCGCCTATTTCCGGTCGAATTGGACAATCATTTGTTACTGAAGGCGCATTGGTTGGTCAAGGTGATACCAATACCATGGCAACCATCCAGCAAATTGATAAAGTCTATGTTGATGTAAAGCAATCAATTAGTGAATATGAACGTCTACAAGCAGCTTTACAAAGCGGTGAGCTATCAGCAAATAGTGATAAAACCGTTCGTATTACTAACAGCCACGGACAGCCTTATAACGTAACAGCAAAGATATTATTTGAAGATATTAATGTTGATCCTGAAACTGGCGATGTTACGTTCCGTATAGAGGTAAATAATACTGAACGAAAATTACTTCCTGGCATGTATGTGCGTGTCAATATTGACCGTGCTTCTATTCCTCAAGCGTTATTGGTTCCGGCACAAGCGATCCAACGTAATATTAATGGTGAGCCGCAGGTATATGTCATCAATGCCAAAGGCACAGCGGAAATTCGTCCTATCGAAATTGGACAACAATATGAGCAATATTACATTGCCAACAAAGGCTTGAAAATTGGCGATAAAGTTGTTGTTGAAGGCATTGAACGCATTAAGCCAAATCAGAAATTGGCAATGGCTGCATGGAAAGCACCAGCCGTTGTAAATGACGCTCCAAGTATAGAAAAGAAAGCTTCTACAACTGAAGGAGCTCAATCATGATGTCACAATTTTTTATTCGTCGTCCTGTTTTTGCATGGGTTATTGCGATCTTTATTATTATATTTGGATTGCTAAGTATTCCTAAATTACCAATCGCGCGCTTTCCAAGTGTAGCTCCGCCACAAGTAAATATT
The DNA here is from genome assembly GCF_027854645.1 of Acinetobacter sp. AOR41_HL. NCBI lineage: Bacteria > Pseudomonadati > Pseudomonadota > Gammaproteobacteria > Moraxellales > Moraxellaceae > Acinetobacter > Acinetobacter sp. AOR41_HL. The sequence goes on along the minus strand of NZ_JAKTHZ010000033.1, from coordinate 6,551 downwards.
AGTGCGGTTTATCCGGGTGCTACAGCTAAAACTATTAACGATAGTGTCGTCACCTTAATTGAGCGCGAATTATCGGGTGTAAAAAATCTACTCTACTATAGTGCGACAACAGATACCTCCGGTACAGCAGAGATTACTGCTACGTTTAAACCGGGCACGGATGTCGAGATGGCTCAGGTCGACGTTCAAAATAAAATCAAGGCTGTAGAAGCTCGTTTACCGCAGATTGTGCGTCAGCAAGGTTTACAGGTGGAAGCTTCATCGTCCGGATTTTTAATGCTGGTCGGGATTAACTCTCCAAATAATCAATATTCCGAAGTTGATTTAAGTGATTACCTTGTTCGTAATGTTGTAGAAGAGCTAAAACGTGTCGAAGGTGTAGGGAAGGTTCAATCTTTTGGTGCCGAGAAAGCTATGCGTATTTGGGTCGACCCAAATAAGTTAGTTTCTTACGGTTTATCAATTAGTGATGTGAATAATGCAATTCGAGAAAACAACGTCGAAATTGCACCCGGTCGACTTGGTGATTTACCCGCTGAGAAAGGGCAACTCATTACTATTCCACTGTCTGCACAAGGGCAATTGTCTAGTGTCGAGCAATTTAAAAATATCAGTTTAAAAAGTAAAACTAACGGTAGCGTTATCAAGTTATCTGATGTTGCAAATGTTGAAATCGGTTCCCAAGCCTACAACTTTGCCATTTTGGAAAATGGTAAACCTGCGACTGCTGCAGCAATTCAGTTAAGCCCCGGTGCGAATGCCGTGAAAACTGCCGAAGGTGTTCGAGCAAAAATTGAAGAGTTAAAGTTAAATTTACCGGAAGGCATGGAGTTTAGTATTCCTTATGACACCGCGCCGTTTGTTAAAATTTCAATTGAAAAGGTAATTCATACATTACTTGAAGCCATGGTTCTGGTTTTCATTGTGATGTATCTATTTTTGCACAATGTCCGCTATACGCTTATTCCAGCAATTGTGGCGCCTATTGCCTTACTCGGTACTTTTACCGTAATGCTACTTGCCGGTTTTTCAATTAACGTACTCACCATGTTCGGTATGGTGCTTGCCATCGGGATTATTGTCGACGATGCGATTGTCGTGGTTGAAAACGTAGAAAGGATTATGGCGACTGAGGGATTAAATCCTAAAGAAGCAACATCTAAAGCAATGAAAGAGATTACCAGCCCGATTATTGGTATTACGCTGGTATTGGCTGCAGTATTTTTACCAATGGCATTTGCTAGTGGTTCTGTAGGGGTAATCTATAAACAGTTTACCTTGACCATGTCGGTGTCTATTTTATTTTCAGCGCTATTGGCACTCATTTTAACACCGGCACTTTGCGCTACGATTCTAAAGCCAATTGATGGGCATCATCAGAAGAAAGGCTTCTTTGCATGGTTTGACCGCAGCTTCGATAAAGTCACTAAAAACTATGAGTTGATGCTGCTTAAAATCATCAAACATACAGTTCCAATGATGGTGATCTTTTTAGTGATTACCGGTATTACCTTTGCCGGAATGAAATATTGGCCAACTGCATTTATGCCAGAGGAAGATCAGGGCTGGTTCATGACTTCATTTCAATTACCTTCAGATGCAACTACAGAACGTACCCGAAATGTAGTCAATCAATTTGAACATAATTTGAAAGATAACCCCGATGTAAAAAGTAATACAACTATTTTAGGTTGGGGCTTTAGTGGTGCAGGACAAAACGTAGCGGTGGCTTTTACTACCCTTAAAGACTTTAAAGAACGAACTGGTACGGCATCCGAAATGACGAACGCCGTGAATACCTCAATGGCGAATAGCACAGAAGGTGAAACCATGGCTGTATTGCCACCCGCTATTGATGAGTTAGGTACTTTTTCTGGTTTCAGTTTACGTTTACAAGACCGTGCTAACTTAGGTATGCCTGCTTTATTGGCTGCTCAAGATGAACTTATGGCAATGGCAGCCAAGAATAAAAAATTCTATATGGTTTGGAATGAAGGGCTGCCACAAGGTGACAATATTTCTTTAAAAATTGACCGTGAAAAGCTGAGTGCACTTGGTGTTAAGTTTTCTGATGTTTCAGACATCATTTCTACATCAATGGGTTCAATGTATATCAATGACTTCCCTAATCAAGGACGCATGCAACAAGTCATTGTACAAGTTGAGGCTAAATCACGTATGCAATTGAAAGATATATTGAATCTGAAAGTCATGGGTTCAAGCGGTCAATTAGTATCTTTATCTGAAGTCGTGACGCCACAATGGAATAAAGCACCGCAACAATATAACCGTTATAACGGACGTCCATCTTTAAGTATTGCCGGTATTCCGAACTTCGATACTTCATCGGGTGAAGCAATGCGTGAAATGGAACAATTGATTGCGAAATTACCGAAAGGTATTGGCTACGAGTGGACAGGTATTTCCTTACAGGAAAAACAGTCTGAATCTCAAATGGCCTTTTTACTTGGCTTATCCATGTTAGTTGTTTTCCTTGTATTGGCTGCACTCTATGAGAGCTGGGCAATTCCACTTTCCGTGATGCTGGTTGTGCCACTCGGTATTTTCGGCGCAATCATTGCCATTATGTCTAGAGGCTTAATGAATGATGTGTTCTTCAAAATCGGGCTAATTACCATTATTGGTCTATCGGCAAAGAATGCAATTTTGATTGTTGAATTTGCAAAAATGCTGAAAGAAGAAGGTATGAGTTTGATTGAAGCCACTGTTGCCGCAGCCAAACTTCGCTTACGTCCAATCTTGATGACTTCTCTTGCGTTTACCTGTGGTGTAATTCCTTTGGTGATTGCTTCTGGTGCAAGTTCAGAAACTCAACATGCTTTGGGTACAGGAGTTTTTGGCGGCATGATTTCAGCAACCATTCTGGCTATCTTCTTTGTTCCTGTATTTTTTATCTTCATTCTGGGTGCAGTAGAAAAGCTATTTTCCTCTAAGAAAAAAATCTCTTCCTAAATTCAATGCATCAGAGGGAATACTAAATTTCCTCTGATGCTACACAGCTACTCAACTCATTTTGTTATTTGGAGAATACTATGTCGAAATCGGCAACTGTATCTCGTGGACTCGTTATTTCTACACTCTCAATTGCACTCGTTGCATGTGTCAATATGCAAGCTCCACAACCTGCAATTACATCTCATATTCCACACAATTTTTCTCAAAATGCTTCTGGAAAAACGATTGCTGAACAAAGTTATAAAGAGTTTATTTCTAATCCGAAATTAGCACAGGTTATTGAAATAACTTTAAATAACAACCGTGATTTACGTACTGCCACACTCAATATTGAACGTGTACAGCAAGAATACCAAATCACAAAAAATAGCCAGTTACCCACCATTGGTGTAATGGGAAGTGCAGCAAGACAAGTTGATCCGTCTATTAATCCTAATAACCCAGCTTCTACATTTCAGGTTGGTTTAGGAATGACCGCATATGAACTAGACTTTTGGGGACGTGTGCAAAATTTAAAAGATGCGGCATTAAATAATTATCTAGCAACACAAAGCGCTAAAGAAGCAGTTCAAATTAGTTTAATCAGCAATGTCACACAAGCTTGGTTAAACTATGCTTTTGCTCAAGCTAATTTAAATCTTGCCGAGCAGACTCTAAAAACACAACTCGATTCTTATCATCTTAATAAAAAGCGTTTTGAAGTTGGTATTGATAGTGAAGTTCCGTTAAAACAGGCACAAATTTCGGTTGAAACAGCACGAAATGATGTTGCAACGTATAAGACTCAGATTCAACAGGCAAAAAATTTACTGGATTTGCTAGCAGGTCATCCTGTTCCGCAACATTTACTTCCTGATCATCCAATTCAAAATATTACCTTTGAGAAAACCTTTGCAGCCGGTTTACCAAGTGATTTATTAAATCATCGTCCAGATCTTAAAGCTGCCGAATATGAGTTACGTGCTGCCGGAGCGAATATTGGTGCTGCCAAGGCACGCATGTTCCCGACCATAAGCCTGACGGGCTCGACGGGTTATGCATCGTCTGAACTGAAAGATTTATTTAAAACTGGCAATTTTGCATGGTCGATTGGACCTACTATTGATCTACCAATTTTTGATTGGGGAACACGAAAAGCTAATATTAAAATTGCAGAAACTGACCAGAAAATTGCATTGGCTAAATATGAAAAAGCTATTCAATCGGCATTCCGTGAAGTCAATGATGCTTTGGCTACGCATGCACATATCGGAGAAAGATTAGATGCACAACGTCGCTTAGTCTCTGCGACTGATGCAACCTATAAACTCTCCATGGCACGTTATAGAACAGGCGTTGATAGCTATTTTTCGGTTTTAGATGCGCAGCGTTCTGCCTATGCAGCACAACAAGGCTTACTTGCACTTGAACAGATGAAATTCAATAACCAAATCGAAATATATAAAGCTTTAGGCGGAGGAATATCTAAAAGCTAACTAGTTTGGCTCTAAAAAATAAGCTGATAGAGATATTCCTCATCAGCTTACTTTTGTTTTAGATGATTAAATGTTGCTATGACATCATATATTCAGCGCTTAAGTTCATATGAACTATTAGGTTAAATTTAAGCAATAGCTGTACACACGTACTATATCAGTTTTTCCAAGCGTGTAAAGAAGTTTTTTGAAAATTTATTATTAAATTTCAATGTAGTACAAAAAATTAATATTTTAATCTTTAGCGTGGGCAGGCTAAAAATTTTGAGATTAAAAGGCGATTTAGGAAAAGAAATCTATATAGCAGCCAGTAGTAGCCACAAAATAAAGCTCGTAAAGGTGGTGTGCAGTTCACTAGGGTAAATATAGAAATGTAATGACAACTTATAGCAAGCTGTGTAGAGAATTATTCTAACTAAGATTAGAAATAGGGTTAGCCAGTTTAAGTATTTAAGAATGCCACGGCTTGATAAGTTGCTTGAGCAACAGATACCAAGCAAAAAATTTACTGTAGTAAAGAAATAAACGGCGTAGCAATAACGTAGAGTAGCCAGAGTCAGATATATGGTAGGTTTCCAAATCTTTTATTTAACATAATATACATTATACGAACTGTTATGTAAGCCCAAAATAGAAATGTCCGGTTTCTCCAAAGTAAAAATGTCCGCTTTTAGAATATGCACTTTTGCAATTTCCTTAGCGGACGGTTTGATATGTTGGTGTCTATGTCGGATAAAGAACTTAAACGATTGTCGGTCTTGCAGGAAATCTGTGATCAACGCATAACCCAGTCCCAAGCTGCTCAGCTACTTCATATTTCAGAGCGTCAGATCAGGCGTTTATTGCAAAAATACAAAGCTCAAGGCCCAGCTGCATTAGCCCATGCCGGTCGTGGTCAAATCAGCAATTCCAGGCTTCCTGAAGAGCTCAGACTCAAGTGCCTCAATATTGTTTCTGATCAACTGCATGGTTTCGGACCCACTTTAGCGCATGAAAAGCTCACCACCGTTCATGGCTTTGATATTTCAGTGGAAACACTGCGTTCCTGGATGATTGCAGCCGATTTATGGACTCCTCGTGCCAAGCGTCTGAAACGCCCGTATCAGCCTCGTTATAACCGGGACTGTTATGGTGAACTGATCCAAATCGATGGCTCACACCATGACTGGTTTGAAGGTCGAGCCCCTAAATGCTGTCTGCTGGTATTTATCGATGATGCCACAGGCAAATTACAGCATTTACGCTTCTGTAAGTCAGAATCAACCTTTGACTATATGATTTCAACACGTTTGTATGTTGAGCAGCATGGTAAGCCTTTAGCCTTCTACAGCGATAAACATTCAGTCTTCAGGGTGAATCAAAGCAGTAAGAAAGACACCAAGATTACCCAGTTTGGGCGCGTACTCAGCACCCTGAATATCGATATTATCTTCGCTAATTCACCACAGGCCAAAGGCCGTGTAGAACGAGCCAATAGAACGCTTCAGGACCGTCTGATCAAAGAAATGCGTCTGGAAGGCATCAGTTCGATTGCCGAAGCCAATGCCTGGCTACCCTGCTTCATTGAGCAGTTCAATCAGAAGTTTGCCAAGATGGCCTTTAATCCCAAGGATCTACACCGGACTGTCACTGAAACAGCCGAAGAATTAGATGATATTTTTACCTGGCGTGAACCCCGCAGAGTCACGAATAGCCTGACGATCACTTATGATAAGTGCGTATATCTCTTGGAAAACACGGAAGAAAACCAAAGATTGATTGGCAAGTATCTTGAGTTTCTGGAATACCCGAATAGTACAGTCGCGATTGAATATCAGGGAAGAAAAATCAATTACAGCATCTTCGATAAATTAAGTCAGCTCAACCAGCGAGAGATTGTTGAAAATAAACGTTTGGGTTCTGTATTAGCCCATATTCAACAGCAGCATGAAGAACTAGAACAACAAAATAAACGCAATCGTTCTCAAAAGATGCCAAGCAGACGTGCACAGAAAACAGTAATCAAAGAACGAAATCTGAATCCTGTGCTTGACTTGGAAATGTCGGTATAGGACATTTCTATTTGGTTTTAAGGTAGGACATTTCTACTTAGGAATAACA
>NZ_JAKTHZ010000032.1:0-29367 GCF_027854645.1 Acinetobacter sp. AOR41_HL | reverse complement strand
TAGGGTGTGTTGACACTTTTAGCTTAAAAAAATAGCGAAGTAGTAAAATCAAATCGCCAAACCCAATTTTACTATTCGCTATGCCTCGTACCATGCTGACAGATCAACACTGGCAAAAGTTGAAAGTTATTCTGCGTAATTTATCCATTCACCACAACTCAAATTTACGCAATTTTATTGAAGCTATTCTCTATAGAATTAGAACAGGCTGTCCGTGGCGAGATATTCCTTGCTGTTTTGGTCATTCAAACTCTATTTTCAAACGTTTTAATCGTTGGTCAAGCAGCGGTAAGTTTCTTAGATTATTCAAATTACTAGCCTCATGCCCCGATATGGAGTGGATTTTTATTGATGGCTCTCATGTACGTGCTCATCAACATTCTGCCGGCATAGCGAATCAATCTATTTCTAAAAGTGTAGGAGGAAACTCCTCAAAAATACATTTGATTGTTGATGCACATGGCAATCCTATTGATTTCATGATTACCGATGGAACCACACATGATGTTAAAGTTGCACCTGATTTAATATCAACATTAGATTTAAAAGAGACAAAAGTGGTATGTGCAGATAAAGGCTATGATTCAGAACCACTGCGTGAACAGATCAGGAAAACAGGGACTAAAGCGAATATACCAAAGAAAACAAATAGCCAATCGAACAATGACCATATGGACTGGTATTTATATAAAATCAGGCATTTAGTTGAAAATATGTTTTGTAGATTAAAGCAATTTAGAGGAATAGCTACTCGATATGACAAGCTCAAAAGAAATTATCAAAGTTCTGTTGCTTTAGCCTGTATATTTTTATGGCTACCTTTATAGGGTTAATTATGAACAGTAAATGTCAACAAACCCTAAATAGAAATGTCCTATACTGGCATTTCCAAATCAAACACAGAATTTAGATTCCGCTGTTGAACGTTTCAAGAAATATCAGCTTGGGCAGCTCGCTGTTTCAAGCATCACAGCATTAAAATTAGCTTTGCTGTCGAGAAGTCGGGATCTGAACGAAATAAACAGGCATTAAACAAGTTCTTATCCCCTTTAGAAATCTTACCCTATGATGAGAAAGCCATCTGGCACTACGCTGAATTACGTCAAGAGCTTCAATCAACTGGTAAAACCATTGGTAGCCTAGACATGCTGATTGCAGCCCAAGCCCTTGCTATGGATGTTGTATTAGTCACAAACAATACGAAAGAGTTTGAACGTATTGAAGGTTTGAAATTAGAAAATTGGGTTTAACTTCTAGCCATAAATTTAGATGGCTAGAATCCTTGAGTACTTGAGGCAGCTTTAAAATAAGGGAGCCTCGTATCTAGGATACTGGGAGCAGTCCAATCATAAAGGACAAATACACAAATGATTGTAGAAAATGTAAGGTTAGCATAAGATATCTTTATAAATTGCAGTCAAGTCATTGTTCCTTATATGCGATTTATACTAAATGGAACTTACCCTCAATAGTTGCAGCTATTGTGTATCGGGTAAGTTCCAAATTATTATTTTCGATAAAGAAAATACCCTACCATTAGATTAATTCCAAAAAAACGAACTAAACACATAATTTATTTTTTATGAAAACAGGCTGTAAACGATGTGAAGTTTTCCTTGGTAAAGTAAACTTAATCTTGTTCTTCGATCTCTTCTGTATATTCAAATAATTCATTCATCGTACAGTTAAAGTATTTACACAACTTATCAGCAACAGGCAATTCAATACGTACAGCGCGGTCATAATACATATTAGTGAGCGTATTGCGATGGATACCTGTTGCATGCACCACATCACTTAATTTTAAAATTTTTCGATCGCCCATTAGGCTGGATAACTTACAAGTAATCATATATAAATTTAATTACAAAAAAATAACCTGCTGCGGGGTATTTTTTAGTTGTTGGCCAAGTCATACTTTGCTAAAATTAACCTACAGCAGGTTATTATGTCTTTTAGAAAGCATATTTTATCAATTTCAACTAGATTATAACTTTTTAAATATAAGGATTGAACCAGCATTCGATTATTTTGTGGAGTTACCCTACTGTGATGCCAGATGAGTTATTGATCAGCCAGCAAGCTCGTGATTTAGGAAATCAATTGATTAAAGAAATAAACATCAATAAGGGTTTTGGAATGGCATGCTTTCTTGGTGTGAATTCTTGTTATGATAATCACCAAGCCGTACTTGTTTGGACATTTCAATTATTAGAAAATGAGCCTCAATTAACAGAATTAGCAGAAATTAAAAAATATTTTCTTTCATTCTTTCCAGATAGCGTCTATCAATTAGCCTAAGCTGTATAGAATCATAATTTTTTAATATAAAACTTTATTAAAATCAAATTTAATTCAGTAAGAGTCCTTCAAAATAAAGAAAAAATAAACACCTTATGTAAGGTAGAACTGCACGAATAGTTATTTTCATTACGAAAGCACTTACAACAATATTTAAATATTTTATTAATAATTTACAATAACTTATATTAATAAAAGTATGAAGTTATCACCTAACAGTACTTAAATAATCACCCCACCACTGCATCATTTCAGTTCGTTGAATTAAATAATCAGCATGATTATAGCTGGCACGTGTACGATTCTTATCAATATGCGAGAGTTGAGCCTCAATCCAATTATCTTGGAACAATCCAGAGTCATTCAAAACAGTACTGAAGGTAGAGCGTAATCCATGGGAGGAAAGTTGATGTTTGCTATACCCCATCTTACGTATAGCCATATTTAATGTATTAAAATGAATCGGGTGATTCTGCTTTCGTGGGCTAGCAAAAATGAATTTTTCACCCAATGACCATTGCATTGCATCTTTTAAAATCTCTAATGCCTGATCTGAAAGTGGAACTAAAAAATCTTGAATTTCATGCCCTAGGATAACTTTACGTCGAAACTGTTTAATATGTAAGGCAGGAATTCTCCAAATTTTATCTTTTAAATCAAAATGATGAGGTTCAGCCATTAACAATTCAGCCCCTCGCACGCCAGTATATAATTTAAACATGAGTGCTTTTTTAATAATGGGATGTGCATCCAACTTTTTTAAGTTATGCATAAAATCTGAGATGTCTTCAGCTTTTAAATAAGGATAGTTCTTCTTGATTTTATTGTTAACAGCAATTTTATTTAAACCATGCGCGATATTATATTCACAATAGCCCATTGCTACAGCATAGTCATAAATTTGGTTCAAATAACTACATGCTTTTTTGACAGGTTCTTTAACTTGACGTGACTCTATTTTTCTAATAATCGATACTAGGTCATAGCGCTTAATATCTTGAAAAGGGATATCCTGAAGAACTGGATAAATATCATGCTGTAAACATTTTTCTGCTAACTGGAGAACACCACAGCGTGGTAAATCATTGAATGCATTTTTAAGTTTGAACTGTAGCCACTCCTCTCCTACCTGATGAAAAGTAATTAAATTAGAAACAGTTTCATTTTCAAAACAGAAATTATTGTCTCTAAAATCATCCCTGACTTGTCGTGCCTTTTTCAGGGATAAATCAGGATAAAGCCCTAACTGAATTCGACGGCGTTTCTTGGTTTTTGGATCTGTATAGCGATAACTCCAAGACTTCCTTCCATTTGGTTCAATTTTTAGACTGAGTCCATCTTCATCGGATAAAAAACAAGTTTTTTCCTTGCAATGAGCTTGGCGAACTTTAATTTCAGTAAGACTCATGAGATTTGAATGAAACCTATCAGTGGACTGATCAAATTAATTATACCAAAATAGAAGGACTTTCATATGATGCGTATGTTACGCATCACATATTTTTATAAGTATTTGTTAAATAAAGTTTATATCTAGATTGGCTATTCCTTAGTGACCAATTAATTAACCATTGATTTCGCAAGTCTTAAATTAGCATTTGAAGTGCAACTCTATGTTATGACTATTCACAGTTCAGTTCCATGATTCATGGTTACTTATTACTTATGTTACTATGTCAGGGGCGATACAAGAATTAAGGTAACCTTATGAAAATAGCGAATACGAAATTACTAGCTGGTGCTTTTATGGCCCTAACTTTAACTATGCTTAGCCCAGCCGTACTTGCAAATGATAACAATGATATACGAAAGACTGTTGTAGTTAAGTTTGCAAAAAAAGCTTACTCTGCAAATTATTACGGAAGGATAGAGGGATACAAGTATGATTCCTACAAATTTTATGCTAAAAAAGGGCAAAAGTTAAAAGTGAAGTTGACTGGAGGAAATGTTGAAGCTTACTTATGGGGTAATCAATTAAAAGACTCCATCAATATTGGAGAATATTCTCCAGAGCTTGATGATAATGGTATTTATATTTTACCTGCTTCAGGTGAGTATGAAATTAGAGTATTACAACCTAGATCACAGGCAAGAAAAGATAAAAAACCTCAATACTGGATGAGTATTAACATTAAATAAAGACTTGCTAGATTCTTTTAAGCTTTTATACGAGGGTTCAAAAACTATTGCCAGTTAAGCGGGGCGTGATTTTTACGCATATGTGTTTATGTTATTAAAATGATATAGATTACTTGTTTAATACCCCAAGGAATAATTTAATCTTGCTGTGCGTTAGTCACCTTTCTTTCAAAAGTTGATTATATATCTTTCAACGTAACCGTCGTGATATTCAAACTCTTTTGATAGGAATTTGAAGGGGAAGAATAGGCGAAACTTGTCTTAAATAATGGTAATTCCTTATCTTTAAAATAGAGAACGCCCGATGAAATTCATTAGGCGTTTACTTTAAAAAAGTGTCAGCTTATTTTATAACTAGATGTACTTGTCAATGACGATTCTTTTTCTCAATTGCCTTAAAAAACAATCTTGCTATTTTTGACTTTTCACACCATTTTGTTCAATTTGTACTGCGGCTTGCCAGCTAGGTAGTTGGCTTAAACCTGCTACATAACGTTGGATATGGGGATAATTTCCACCTTGTCCCATATGATAAACTAAAGCATGTAGCCCAAAGCCCATCATAAAGTCAGCACCGGTTAAACGGTCTGCCACTAGAAATTCTTTATCTTTTAAATATTCATTTAAATGGCCAAATACTTTATCGAACTCAACTTGAGTATAATTTTCTAGAAATACCAACTTCGTGCCCTGCTTGGTTTCTATCGCATTAAACGTTTTTAATAAAAATGGCAGCATGGCAGAGCTTTCTGAGAAATGAATCCACTGTAGATAATCGACATAGGTAGGTTCATCCATATCTGGTCCTAAATGCGGCGCAAGTTTCTGAATTAATAACTCAACGATTGCGCCTGACTCTGCAATAACTTTGCCATCCCATTCCAATACTGGAGATTTCCCTAAAGGATGGATGGTTTTTAAAGAGTCAGGGGCCAAATGCGTGTTTGAGTCACGATAATAGCGTTTCAGCTCATAAGGCTGCTTGATTTCTTCAAGTAACCACAAAATGCGAAAAGAACGTGATTGATCTAAATGATGTAGTGTAATCATGATAATTCCTATTTTTTTAAATTTTTACAACGACTTTGCCAAAGTTTTCGCCTTTCAACATACCATTGAAAGCATTGATCGTGTTATCTAAACCTTGCACCATATGCTCTTTATATTTGATTTTTCCGTCTTTCAACCATTCAGACATTTGCTGATAGAATTCCGGATACTGACTGCCATAATCATCAAAAATAATAAAGCCTTGCATGCGAATACGCTTTTTTAAAAGGGTGGAAATAAAGCCCGGTAAACGGTCTGGCCCTTGTGCTTGCTCGGTAGCGTTATACTGGGAAACCACACCACACACCGGTACACGTGCCGCAGAGTTAAGCAATGGCCATACAGCATCAAATACTTTACCCCCCACATTCTCATAATAAATATCAATACCGTTGGGAGCTGCTTGTTGTAATTGTTCTGCAAAATTTTCATCATGATGATTGATACAAGCATCGAAGCCTAGTTCTTCTACTGCATAACGACATTTTTCAGGCCCACCTGCGACGCCAACCACGCGACAACCTTTAATTTTGCCAATCTGTCCAACCGTAGCACCGACAGGTCCCATTGCAGCTGCAACGACTAAAGTTTCACCGGCTTTAGGCTGACCAATGTCCAACAGGCCCATATAAGCAGTAAATCCTGGCATTCCCAAAATACCCAATGCCCAAGATGGATGTTCGGGTTGCATACCTAAGCTTTGACATGCAGTCCCATTAGAAATTGCGTAGCCCTGCCAGCCATTTCCGGAAAGAACCCACTCGCCTTCTTTGAATTTTGGGTTTTTAGAGGCCACTACTTGACTGACTGTTCCACCGACCATCACTTCGCCAATTTCAACCGGTGCTGCATATGAAGGAGCATCACTCATGCGACCACGCATATAAGGATCGAGTGACAAGTAAATGGTTTTTAACAATATCTCACCTTGTTTAAGTTCATTGAGCTCAACTTGCTCAATACGAAAATCGCTGTGTTTTGGCTCACCCACTGGCCGTTTAGCTAAAACGATGCGTTGATTAATAACTGTTCTCACACATATAACTCCATGTTTTATTTAAAAGTATTTCTCTTCACAATCAAAAATTATGATTAAAATTTCTTTACATCCATTGTAGATGAGTTATAATAAAAAACAATACGACTGGTCTATTTTTTACAATAGAGTAAATAATCAATATGAAGCCTAATCCTATTAAAAAGTCTGAAGCGAAGCGCTTACACATTCTTAACACCAGTTCAGACCTGATTTTGCATAAAGGTTTTACTGGTGTAGGATTACAGGAAATTTTACAGAGCTGTGAGATCCCTAAAGGCTCGTTTTATCATTATTTCCAATCTAAGGAAGCTTTCGGATGTGAATTGGTACAACATTATGTGGATAATTACCAAGTCCGTTTAAATGATGTATGGCGTAGTGATAAATCCCCTTATCAAAAGCTGATTGAGTATTTTAATTTATGGATAGAAGATCCTGAAACACAGTGTGGTTGGGCGGATAGCTGTTTAATTGTGAAACTTGCCGCAGAAGTTGCCGATCTATCTGAAGATATGCGCTCCATTATGTCCGCTGGCGTCGATGATGTAATCCAACGGATTGCTGCTTTAATTGATTTGGGAAAACAGGATCAGTCTATCCAAGCAGATACTGAGGCCTCGACGTTGGCACAAGTACTTTACCAAATGTGGTTAGGTGCAGCATTACTGACTAAGTTGCAAAAAGATAAAACGCCATTACATCAAGCTCTGAGAGCAACTAAATTTCTATTAAAAAGTGAAGATTCATAAAAATTAAATTAAATATCAACAAGATAATTAATGGTTTATGATAGCAACCCAATGATTACTTATTCATGTATTGCTATTAAATCGATTTACAATCAATGAGTATAGCGCGCAATGAATTCTCCTTCTAAAGCCCTCATGACTCGTATTTTAGTCGGATATTTAGGCTTATATCCCACACTATTACTAGTACTCACTTTATTAAAGCCAATTACTCAGCATCAAAGTTTCCCGATGATGGTGTTGATTGAAGTCATAGTATTAGTGCCAGTAACGCAACTGATTTCTTTCCCACTGGCAGGTTGGCTCATTACACAGCTAAAAAATTTTAAGAATTTGTTTTAACAAGAAATTGTGCTGGCAACAGCAATCCTAAGCCCTTATTTTGCCAACCACAAAGGTTGGCAAAATAACTTGACTTAGTCGAGATTAATCTGCGTAAGCTAGATAATCAATATAGCCTTTTTCCGTCCCACCATACATAGTGCTTGCATCTACTGCATTCAATGGCCAGCCATTGGCGATGCGATCGGGTAAATCTGGATTCGCAATAAATGGGCGTCCAAATGCAATTAAATCGGCCAGACCTGCCTCTAAAATTCGAGTCCCTCTTTCTGCCGTATATCGACCTGCATAAATAATCCGACCACTGAAAGTGTCTCTGACATCTTTACGAAAATCATGAGGAAGTTCTGGTGCATTATCCCAATCAGCTTCTGCAATAGATAGATAGGCAATCCCAACTTCTTCAAGTATTTTTATGGCTTCAATATAAGTCACATGTGGATCATCTTCAACCAACCCCATGTACACACGATCTTCCTCTGTACTTTCAAATAGTGGGGCAAAACGCACTCCTAAACGATCTGCACCAACCACCTCAGCAACTGCCTGTACTACTTCACGTAAAAAACGCAAACGATTGTTTAGTGATCCACCATATTCATCTTCACGGTGGTTACTATGTGCAGAGATAAATTGATTTACCAAATAACCATTTGCACAATGAATTTCAACCCCATCAAAACCAGCAGCCAATGCATTACGCGCTGCTTGAGCATAGAGTTGCACTAATTCTTTAACTTCTGCATTGCCTAAAGCACGTGGCATTGAAGGATCAGCCAAGGCCCCTGCATTGGGCCCGGTTTCAATAAAGACTTTAACATTGCTGTCAGCCCTAATAGCCGAGGGCGCGACCGGTAATGCATGATCGGGTTGCAAAGATGTATGTGAAACACGCCCAACATGCCAAAGTTGTGCAAAAATAATGCCTCCTTTAGCATGCACTGCTTCCGTCACTTTACGCCATCCAGCAATCTGTTCAGGGCTGTAAATACCAGGAGTCCAAGCATAGCCTTGACCACGTGGCTCGATTTGCGTACCTTCGGTGACCATAAATCCTGCCCCAGCACGCTGTTGATAATAGGTTGCCATTAATTCATTTGGAATATTCCCTGGCTGAGTACTGCGCGACCGCGTTAATGGTGGCAATACAATACGGTTTTGCAAAACATAAGGGCCTAAGCTTAAGTTTTGAAAAAGTTTGCTGGCTTTCATTTCATTGTATCCAAGTAATCATGACTAAATTGATCTAAATTAAAAAAATACCCTTCCTTCCTGTATATAGAAAAATAAAGGAAGGAAAGCTATTCACTCAGGCCCTTCACCATTAAATGAGGGTTATTTTGCTTATTGCGCCAGTTGCTCAAAGTCAGAAGTTTTATTCACTGCTAAGCACCAGAACACACACTAGCTACTCTTTATTTCAACAATTGAAGTAATGCTGTAGCGGTTGCAGCAGAAGAGGCTGGATTTTGTCCAGTAACCAGCAAGCCATCTACTTGAACATATACTTGCCAATCATCCACTTTAGAATAATGACCACCGTTTTCTTTAAGCATGTCTTCGACTAAAAATGGTACAATTTCAGTCAAACCTACAGCGGCCTCCTCAGTATTGGTGAAACCAGTCACTAATTTACCGCTAACTAAAGGCGCTCCATTATTCGCTTTCACATGACGAAGAACACCTGGGGCATGACACACTGCTGCAACAGGTTTGCCAGACTGAATCGCCTGTTCAATCAGAGAAATTGAAATCGGATCTTCTGCTAAATCCCACAATGGGCCATGCCCTCCTGGATAAAACACTGCATCATAATCAGCTACAGAGATTTCGCTAAGTTTATGCGTCTGTGCCAATGCTTGCATTGCAGTTGGATCAGCTTCAAAACGATGAGTGGTTTCAGTTTGCGCATCGGCTAAATTACTTTTAGGATCTAGTGGTGGCTGTCCACCTTGAGGCGACGCCAGCGTAACTTCAGCACCAGAGTCAATAAAGGTGTAATACGGTGCAGCAAGTTCCTCTAACCAGAAACCTGTTTTCTTACCAGTATTGCCAAGTTGATCATGTGAGGTTAAAACGATTAAAATTTTCATGTTATTTCTCCGATAATTTTCAGGATTGAGGAGCATTGTTGAATGATCACATACCATGTGGCGTGAGGATGCCAGATACGTGCATTTAGCTTAGATGCTCGTCTCGAGAATTTGGCGACTGATCTCTAATGAAACAGTTTTATGTTCGCCGAGCTGTGTAAGATTGTGTGATTTAAGTTGCGTAATGATGATCTCAATATCTGTCTCCCCCAGTCCATAATCGCTAAGACGAGTCGGCAATCCAAGTTGCTCAAAGAAGGCTCGAGTACGAGCAATAACAGTATCAATACGTTGTTCTTCATCACCTTCGACAATCTGCCAGACACGAGCTGCATACTGTAGTAATTTTTCTCGCTTCTCTTGACGACGCACTTGTAGATTGGCCGGAAACACAATGGCCAAGGTACGAGCATGATCAATACCATGTAAAGCCGTGAGCTCATGTCCAATCAAATGGGTTGACCAATCTTGTGGTACACCAGCTCCAATTAGCCCATTCAGTGCCATGCTAGCAGCCCACATCAAATTCGCACGCGTGTCATAATCTGCTGAATCGTCCAAGATTTTCGGTCCAATCTCAATCAGAGTTTGCAATAGACCTTCGGCAAAACTATCTTGTACTTGTGCATTGACAGGGTAAGTTAAGTACTGTTCCATGACATGAATAAATGCATCGACCACGCCATTTGCTAACTGGCGCGTCGGCAAGCTAAAAGTTTTATTCGGATCGAGTACGGAAAATTGCGGAAAAACATGGGGACTGCTAAATGACAATTTGGCTTGGGTCGATTTTCTGGTGACTACCCCACCGCTATTCATTTCTGAACCAGTTGCCGGAAGGGTGAGTACACTCGCAAAAGGCAAAGCTTGAGTAATTTTAGTACCATGGGTTTCTAAAATCTCCCATGTATCCCCTGTATAATTGACTGCTGCTGCAATAAATTTAGTACCATCAATTACCGATCCACCACCGACAGCCATCAAGAAATCAATCTTTTGTTCACGAATCAGCTCTACGGCTTTCATGAGGGTTTCATAACTCGGATTCGGCTCAATTCCGCCAAATTCATGAATTTCTCTTGCACCTAATGCTTCACGCACTTCAGCTAAAGTACCATTCTTACGTGCACTTTCACCACCAAACAACATTAACACTTTTGCTTCTGTAGGCACATAGTCATTGATTTTAGCTATTGTATCGCCACCAAAAATAATACGGGTCGGATTATAAAAGTTAAAATTCAGCATATTTTTATCCTAGGATAATCAGTTAATTGATTTGAAAAACCACCGTTATTCATCAAATAAACTTTAAAAAATTGGGCAACACTGCGGCTTTTGACTACACCATGTGCTAACTATACATAAAAATAGACCAGTCGTCTATTTTTATAAATATTATTTCAGCTTGCCGACTTTAGTTATGGTTAAACAAATTCAGGCTTGTTCTATACCACTTTTATTATTGATGTATTTTCACGAGCGATTGTTGGATGGAAGGTATCAACACGTATGACTACTGACATGGTCGTGAACGCATTGGCTAAAACAGTGAATGACTCATACAAAATAGCGATGATTAAATATTTTAAAAGCAGATTGGCACGGTTTAGCAGATGTACAAATGCGACAGTAAATTAGATAGATTGGTTCAATATAAAGCGTGTAAATAGTTGCATTCGTTTATTTACCCTGTTTTGGATATTGACCCTTGTAAATGATGAGATTAAGCCATTAAATAAAGTAGCCCAACTTGAATAGAAAGCCTCTGACAAACATCATAGGGTTGAAGTGCTGCCTTACATTCAAAATTTCAGACAGCACCCTCATACATTTAAGCATAGGTTTAAGCTGGTAGTTTACTCGCCAAAACATCTACTTTTTCAATAGATGGTGGCTCTGAAAATAGCTCTTCGGCCTGAGCCATCAACGCAGCTGCAACCTTGCCAGATAAATGCGCTTGGCGACCCGCCTCATCAGGAAATGCATCAAAAATACCAAATGTTGTAGGACCAAGACGAAGGCCAAACCACGCAACTGTCGCAGGTTCTTCCATTACAATAGGTAAACCGGCTTTAAGAAAAGCTTCCACTTCGTCTTCTTTACCCGGTTTAGCTTCAAGACGGACATATAAAGCTGTTTTAAGCATGACTAAAACTCCATAATTGATTAGAATTCAAACTGAATCTGACATTGCTAATGTATGCATGTCAGAAAGTTTTGTTGTATAAAAGTTAAAAAAAATTCCCATAGCTGAGCCAAAATTTAGGTTTTTATTTCGACATAATGCTATGAATTTATTCAAGTTAATATCATTAACATTTGAATCAAAAAATCAAGATATGAGATGATTAAATTCAATCTTATTTATATAAGGATCAATTGACTCTACCTTAGATTTATAAGCTGACCTCTTCATCTGGAAATTATATTGCTCAAGAAGCATTCAAGAACAATATTGTACATCCTCATATCTATGAAAGTTATTTAGCTAGGAATTTGCTGTGAAACTCTATATGTTTCTCTATAAAGCTCGCAATGAAGTAATAGCTATGGTCATACCCTTCTCTTAGGTTAAGTGTAAGAGGATATTCTTGTTCCAAACAAATATCACTAAGAAGCTTAGGCCTTAACTGTTCTTCAAGAAAATCATCAGCTGTTCCTTGATCGACTAAAATAGGTAAATGAACTTCAGCGTTTTTGATTAATTCAATCGCATCATAGCTTTTCCATAAAGTTTCGGTTTCACCTAGGTAGTGTGTAAAAGCCTTTTTCCCCCAAGGTACTTGGCTAGGTGCAACAATTGGTGCAAAAGCAGAAATACTTTTATACAGCTCAGGATTTTTTAACCCAATTACTAATGCACCATGACCACCCATGCTATGCCCCATAATGCTTTGGACTTGATTGGTCGGAAAATTCAGGTCAATCAGATTTCTCAGCTCTTCCACAATATAATCATACATTTTGAAATGCTGTGACCAGGGTGCTTGTGTTGCATTCACATAGAATCCTGCGCCTTGGCCTAAATCATAATCTGCATGATCTGGTACATCCTCTCCACGTGGGCTGGTATCTGGTGCAACAATAATGACTTTATGTTCAGCCGCATACTTTTGTGCTCCGGCTTTAGTAATAAAGTTCTGTTCGTTGCAAGTTAGTCCTGATAACCAATATAAAACTGGCAACCGCTCATCTTTATCATGAGGTGGCAGATATATTGAGAATTTCATTGAACAGTTTAATACTATTGACTGATGGCGATACACTTCTTGCGATCCACCAAAAGAAGCATGTTTCTCAATTATTTCCATAATCAATTACCTATGTTGAGCAAGACTTCATGAGAGATCGAGTAAACAAAGAGTCTGACATTCTCCACAGAGAATAGTGATAAAGATTTAAAATGTAGGCAGGTTTATTGAACCTATACACGATGCCTACACAGATAGATCTGTTTAACAGATAATGTGCCGTTTTAGAGGATTCCATGCATGTCAATCATGATTCACATGCATGGAAAACTATAAGGTCTGACGGAATTATTCGTAATGAATTACAGTACGAATTGACTTACCT
Source organism: Acinetobacter sp. AOR41_HL (assembly GCF_027854645.1). Taxonomy (NCBI): domain Bacteria; kingdom Pseudomonadati; phylum Pseudomonadota; class Gammaproteobacteria; order Moraxellales; family Moraxellaceae; genus Acinetobacter; species Acinetobacter sp. AOR41_HL. The sequence goes on along the minus strand of NZ_JAKTHZ010000032.1, from coordinate 16,075 downwards.
TCATGCATTAGATCAAAGGCTTCATTGATCTGATCCAAGCCCATGGTGTGTGTCACAAATGGTTCTAATTGAATTTTACCTTTCATGGCATCTTCAACCATTCCTGGAAGTTGCGTGCGACCTTTTACGCCACCAAAAGCAGAACCTAACCATTTACGACCAGTAACTAGTTGGAATGGACGGGTAGAGATTTCTTGACCTGCGCCAGCTACACCAATAATTACGGATTGTCCCCAGCCACGGTGTGCACTTTCAAGGGCTGCACGCATTACATTCACGTTGCCAATACATTCAAATGAATGATCTACACCCCAGCCAGTCATTTCGACAATGACTTGCTGGATTGGTTTATCGTAGTCTTTAGGATTCAAGAAGTCCGTTGCACCAAACTCTTTTGCCAGCGCAAATTTATCTGGATTCATGTCAACCACAATGATACGTCCTGCTTTAGCTTGACGTGCGGCTTGTACGACTGCTAGACCAATACCACCTAAACCAAAGACCGCAACACTATCACCTTCTTGTACTTTAGCCGTGTTATGTACTGCACCGATACCCGTTGTTACCCCACAACCCAGTAAGCAGACATGTTCGTGATTGGCTTCAGGATTGATTTTAGCCAATGATACTTCTGCCACTACAGTGTATTCACTGAACGTTGAGCAGCCCATATAGTGGTAAATCGGTTGACCATTGTAGGAAAAACGAGTGGTACCATCTGGCATTACGCCTCTACCTTGAGTTTCGCGAACGGAAATACACAAGTTCGATTTTCCAGATTTACAGAATACGCACTCGCCACATTCAGCGGTGTAAAGTGGAATTACATGATCACCTGGTTTGACGCTAGTCACGCCTTCACCAACCTCAACTACGACACCAGCACCTTCATGCCCGAGAATAGCCGGAAAAACACCTTCAGGATCATCGCCAGACAAAGTAAATGCGTCTGTATGACACACACCGGTATGGGAGATCTTGATTAATACTTCACCTTTCTTCGGTGGTGCAACATCGACCTCAACAATTTGAAGAGGTTGACCAGGACCAAACGCAACAGCAGCACGTGACTTCATGGAATAATTCCTTATACAGATCTATTTTAAATATGATTTTAGAATCTTGGCGATTTCAGCCAATTCTTCTTTTCGTTGTTGTTCTGTGGTTTCACCTGATACTAAAGTGTCCTTTAAATGAACCTCTAACATCTCATTCATTAAACCATTAATAGCACCACGCACAGAGCATATTTGTTGCAGAATTGCACCACATTCCACATTGTCTTCTAACGCTTTTTCAATCGCTTGCGTCTGACCTTTGATCTTTCTGACGCGTAGAAGAATCTTTTTTTTGTCTTCAACCTGATTAGGCATCAGACCTCCTTACTTGCTAGCATTAATACTATAGTGCCCCATAGTATAAAAAAAGCAATATTTTTTATAAATCGAAAAGGATTTGTACGAGATGACTCAAAACGGGCAGTTGACTTGGTGAAACGTAATTTTAGTGCTGATCATTCTGACCCTTGCGAAGCAGTGCTTCTCAGGTGAGTGACTTTACGTATATTCAAACTCATTCAGGCTGGGTCTATACCGCCCTTATTATTGATGTGTTCTCACACGCAATTGTTGGATGAAAAGTATCAACACGGATGAATACAGATATGGTGCTCGATGAATTGGAGCAGCATTGCACGATCGAGGTATGCCTAAGAATGTGATTCATCATTCAGATAGAGGTGTTCAATATCTTTCTATTCGCTATAGCAATCGTTTAGAAGCTGCAAATTTACGAGCATCAGTCGGTACAATTGGTGATTCATATGATAATGCTTTGGCTGAAACGGTGAATGGCTTATACAAAACTTAGGTGATTGAATATTTAAAAGCAGATGTACAACTTGCGATATGAAATTGGGTAGATTGGTTCAATAAAAAGCGTGTACACAGTGCACTGGGTTATGTATCGCCTTTTGAGTTTGAAGCAATGTATTATAATAAAATTAACCCATTAGTTCAGGTGGCATAACTTAAATAAAAAGCCTCCGACAAACCCAGTACGGTTCACTACTATCAAAGGCTTTATGCAACAAAGCCTCATGGAAATAAAGACAAAAGTGACTTTTAAATCTGAAAAAATCAAAATTGTGGTCTCAAAATTGCTTTATAAAAAATATTGAAAAAGTGAAGTACATTAAATTTATGTTACAAAACTCTAAGCGTATTGGTTTTTTATTACTCGATAACTTTTCAATGATTGCTTTCTCAAACATGGTTGAAGTCTTGCGTATGGCTAATTATGTTACAGAAGACAATTTATACCAATGGAATGTAACAGGTTTAGATGGTCATCATAGCTGCGCAAGCAATGGTCTTCAAATACAACATACCTGTGTTTTGTCACATTTACTGAACATGGATATAGTTTTTATTTGTGGTGGTTTTCAACTTTATAAAAATATGACAGTACGCTTAAAGAATTTTTTATATAGGTTAGATCAACAAAAAATTGCTTTAGGTGGTTTATGTACAGGCGCTTATGTATTAGCGAAAGCCGATTTACTAAATGGCTTTCGTGCTAGTCTTCATTGGGAAAATACCTTAGCTGCACAAGAAGAATTTCCATTAGTACAGTTTACCCCACATATTTTTACCATTGATGCGAATCGTTTTACCTGTTCTGGTGGGCTTGCCGCGATTGATTTAGGCTTGGCACTTGTTGAAATACACTATCCAAATATTGCTAAAAGAATCTGTGAACAATTTATTGTTCATCAAGTACGTGAGAGCAATGAAATTCAACATCAACCCATTGCTGAACATAAGAAAAAACTTGATTTTCCGATTCAAGAAGTATTGCGCTTAATGGAAAATAATATTAATGAGCCTTTAACTATTGCTGAAATTGCACAGCATGTAAAAATTCAACCGCGTACTTTAGAGCGCTTGTTTAAAATGAATCTACAATTGGCCCCAAAAGAATATTATTTAAAACTAAGACTTACCTATGCACAGAATCTACTTAAACAGTCTACGTTAAACATTTCAAATATTGCTTTGGCATGTGGTTTTTGTAATGTATCTAGTTTTACTAAAGCCTATAAAGCTTTTTTTAACTATTCCCCCAAATTTGAACGTAACATCCTAGATTTTGCTCATTAGTGTTTTTTTAGTCTTGTCGGTTTTTGACAACTTTTTGACGCTTTTAGCAAAAATCTCTATTCATATTCTGCATAAGCTTAGCTCATTGATTACATGACATTGATCTAGGAAAATATATGAATACCTTAGTAAATAATTTTGCTGCTTCACAACTACCATCATTATTAACCATTGAAAATGGTGAAAAAGTTTCTGCAACATTTTCATTATCTGAATATCAAAATAGACAAAGCAAGTTACGCCAACTCATGGAAGAGCTAGAAATTGACCATATTCTATTTAGTTCAATCCATAACATTAACTATTATGCGGACTTTATATATTGTTCATTTGGGCGTTTCTACGGTCTGGTGGTTGGCCCAGAAAAAGTGGTGACAATTTCAGCAAATATTGATGCTGGGCAACCTTGGCGTCGTACGGTTGGTGACTATAACGTGGTTTATACCGACTGGCAGCGTGATAACTATTTTAAAGCGGTTGCACAAGAAATTCCAAATAAAGGCCGTGTAGGAATTGAGTTTGATCATTTACCTGTAGAACGTTTAAACAAGTTAAAAGCAGTTTTACCGAATGTGCAGTTTGTCGATATTAGTGCCGCATGCATGAAGCTACGCATGATTAAATCTGCTGAAGAAATTGCACATATCACCCAAGGTGCTGCAGTATGTGATATTGGTGGTTTTGCAGTGACTGCAGCGATTCGTGAAGGTGTGCCAGAGCATGAAGTAGCTTTAGCCTCTACTCAATCCATGGTACGCGAAATTGCCAAACGTTTTCCAAACTCTGAACTCATGGATACGTGGACTTGGTTTCAATCCGGCATTAATACGGATGGTGCACATAATCCTGTTACAACCCGCCAAGTCCAAAAAGGCGACATTTTAAGTTTAAACTGCTTTTCTATGATTGCTGGTTATTATACAGCTTTAGAGCGTACCCAATTCTTTGATCACTGTGATGACGCTTCATTACGTATTTGGGAAGCGAATGTCAAGGTGCATGAAGCTGGCTTAAAACTCATTCGCCCAGGTGCACGTTGCAGTGATATTGCTAAAGAGTTAAATGAAATTTTCTATGAAGAAGGTTTATTGCAGTACCGCACATTTGGTTATGGACATTCCTTTGGTGTGTTATCACATTATTACGGTCGTGAAGCTGGTTTAGAATTACGTGAAGATATTGATACGGTGATAGAACCAGGCATGGTGATTTCAATGGAACCTATGATTATGATTCCGCAAGGTATGGCTGGGGCTGGTGGTTACCGTGAACATGATATCTTGGTCGTTACAGAATCAGGAAATGAAAATATTACCAAATTTCCATATGGTCCAGAACATAACATTATCAAATAAAAAGATTTTAAATAGGCACTCTGAAAATGAGTGCCTATTTAATTAGGAGTAAATAGAATGAAAAACAACCATCAAATAGAGCAAAAAAATACGCTAAGACGTGTTGCTAGCGCCAGTTTTATTGGTAATTTTGTAGAGTGGTTTGATTATGCTGCATATGGTTTTTTGGCAACAGTGATTGCAGTGGTTTTTTTTCCGAAAAGTGATCCTTTAACCGCATTAATGGCTACATATGCGATCTTTGCAATCTCATTTATTTTTCGTCCATTAGGGGGTATTTTTTGGGGGCATGTTGGGGATAAATTTGGTCGAAAAAATGCACTATCTTGGTCGATTATATTAATGACACTGGCTACGCTATGTATTGCACTGTTACCAAATTATCAAAGTATCGGAATTTTTGCACCGATTATGTTACTAATATTCCGGATGATCCAAGGCTTCTCTGCTTCAGGTGAATATGCTGGTGCAGCAAATTTTCTTGCAGAATACGCCCCTAAGGAAAAAAGAGGACTTTATACCAGTTTAGTTCCTGCAAGTACTGCAACGGGTTTACTACTCGGCTCTTTAATGGCAGCGGCGATGTTCGCGTTCATGTCAGAGGAGTTTTTACACGAATATGGTTGGAGAATTCCATTTTTATTGGCAGCACCATTAGGTTTAATCGGGTATTATATCCGTGTAAAGTTAGAAGAAACTCCAGAGTTTTTAGAACATCAAAAAAATAGCAACAAAGAAAATTTTCCAATCAAAGCCTTATTTACCCAGTATCAACCAGCACTTTTTAAAGCATTTGCAGTTGCATCTTTAAATGCTACCGCGTTCTATCTTATTTTTAGTTATATGCCAAATTATTTAGCTACAGAGTTGGGTGTAAATAAAACGCAAGCCTTTATATCAGGGTCAATTTCATTGCTATTTTATATTGCTATAGTTTTTTTGATGGGCAAATATTCAGACCGAATTGGGCGTAAGAAAATGTTGCTTTGGGCAGGTCTAAGCTTTATCGCACTGACTGTACCCTTGTTTTACTTACTTTCAACCGCCAGTTTTGTTGAAATGGTAATCATTCAGCTCGTGTTTTGCACATTACTAGCAATGAACGATGGTAGCTTACCTGCATATTTAACAGAACAATTCCCTATACAAGTGCGCTATACCGGTTTTGCCTTTAGTTTTAATACTGCTAATGCACTGTTAGGTGGAACAGTTCCTTTCGTTGCAACCTGGTTAATTCAACAAACAGCTAATACCTTAGCACCTAGTGTCTTATTAGTTATAGTTGCAATTTTTGCAAGTATGGCTTTACTAGAAAGGAAATCACATCGTTTAATCAATGCTAAGGCTTAAAAGGAATAGGTTATGCTTTTAAATGCTCTCCCTGCACTCAATAGAAATATATCGACTTTAATTGGTCTTACAGCTGTCATATTTTGGAGTACAAATGTAGGCTTAATGCGGAGTGTTAGTGAGAGCTTTGGAGCTGTAGCTGGTGCTGCTCTAATTTACAGTGTCGCATCCATAATTTTAGTTTTCATGATTGGTATGCCTAAGTTTTCTACCATCCCAAAATCCTATTTATGGTGGGGAAGCCTTTTATTTGTTGCTTATGAATTATGTTTTGCCCTTTCTATTGGCTATGCGCAAAACAGTAGACAAGCAATCGAAGTTGGCATGATTAATTATCTATGGCCAACATTTACTCTACTATTCGCAATTATTTTTAACAACGTTAAGGCCAATATTTTAATTATTCCTGGCTGCATATTCGCTTTAGTTGGAATTTGTTGGGTATTAGGAGGAAATACTGGATTTGATTTTTTTCAGATATTGACTAATTTAAAAGCTAATCCTCTTAGTTATGGTTTAGCTTTTGCTGCTGCTATTTTGTGGGCTGCATATTGTTCTGTGACAGTAAAAACGTCTCAGGGTAAAAATCTAGTCACTATATTTTTTGTCTTGACTGCAGTTGTACTATGGATCAAATACCTTCTCATGAGTGGGTCAGCTCTTAATTTCACTTATAACAATACAGTCACGCTAGTTATGGCAGCTGGTGCTTTAGGTTTGGGATATGGTGCTTGGAATATTGGAATTATTTCAGGGAACATGACGTTAATGGCTGGAGCTTCTTATTTTATTCCCGTGTTATCTGCTTTGTTTGCAGCATTAATTCTAAGTACGTCCTTATCTTTTATCTTTTGGCAAGGTGTTGCAATGGTGACAGCAGGAGCAGTTTTGTGTTGGTTAGCGACTCGAAAGAAACAAATTATTTAGAGTTATACTAAAATTAACATACTACACTTTAAACGAAGTCAAGATATTGCAACTGTTTATCTATTAGGGCGTGTCCTCATTTGAAAAATTGGTTTTAAGGGTTTAAAAGAATAATTTAATCTCTTTTTATTTGTATATTTCTCAATGGCACGAACTCTACTCACCGATGATATTTGGCAACAAATCCAGTCTACGATGCAATTTCATGGTTGTTATTGTTCAAAGAACAGTAGAAATATCATGGAAGCCATCTTATGGAAATTACGTACAGGTGCAACATGGCGTGATGTTCCTGAAAAATTTTGTCTTTGGGAAATAGCATATAACCGTTTTAATCGTTGGGCAAGCAAGGGCTTATGGGATAAATTTTTTTAAACTACGAGGCGTATTGGATCAAGAATGGGTATTCATTGACGAAAGCTACATACGCACGCATCAGCATGCAAGTAGAGCTCGGCATGGTTTCGAGCGAGCAATTGGACAGTCTAGAGGTGAAAGAACCACAAAAATCCATCTGGCAACCGACGCGAATGGATTGCCGATTGATTTTAAAATCACTGGAGGTGAAGTCCATGACAGCCAAGTTGCGGAGCAGTTGATTGGTGAGATTGATCCAGCAAATTATCTGATTGCAGATAAAGGCTATGATTCGGAAAAAATTAGGACGTTGGCAAAAAAGCAAAATATTGTGCCGATTTTCCCAATTAAATCAAACAGTAAGATATAAAATAAAGAATAGGATCCGTATTTATATCGCTTAAGGCATTTAGTTGAAAATGCCTTTGCTAGATTAAAACATTTCCGAGCGATAGCGACGCGATTTGATAAACTTGCACGAAATTATCAGTCTATGATTTACATTGCTTGCATGTTAATTTGGTGCAAAGCCAAATGAGGACACGCCCTAATGGCCTTTTCTGACTTGCTTTAAATGGCATTAAGTCAGGAATATTTAATCGTTTTAACCCTTGATAATCTTTATCAATCAATAAAAAACGTGTTCCTTGAGCTTATTTTTATACTTTTTTGAATCCGTCAATGTGTAAGCCCTAATAAACGAAAATACCCCACTTATTAGTTCAAAAATCAATGAATTGATCATTCGTTGATTTATGCAAGAGATCTACTGATTAAATTTTCAATAACGCAAGAGGCATATTATTAATTATTTAGGAATTATTAAATCCTATAAATATCATTTATTGGATTAATTTACTTTGGTACTGTGCACATCATCCCTCCAGTTAAAAATAAGGAACAACTATGAATAAGATGATGAATGCTCTTATCTTAGAAAATTTTGGTGATCATGAATTTACACGTGTAGAACTCCCTATACCTCAACCAGAGGCTGGGCAAGTTCTAGTACGTATTCATGCTGGTGGTGTAAACCCTATTGATTATAAAATTCGTCTTGGTGAAGCACCATATGCTATGCCAGAGCTTCCTGCCGTGTTGGGAACAGATATGGCTGGGGTTGTAACTGCTGTTGGTGAAGGTGTCACCCACTTCAACGTTGGAGATGAAGTTTACGGTCTGATTGGTGGCGTTCGTGGTCTTCAAGGATCTTTAGCAGAATATGTTGTAGCAGATGCTGATCTGATTGCATTAAAGCCACGCAATATCTCTATGCGCGAGGCAGCAGTACTACCATTAACGTTCCTTACCGCTTGGGAAGGTTTAGTGGATAATGCGAAGGTCCAACCAGGGCAAACTGTACTGGTCCAGGGTGGTGCTGGTGGCGTTGGTTATATGGTTGTTCAGCTTGCAAAAGCACTTGATGCAAATGTTTGGGCGACTGGTCGTACAGCTGATCAATCACTGATTTCAGAACTCGGTGCAACACCTCTCGATTACACAACAGCATCTTCCGATGACATTATTGCTGCAAGCCCTGAGGGTCAAGGTTTTAACATTGTTTACGACACTGTGGGTGGTCCAGTACTCGAAGCATCACTTTCCATGACAACTCACTATGGCCACATTACCAGCTGTGCTGCATTTGGTAATCATAATTTAGCGAATTCATCTCTACGGTGTGCCACAGTGTCTGGCGTATTCGTCCTAATGCCGATGTTAACAGGCAATCGCCGTGCTCATCATGGTGATATCCTTAAGATCGCGACTCGTCTCGTTGAGGAAGGTAAACTGCGTCCTATTGTTGATCCTCGTCATTTTACTCTAGACCAAGCGATTGAGGCTCATGATGCTGTTCAAGATCGCTCTGCCAATATTAAGGTCGTGATTGATGTCATTTAACGCACTTCAAGCCAAGACTTGGCGCTTCAATAGTATTGGAGATACAGATGTTCTGACATTAGAAACACTTCCTGTTGCTTTGCCAGCAGCAGGAGAAGTTCTAATCCAGATGAAAACGATCGGACTTAACCGGGCTGATGTAATGTTTCGGCGTGGTACTTATATTCAAAAGGCAGTATTCCCTTCTCGTCTGGGATATGAGGGAGCAGGCATAGTTCTTGCGATAGGTGAAGGTGTACGCCAATTTTCTCCAGGAGATGCAGTATCGATTCTTCCGACTGACAATCTAGCCAAATATGGGACATATGCGGACAAACTTCTGATTCCAGAAACTTTTTTAGTTCACAAACCCGATGGTTTAAGCTGGCAAGAAGCTTCTTCAATCTGGATGCAGTATTTAACGGCTTGGGGTGGTGTAATCCATGCTGGTGGAGTTTCGAAAGGCAAAACGATCTTGATCACAGCAGCTTCAAGTAGCGTAGGACTAGCTGCGATACAGATCGCTGAAGCAGCGGGTGCTAAGGTCATTGCAAGTACACAAACGATAGAGAAAAAGCAACGTTTACTGGATCTCGGTGTTAAAAATGTTATAGCCAGTGAAGATGAACCAGATTTGTATGAGGCGCTTGTTTCACGTTTGGGTGGAGAATATCTTGATGTCGCCTTCGATGCTGTAGGAGGGCCACATATTGAACAGATTGCCAAAGCGATGTCTGTGGGAGGAACGATGGTTATGCATGGTGCACTTAGCCAGGAGATCACACCATTTCCCCTTAAAGTTGCATTACGCAAGAGCTTAACCATGCGAGGTTTTTTGTTCCTTGAGGTTCTGCATGACCCTGTTCTAAGGGAGCAAGCCAGACGATTTATTCTTAGCAGTATAGGTGCAGGATATCTTCGTCCAGTGATCGACCGTTGCTTTAACTTTGAGGACATGCATGACGCTCAGCGCTATCTTGAATCAAATCAGCAAATAGGAAAAATTGTAGTTACTCTAGATACATGATGGTCTTATCTGATTCAGGTTTCTATATGGCCCAGCACTTCCACTAAGTAATCAAACAATGCTCGGATTCGCAAAGGTGTCGGGCCCCGCTGTGGACGATATAAATACAGGCGCCAAACAGGAGAGGTTTCCTCATGAAATATCTGAATGAGCTTACCACTCCTAAGCCACGGCAAAACTAGAAATCCAGGCATGTGTCCGAATCCAACTCCAGCGAGAATAGCTTGAAATTCAGCTTCTAGATCATCTGTAATAAAACGGGGCTTTGATGGCGTAAAGCTTCGACTTTCGGTGAATGTCCATGGCCAGTAACGTCCTGTTTTATGATCGACTAATGCTGTTAGAGGGTATTTATCTAGGTCAATAATTTTTTTGGGCATTCCAACCTTATCAATTAACTCTGGCGTACCCACTGAATAAAAGTTCACTTTAGCCAATTCCCTTGCCACATATCGATTGTCCGGCAAAAATCCAAATCTGATCCCGATATCTATCCGCTCATCGATCACATCCGAGTGTGAATCTGTTAGCACACAATCCACGACAATATCTGGATAACGTGTGGCAAATTCTGCTAGTGCAGGTACTACCAATTTGCGCCCTAACACAGACGACACAGTAAGACGCACAGTTCCACGCATTTCATCTCGTTTTTCCTTGGTGTCTTTTACAAACAAAGCATCGATCGATCCCACCGCAAAACGTGCTTGCTTTGCCAGACGCTCACCATCAGCGGTAATTTTAATTTGTCGAGTACTCCTGTAAAACAGAATCTCTCCGCGCTGCTCTTCTAGCTCTTTTATTGCCCGTGTCACTGCCTGTGGAGAAATACCCAGCTGAGTTGCTGCCTCTTTAAAATTTCGAGACTCTGCTGCGACACAAAAGATACGCATCATTTCCAATTTGTTATGCATGTCCAATCCTGTGTTATGGCAATTATTCCGTAAATAGGAATTCTGAAAGATAATATTATTCATTTATTATATATAACAAGGCTGTAATACTTAACCCATCAAATATGATTGACAGATAGGTTGAAGGTTACTTGTATGAATAATATAGAAAATAAAGTTATTGTTATCACAGGTGCAAGTAGTGGTTTAGGTGAAGCTACTGCTCGCTTACTTGCTAAAAAAGGTGCAAAGGTTGTACTTGGTGCTAGACGTACTGAAAAATTAGAGGCTATTGTTCACGACATTCGTACTGAAGGTGGTCAAGCTGAATTTATTGGTATGGATATAACCAAACCACATGAAGTACAAGCACTTATTGAAAAGGCATTAAGTGCATTTGGTCAAATCGATGTATTGGTAAACAATGCTGGATTAATGTCTATTGCACCATTAAGTGAGCTAAAAGTTGATGAATGGGATCGTATGATCGACATTAATATTAAAGGTGTTCTTTATGGTATTGCAGCTACCCTACCTGTTTTCCAAAAACAAAACTTTGGACACTTTATTAATCTCGCATCTGTTGCAGGGATAAAAGTATTTAGTCCGGGAGGTACTGTTTATAGCGGTACTAAGTTTGCTGTAAGAGCCATCTCTGAAGGACTTCGTCATGAAGTTGGGGGAACAATTAGAACGACTACTATTGAGCCTGGTGCAGTTGAGTCAGAACTAAAATTTGGTTCTTCTCATAAAGAAAGTTCAGAGTTTGTTACTGATTTCTACAAACAAGCCATACCAGCTGACTCAGTCGCTCGAGCAATTGCTTATGCAATTGAACAGCCTGCGGATGTAGATATTAATGAAATTGTTTTACGCCCAACGAGCCAAGAGTTTTAATTATTGATTAACATAAAATGGGAGCACCTCGCTCCCATTTTTACTATATTTTTTTAAAGTTAAGGACAAATCTATGAAAGCCGTATCGTATGTTATAAATAACCATGATGATTTTAAAAATTCATTGGTAGATATTGAAAAAGCGAAGCCTACGCTTAAGGAGCGTGATGTACTGGTAAAAGTTCAGGCAATCTCTGTGAATCCAGTTGATACCAAAGTGAGAAAAAATTCGTCTGAAGCAAATAATCGTATTTTAGGTTGGGATGCCGTTGGGGAAATTATTGAAGTTGGCTCAAAAGTTACCTCGTTTAAAGTAGGAGATTCTGTTTGGTATGCTGGCGATTTAACCCGAGATGGTAGTAATGCTGAGTTTCAAGCAGTCGATGAACGAATTATCAGTCTTAAACCAATTACAGTATCTAATGCAGAAGCAGCAGCATTGCCATTAACTGCAATAACGGCATGGGAAATGCTGTTTGATCGGTTTCAAATTTCAGAAACAGAAGTTGGCAGTATTTTAATTATTGGTGGTGCAGGTGGTGTAGGATCAATCGCTATCCAACTCCTAAAAGCAAAAACAAATCTGACCGTTATAGCAACGGCTTCACGTGAAGAAACGAAATCTTGGGTGGAATCACTTGGTGCCGACCATGTCATTGATCATAGCAAAGATTTAAATGCACAAATCGAGACACTAGGCATTGCAAAACCAAAATACGTATTCTCTACAAATCATACAGAAACATATATCAACCAAATAGTTTCTCTGATTGCACCACAAGGCAAGCTTGGATTGATCGATGATCCACAAACATTTGATATTATGCCGTTTAAGACTAAATCTATTTCTATCCATTGGGAGTTGATGTTCACTCGTTCAATGTATGAAACCGATGATATTGAAAAGCAAGGTGATCTGTTGCAACAGGTTGCCCAATTAGTTGACCAGCAAAAAATTAGAAGTACCCTCAACCAAAATCTAGGCAAAATTAACGCTGCAAACTTGGAGAAGGCGCATAAGTTACTTGAATCAGGCAAGTCAAAAGGCAAAATTGTACTAGAAAACTTCTAAAACAAATTCAAGGTGAAATAATGACTATTTCAATAATTGCGAACTTTAAGGCAAAATCAGATCAAAAAGAGACATTAGAAGCGCTTTTAAAAAGTGTAATAGAGCCTACGCTTAACGAAGAAGGATGCTTGAAATATGAGCTTTATATTAGCGAAAATGACTCGAATAGATATTTCTTCTTAGAAGAATGGCGTAGCAGAGAGGATTTAGATATCCATATAGCCTCTGATTATATTCAAAGTTTATTTGGTAATATCCAATCGCTAATTGAATCAAGTGATATTGTAGAAATCAAAAAAATATAGCTGTATTCGGACATTATGATGAAGTATTCTTCAAATTAACATAGAGACTTAGAAAGCTAACATAAAAATGGGAGCTCTAAGCTACTATTTTTTAATGTTTTTTTAATTTTTTAGTAGTAACCTAGGCTTCAACAAATTATGCCCCTAAGGGGAGCCACCAGTACCCTGCATTTTGACAACAATGTCATCGTTTAGAGGCAGCAAATTTACGACCATCAGTCGGTACGACTGGTGATTCATATGATATTGCTTTGGCTGAAACGGTGAATGGCTTATACAAAACAGAGGTGATTGAATATTTAAAAGCAGATTGGCAAGGTTTAGCAGATGTACAACTTGCGACACTAAACTGGGTAATCGAGAATAAGCGAATTCCTATTCCTGAACACGTACAGCCTGAACCGGAAAAAAGAGGCTTTGGGAGCCGATTCTTTAAGCCGTATCGCTGATTTGATTGTTCACTTGGGCTTATTTGTATTAGTTCAGACTTGATCGTACATTCTTCTTGAAAAAGAGAAAGTTACCCGTACTTTCTCGCTATTCCAGCACTTGATTTCAAAGCCATCCGATGAGAAGCACTGCTTCGTAAAGCGGCTATTTGACGTGCATACAACAACCTGACCGTCATGCGTCCGGTCATTCTTTAATGGCTCAGCTCAATATGTTTGGCAATCAGCTTTCACGACTACCTGAATTTTCAAACTTAGCAAATGGTAATGAGAGCTATGATAGCCTAGCAGCAAAAATCAAAGAAATGCTGAGAGATCCAATACAACAAAAGCACTTCTTACCCCCTCTAAAGAACCTAGGCTTTAAAGCTTGAGTGTATTGAAGAATACACATATTGTATTCTTCAATACAAAATCAAAATATACCTGAATACACAGATAAAACAGTTGTAGAACTCAAAGCCAAATCGATTTTTTAAAAAAGCAGTTAGAAAAAGCCGAAGATCGTGAAGCCAAGGCAAACGCTCGCATAGATACACTGCTGACCCTCATTGAAATGAAGCCTCCACAATCCAATATGACTACGTTTACCGATCAGAAACCAGACCCGGATATAGCAACATATCCTCGGTCAGAACTTGAGCCGAAATATGACGGATTGACTACCCCGGAGCAGACAGAAAATAAGCGGATTCCGGTGCCGGATCACATTGAACCAGAGCCTGAGAAAAGAGGGTTTTGGAGCCGTTTTTTTAGACCCTATGATTAACCACGATTGTTTAACTGATATGAACAAAGTTGTGGAACATTGCTTAAATAATAGGCGTGGAACGTGAAAAATCATAAAAAAAAAGCCCACCTTGGGGAGGTTGGGCAAAAAAGAAACTACAGCGTTGAATTTTCAAGAGAATTATAACGCTGTTATTCCTAAGTAGAAATGTCCTACCTTAAAACCAAATAGAAATGTCCTATACCGACATTTCCAAGTCAAGCACAGGATTCAGATTTCGTTCTTTGATTACTGTTTTCTGTGCACGTCTGCTTGGCATCTTTTGAGAACGATTGCGTTTATTTTGTTGTTCTAGTTCTTCATGCTGCTGTTGAATATGGGCTAATACAGAACCCAAACGTTTATTTTCAACAATCTCTCGCTGGTTGAGCTGACTTAATTTATCGAAGATGCTGTAATTGATTTTTCTTCCCTGATATTCAATCGCGACTGTACTATTCGGGTATTCCAGAAACTCAAGATACTTGCCAATCAATCTTTGGTTTTCTTCCGTGTTTTCCAAGAGATATACGCACTTATCATAAGTGATCGTCAGGCTATTCGTGACTCTGCGGGGTTCACGCCAGGTAAAAATATCATCTAATTCTTCGGCTGTTTCAGTGACAGTCCGGTGTAGATCCTTGGGATTAAAGGCCATCTTGGCAAACTTCTGATTGAACTGCTCAATGAAGCAGGGTAGCCAGGCATTGGCTTCGGCAATCGAACTGATGCCTTCCAGACGCATTTCTTTGATCAGACGGTCCTGAAGCGTTCTATTGGCTCGTTCTACACGGCCTTTGGCCTGTGGTGAATTAGCGAAGATAATATCGATATTCAGGGTGCTGAGTACGCGCCCAAACTGGGTAATCTTGGTGTCTTTCTTACTGCTTTGATTCACCCTGAAGACTGAATGTTTATCGCTGTAGAAGGCTAAAGGCTTACCATGCTGCTCAACATACAAACGTGTTGAAATCATATAGTCAAAGGTTGATTCTGACTTACAGAAGCGTAAATGCTGTAATTTGCCTGTGGCATCATCGATAAATACCAGCAGACAGCATTTAGGGGCTCGACCTTCAAACCAGTCATGGTGTGAGCCATCGATTTGGATCAGTTCACCATAACAGTCCCGGTTATAACGAGGCTGATACGGGCGTTTCAGACGCTTGGCACGAGGAGTCCATAAATCGGCTGCAATCATCCAGGAACGCAGTGTTTCCACTGAAATATCAAAGCCATGAACGGTGGTGAGCTTTTCATGCGCTAAAGTGGGTCCGAAACCATGCAGTTGATCAGAAACAATATTGAGGCACTTGAGTCTGAGCTCTTCAGGAAGCCTGGAATTGCTGATTTGACCACGACCGGCATGGGCTAATGCAGCTGGGCCTTGAGCTTTGTATTTTTGCAATAAACGCCTGATCTGACGCTCTGAAATATGAAGTAGCTGAGCAGCTTGGGACTGGGTTATGCGTTGATCACAGATTTCCTGCAAGACCGACAATCGTTTAAGTTCTTTATCCGACATAGACACCAACATATCAAACCGTCCGCTAAGGAAATTGCAAAAGTGCATATTCTAAAAGCGGACATTTTTACTTTGGAGAAACCGGACATTTCTATTTTGGGCTTACA
>NZ_JAKTHZ010000031.1:0-4977 GCF_027854645.1 Acinetobacter sp. AOR41_HL | reverse complement strand
CTTTGTACACGACAAAAAAAGACAACTCATTGAAATAATGGCATAATACTTGTTTTCTGACGATGAATATGATGACACATTTCAATGAGTTACATCTCATCTTAAACAAATATCTAAAGTGGAACAAGTCACGTGTAAAATGTTTTACACTGATTATGCTTGCATTAATTGTAAAACAGACATGTAATCTTTCTTCTGCATCTAAAGCCTTACCCATCAAGTGCTTACCACAATCATTTTATCGACGTATACAACGCTTCTTTGCAGATCAGTATTTCGATTATCGTCAAATTTCTCAGTTAATTTTCAATATATTTTCATTCGATAAAGTCCAATTAACTTTGGATAGAACCAATTGGAAATGGGGAAAACGAGATATCAATATCTTGATGTTAGCCATCGTCTATCGTGGAATAGCGATACCTATTGTTTGGACATTGCTCAATAAACGTGGAAATTCAGATACAAAAGAGCGTATTGCTTTGATTCAACGCTTTATCTCCATTTTTGGTAAAGATCGTATTGTGAATGTGTTTGCA
Source organism: Acinetobacter sp. AOR41_HL (assembly GCF_027854645.1). Taxonomy (NCBI): domain Bacteria; kingdom Pseudomonadati; phylum Pseudomonadota; class Gammaproteobacteria; order Moraxellales; family Moraxellaceae; genus Acinetobacter; species Acinetobacter sp. AOR41_HL. Next base: position 4,438 of record NZ_JAKTHZ010000031.1, on the reverse strand, counting down.
GACAGAGAATTTATCGGTGAGAAATGGTTTATATGGTTAATTGAAAATGACATTAACTTCTGTATACGTGTTAAAAAAACTTTATTGTGACCAATCACTTAGCCAAGAGTCATAAAATTAGTGATTTATTTCGTCATCTTCAAGTTGGTCAAACTGAATGTCGTAAACGACGTATTTGGGTTGGTCGAGTGAAACTGTATATTAGTGCGTTACGATTAGAAGATGGAGAACTTTTACTTGTTGTTTCTCCTATGTTTAATGCTTCTGCTATTGGTGATTATGCATTACGCTGGGAAATCGAAACCTTATTTAGTTGTCTCAAAGGACGTGGATTCAATCTTGAAAATACTCGTTTAACAGACCCTAGACGAGTCAAGAAATTGATAGCAGTGCTAGCGATCGGTTTCTGTTGGTGCTATTTAACAGGTGAATGGCAACATGATCGAAAAAAAGCGATAAAAATAAAGAAGCATGGACGACTTTCAGTAAGTTTATTTCGCTACGGTTTGGACTATGTTCAAATGGCTATTCTACGTTTGATTGGTTTTGGAAAAAAAGAAGAATTTAAGAAAGTGCTCGCAATTTTAAGAAAGAAAAAGCCTGATAGGACAAGGGCTCTATGAAATTTGTCGTGTACAGAGCAAAAAATTATAACTGTTCAATTTCATTTCAGGATTCTCAGCCAAGGAAGTTCGGGAAAGCGTTACACAAAATAGGGCTTCTATACGGATATAGAAACCCTATCATCCATCAATTATTGATAGATAATTGTGTATTGAACAGAAGTGTTCACTTTACCAGCAGTAGAAGCGCCAGTTGCATAGTATTCAGCATAGTAGTTAAGGTCTGCACTACCAGCTGCTGCAACGTCAACCCATTGAGAGTTTGCTTGAGCGCCATTTGCACCAGCAGCAAGAACTGGAATTACTTGGTTGTTGCTACCTAAAAGTTGAACGTTAACGTTTTTAGCACCAGTAGCGTCTTGGTTAAGTAAACGACCAGTATTGAAGTCAACCGTTGCACCTGGTTCGAAGTAAGTCGCAACTTTACCTTCTGAACAGTTAGCTAATTTGATCTGGAAAGGAGTACGACCAGCAACGTTACCAGCAGCTGCTAAAGTTTGTTTAGAAACAGTTGGAAGAGTAACTGTGAAATCTTTACCAGCAGGTGTAACGATGTCACAAGTTTTGTCTGTAACTAAACCATTAATTGTAATTGTACCATCAGCAGCTTGAGCGTTCGCAATCCCTACAACTGAAAGAGCAGCGATCAAAGCAAGTTTTTTCATAGTGTTTTCTCAAAAAGTCTGGATAAAAGTTTAATCTGTTACTTTTCCAGAGGTTGACATCTTGAAAAGTAATGCGGCGATACTAACATTTTTTAAATAAAATGCAAACTAGATCACATATTTTTTAAATAATAAGAAAAAATACCATGAATTTAGAGTAAACATGACTAATGCTCTTTTTGAGTTAAGATTTTGTTTTTAAATATGAAATATTTGATAGAAGTTCTATTAAGAATAATTGCAAAAGAAAAATACAATTAAAGAAAATTATTTTAAGAAAAATTTAATGAAGTAATTATATAGAACAATTTATCTTTATGCATGAAAAAACGTGAAAAATTTATCATTTATTAAGCAAATAAGAGCGAATTGTTAACTCTAGCTAAGTATTGCACTATAAAGTCAAAAATTCACTCTTATAAGGCCATTCATACTTAAGTAACCGTAAAGAGTTAAGACTGAGTTGATGTTGAAAGCTCGTTCATTTCAATGATAGTTAACAAGCACTACTTTTTTATTAGCACTTATAGTTTCAATACTCGTATCCATTTTTTCAGTATGTCGCGCTAAGTTGAACACATTATCTTTGTTTAAATATTGAGTATCAATAGTTGTATTCAAAGAATTGATTTGAGCGCATTCTTTTTCAATATTTACTGTAGAACAAGTATCTTCAACAATATTTCCTTTAATCATTATTGTGTTATTCGCATAACAAAATAGTGGGGAAGTGGAAAGTACCGCCAAAACTACAATTTTAAATATATTATTTTTCATTTTATATATACCTATTTATTAAATAGTTAATATAAGAGATACAATAATTTTTATTTAAAAACAATATGAAAATTCATTTTAATAAAAAAATAATAAATAACATGTGACGTATATCTCACTAATTATTTTATTTATATAAATAGTTATTGCTTTATAGCTATTTTGCTAAAAATGATAATAAAATCACATTTTAAATAAATAATGAATCTTAGTTTGTATAAAATTAAATTACTGATAATGAATGCTTTAATTTAAAATATTCTTATTTTTTTAAAAAAATTAAAAAAACTCGATGATTTAAAAATTTATATTATTTAATAAAATAATATATTTTACTAAAAATAGTTATGTAATTAGAGCCTTAACTCTAATTTGTGGTAATTTATATAAATCAAAATATAAAAGCTTTAAGTTAATAAGAACAATATTGAATACATTTTAAACAGTAAGTAGAGTTGTTTAGCATAATTAAATAAACTCTCATTGTATGAGGCAAGTTATAACTTTGCTGAAATCTAGGTAATTTAATTTTAAATAAGTAGCATTTAGATATAAGAAAATTATTTTATAGTTGTAGAGAAGAAAGCTGCCTAAATTTGGTTATTCAATTAACAATTAAGTTTCATATCTGTAATTTAATTCAAATTTTGAATTTTTAGTTAAATCGCAGTTTTGGCGTTAATGCACAATGAAGCTTAAAAAAGTAAAGAAATAATTTATAAAAATGCCATGCTTTCTAGGATGTAGTGCAATAGCTAAAATGGAGCGTGAAAGATAAGACATAATATTTTTATCAGACTTTAGCCAAAAATTTCATTGTTGGCTAAGCAAAGCACAGTACCAGTGTATAAGAATAAGGAGGATTAAAGGCCTAGGTGTAAGTTACATAACTGTTATTCCTAAGTAGAAATGTCCTACCTTAAAACCAAATAGAAATGTCCTATACCGACATTTCCAAGTCAAGCACAGGATTCAGATTTCGTTCTTTGATTACTGTTTTCTGTGCACGTCTGCTTGGCATCTTTTGAGAACGATTGCGTTTATTTTGTTGTTCTAGTTCTTCATGCTGCTGTTGAATATGGGCTAATACAGAACCCAAACGTTTATTTTCAACAATCTCTCGCTGGTTGAGCTGACTTAATTTATCGAAGATGCTGTAATTGATTTTTCTTCCCTGATATTCAATCGCGACTGTACTATTCGGGTATTCCAGAAACTCAAGATACTTGCCAATCAATCTTTGGTTTTCTTCCGTGTTTTCCAAGAGATATACGCACTTATCATAAGTGATCGTCAGGCTATTCGTGACTCTGCGGGGTTCACGCCAGGTAAAAATATCATCTAATTCTTCGGCTGTTTCAGTGACAGTCCGGTGTAGATCCTTGGGATTAAAGGCCATCTTGGCAAACTTCTGATTGAACTGCTCAATGAAGCAGGGTAGCCAGGCATTGGCTTCGGCAATCGAACTGATGCCTTCCAGACGCATTTCTTTGATCAGACGGTCCTGAAGCGTTCTATTGGCTCGTTCTACACGGCCTTTGGCCTGTGGTGAATTAGCGAAGATAATATCGATATTCAGGGTGCTGAGTACGCGCCCAAACTGGGTAATCTTGGTGTCTTTCTTACTGCTTTGATTCACCCTGAAGACTGAATGTTTATCGCTGTAGAAGGCTAAAGGCTTACCATGCTGCTCAACATACAAACGTGTTGAAATCATATAGTCAAAGGTTGATTCTGACTTACAGAAGCGTAAATGCTGTAATTTGCCTGTGGCATCATCGATAAATACCAGCAGACAGCATTTAGGGGCTCGACCTTCAAACCAGTCATGGTGTGAGCCATCGATTTGGATCAGTTCACCATAACAGTCCCGGTTATAACGAGGCTGATACGGGCGTTTCAGACGCTTGGCACGAGGAGTCCATAAATCGGCTGCAATCATCCAGGAACGCAGTGTTTCCACTGAAATATCAAAGCCATGAACGGTGGTGAGCTTTTCATGCGCTAAAGTGGGTCCGAAACCATGCAGTTGATCAGAAACAATATTGAGGCACTTGAGTCTGAGCTCTTCAGGAAGCCTGGAATTGCTGATTTGACCACGACCGGCATGGGCTAATGCAGCTGGGCCTTGAGCTTTGTATTTTTGCAATAAACGCCTGATCTGACGCTCTGAAATATGAAGTAGCTGAGCAGCTTGGGACTGGGTTATGCGTTGATCACAGATTTCCTGCAAGACCGACAATCGTTTAAGTTCTTTATCCGACATAGACACCAACATATCAAACCGTCCGCTAAGGAAATTGCAAAAGTGCATATTCTAAAAGCGGACATTTTTACTTTGGAGAAACCGGACATTTCTATTTTGGGCTTACA
>NZ_JAKTHZ010000030.1:0-4478 GCF_027854645.1 Acinetobacter sp. AOR41_HL | reverse complement strand
TGAGGGTGAATGGAAGCGTAAAAAACATCAGCCTGAATATCGTCGCCAATGGCGTAAATTACATATTGGTATAGATGCTAAAACCTTACAAATACGCGCTGTTCAGCTCACAACCAGCAATGTGAGTGATTCACAGGTACTTGGTGATTTACTCGATCAGATTCCACAAGATGAGAGAGTTGACTCCGTCTATACCGATGGAGCTTATGATACCAAACAGTGCCGACAGGTCATTGCGGATCGGCAAGCACATGCAGTGATTCCACCAAGAAAAAATGCGAAGCCATGGAAAGATAAAAAGATGGGCTCGCTAGAACGCAATGAGTTGCTTCGAACAGTTAAACGTTTAGGAAGAACTATTTGGAAGAAATGGTCAGGCTATCATCGGCGAAGTTTGGTTGAAACCAAGATGCATTGCATCAAATTATTAGGGGATAAACTCAGTGCGAGAAATTTTCAAAGCCAAGTCAATCAGATTCATGCACGTATGGCAGTATTAAATAAATTTACGGACTTAGGCAGACCACATACCCGAGTTGTCATTTAAATTTGAGTAGACATGAGAAGTCTTAACTTTTAAATCTTTGTGCAACAAAGCCTTAACAAACTAGAATTTATTCTTCTATTTGAAAGGATTCTTAAAATACTCTTTTAATATGGAAATAATTAATAGTGTACTGATTAAACCTAGAAATACTATAAGAACCCACAACATACAATCCAAAGAATATTAAACATTACTGATACAAAAATAATAATATTTTTTTGTCTATTAAGTAACTGAAATTTAGTTTTCTTTACAAGTTAAGTGTTTTATTAAGTTATAATTAAAAGTAAATTTTTCCCAACTAGTATAAAGTTTAAGATTATAGGTTATTGAATTGTTTCTTATGCAAAAAAAAGTCAAGAATCTTTATTTAAGAAAAGGTGAACACTCATTTGTTCTGCAATCACAGTTTATTTTTAAAGCTAAGCAGCAAAAATGGACTAGTGAAGATATCCAAAAAATTATAGAAAAGACCTTATATCAAGATAAATATAGGGTATATGCAATTTTGAGAGAGTATTCTAGCCAGAATTACGGGTAAATTTGACTTGAAAAAGAGAAGGACTAAAGTCTTTTAGAAGGATATATCTTGGATCCTGAATAAGATTTTTACTATTAAAGGAGTAAAGTTTAGCCTCGATATAAGTTTAAGCTATTATTTTTACAATAATATTCCATATATCAATACCTAATTTAACTTTAGTTCTTATCGCCAACCCTGTATGGTGCCCGTTCAGAAACACTCTATCTAGGCTAATATGTATAGTTTTTCTGTAAAAGATTTAGATCAATTAATTGAAACGAATCTCAAAGAGGGGAATAAATACAGTAAATTATTGATTGGATATAAATTATTTTCTGATTTGATGAATGATCCTATATTTTATACAGAAGTGTCTAATTCAGCTCTGAGCGCTACGAAAAGAAAATATAAGCAACTAAAAATTAAAATCACCACACATCAATATCAGCTTCATTTTGAATAAATCAATAAAACGAAAGTTCTCAGCTCTCTTCGTATATGAAAAAGTCACAATTTATGGCCTTTCTCATATCTATTTAGCATAAAATCTCTTATGCGAATCTGGAAAGATTAAGTTATTTCGTAATATTTTATCCAATAAGCATTGTCGAAAATATCAGTGTAATAGCTTGACTTCTTACAATGTGAAAAATAGTCACAGCATAAATCTCTAATAATCTCAATTTCCTCTAGGCTATCAGCAGCATTGACTAAAAATATAAACTTGTCCAAGTTAACAAGTAATTTACTACTATTTTTCAAAGGTTTATTATTAGACATTGAATCCTATGTGTTTTCCTGTTGGAAGCTCTACATCTATACGAAGTTTTCCGCCCATTGCTTCGACATACTTTTTCATCGTTGAAATTTTAAGATCATGACCACGATTTTCGATTGCTGACAATGAAGGCTGTTTGATTCCAAGGGTTGCAGCCAGTTCTTTTTGAGAAATCTCTAACTCTTCACGAATAAGGTGAAGCTGAGTTTCCAACAATAATTCATCCGCCATTTGTTGAATACGAGCTTGACTCTCTGGAGAGCGATTAGCCAATAATTCTTGTAGGGTCTTAGCCATTAGATTGATCTCCTAAAGTTGAAAGATGAATTTCGTATTGCTGATCGGCAATATCTAACATCTCTTTATAAAAACGCTTTTTACCGCCTTTATCACCGATACACAGCACAATAGCTTGTCGTAAAGGATCAAACGCGAAAAAGGCTCTCAGTGGTTTACCTCGATGCTGAACACGTAGCTCTTTCATATTGGTAAATTTGGAGTCATAGACGGTATCTACTAAAGGACGACCTAAACTTGGTCCCTGTTGCTGTAGAACGACCAACGCTGCGAGTACTTTCTCTTGTGTAGATTCATCTTGCTGTGCAAGCCATTCGTTAAACAGATCCGTTGTAATGACTGTCCACATATTACAACCATAATATAGATTACAATCTATATTTTATGCTTAATTGAATTATTATTCAAATGACAATAAAAAATCCCGACGTCATGTCGGGATTTTTCGGTGTGGAGCGCATAGGTAGGGCTGACTACCTAATGGTCATGGTGTCTGACTGATTATTCTTGTTTTAAGTCATTGAACATCCTGTTCATATAGATCGATCATAGGGACTTCACTGGTGCTTGGATACAAACAATTTCGTAAAATGCTGTAAGCCAAAGCGTACAAGAAATCATCAAAAATTATCCCAAAGCTTATCCGTAAGAAATGGGGATAAATTCAGAAATGGAAGCCTTAAGGAATCGGAAGGAAATTACGATTTGATCGCTTTTTAATCAATTTTATTGGCAAAATATATCAAAACTGCTCATAAAAAAGCCGACTTGTTTCCAAGTCGGCTTTTCGACATCGTCGAGCAAATTATTTATAGCATAAATTTTTGATTTTTATATGTTTCAATTTGTTCTGTTATTCCTAAGTAGAAATGTCCTACCTTAAAACCAAATAGAAATGTCCTATACCGACATTTCCAAGTCAAGCACAGGATTCAGATTTCGTTCTTTGATTACTGTTTTCTGTGCACGTCTGCTTGGCATCTTTTGAGAACGATTGCGTTTATTTTGTTGTTCTAGTTCTTCATGCTGCTGTTGAATATGGGCTAATACAGAACCCAAACGTTTATTTTCAACAATCTCTCGCTGGTTGAGCTGACTTAATTTATCGAAGATGCTGTAATTGATTTTTCTTCCCTGATATTCAATCGCGACTGTACTATTCGGGTATTCCAGAAACTCAAGATACTTGCCAATCAATCTTTGGTTTTCTTCCGTGTTTTCCAAGAGATATACGCACTTATCATAAGTGATCGTCAGGCTATTCGTGACTCTGCGGGGTTCACGCCAGGTAAAAATATCATCTAATTCTTCGGCTGTTTCAGTGACAGTCCGGTGTAGATCCTTGGGATTAAAGGCCATCTTGGCAAACTTCTGATTGAACTGCTCAATGAAGCAGGGTAGCCAGGCATTGGCTTCGGCAATCGAACTGATGCCTTCCAGACGCATTTCTTTGATCAGACGGTCCTGAAGCGTTCTATTGGCTCGTTCTACACGGCCTTTGGCCTGTGGTGAATTAGCGAAGATAATATCGATATTCAGGGTGCTGAGTACGCGCCCAAACTGGGTAATCTTGGTGTCTTTCTTACTGCTTTGATTCACCCTGAAGACTGAATGTTTATCGCTGTAGAAGGCTAAAGGCTTACCATGCTGCTCAACATACAAACGTGTTGAAATCATATAGTCAAAGGTTGATTCTGACTTACAGAAGCGTAAATGCTGTAATTTGCCTGTGGCATCATCGATAAATACCAGCAGACAGCATTTAGGGGCTCGACCTTCAAACCAGTCATGGTGTGAGCCATCGATTTGGATCAGTTCACCATAACAGTCCCGGTTATAACGAGGCTGATACGGGCGTTTCAGACGCTTGGCACGAGGAGTCCATAAATCGGCTGCAATCATCCAGGAACGCAGTGTTTCCACTGAAATATCAAAGCCATGAACGGTGGTGAGCTTTTCATGCGCTAAAGTGGGTCCGAAACCATGCAGTTGATCAGAAACAATATTGAGGCACTTGAGTCTGAGCTCTTCAGGAAGCCTGGAATTGCTGATTTGACCACGACCGGCATGGGCTAATGCAGCTGGGCCTTGAGCTTTGTATTTTTGCAATAAACGCCTGATCTGACGCTCTGAAATATGAAGTAGCTGAGCAGCTTGGGACTGGGTTATGCGTTGATCACAGATTTCCTGCAAGACCGACAATCGTTTAAGTTCTTTATCCGACATAGACACCAACATATCAAACCGTCCGCTAAGGAAATTGCAAAAGTGCATATTCTAAAAGCGGACATTTTTACTTTGGAGAAACCGGACATTTCTATTTTGGGCTTACA
>NZ_JAKTHZ010000029.1:0-142647 GCF_027854645.1 Acinetobacter sp. AOR41_HL | reverse complement strand
GAGTCACCATGGTGGAAAAAGCTGCCGCCTTCAAGCATGGTCACAAACTCTTTACCCGCATTAATCAGTTCAGGGTCTTCTTCACCTGCAGCTGGTGGTGGGCCAAATGCCAATAGTCCATTTTCAGAATGAAGAAAAATATCTTTATCGTTAGGTAAGTAGCTGGCAATTTTAGTTGGTAAGCCAATGCCCAAGTTCACATAGGCGCCATCTGGAATATCTTGTGCCACACGTTGTGCAATCTGGTCACGGCTGAGTTTCTGGTAGCTCATGTTATTTCTCCTTATTGCTTACTGTGCTGGCGTTACTTGTACAACATGCTGTACAAAGATACCCGGGGTAATGATGTGCTCAGGGTCTAATCCACCCAGCTCCACCACTTCAGAAACCTGAGCAATGGTGACATCCGCAGCCATGGCCATAATCGGGCCAAAGTTACGTGCAGATTTACGGTAAACCAGATTACCCCAGCGGTCGCCCTTATAAGCTTTAATCAGGGCGAAGTCAGCCTTGATCGGATATTCAAGTACATAGTTTTTCCCATCGATCTCACGGGTTTCTTTACCTTCGGCCAAAAGAGTTCCAAAGCCTGTTGGAGTAAATACAGCACCTAAACCCATACCTGCAGCTTGAATACGACAAGCCAGATTACCTTGCGGTACAACCTCAAGTTCCACCTTTCCGGCACGGTATAGTTCATCAAACACATAAGAGTCTGACTGACGTGGGAAAGAGCAAATGACTTTTTTTACTGAACCGGCTTTAAGCAGTTTAGCCAGACCATAGTCACCATTACCGGCATTGTTGCTCACAATGGTTAAGCCTTTAACACCGAGTTCAATCAGACCGTCAATGAGTTCAGCGGGTTGTCCTGCGGTACCAAAACCACCAATCAGAATGGTTGCACCATCTTTAATCTGCGATAAAACCTCGCTTAGTGAGGACTTACTTTTGTCAATCATTAGACAACTCCATTGTGCTCATTGAAGAAGAGATAGGTAAGAGAGTTAGGCACACTGAGGCGAGAAGAATAGATAAATATTTCACTCAATCCCGAGTGTTTCCCTTAGATTTCCCTTTTAATCATTTTTGATAATTTTCGTATTTTGATCTAGTAAGCTATATATAGTTTTGTTCGATTTAGGATTTTTTTGTTCGACTATCGAACATTATCTCAGTAAATTACTTAATCTATCTTATAAACTCAAGTTGTAAAGAAATACCAATAATTTTGGATAGATATGTATAAAACAACATATTTGCTTAGGCTATTTCATAAATAAAATAACCATCAGCACTGTATATAAAACCTTAAGACTGTGATTGTAAAATTAAACGAGCAAGTTCCAAATCATCAGGATAAGTAATTTTTATATTATCAGAGCGCCCCATGACCACTTGTACACTTTCGCCCACAGATTCAAGTGCACTCGCCTCATCGGTAATGGTCAAATTATTTTTTAATGCTGTTTCTATTGCTTTTTTAAGCGTGCCAATTTTAGCAATTTGGGGAGTTTGAGCCTGCCACAAAAGTTCTCGACTCACAGTTTTATCAATTTGGTGTTGTTTAGTTACTTGTTTTAGCGTATCGCGTACCGGAATTGCCAAAATAGCACTCTGGTTTGTTTCAACTGCGTTTTTAACAAGAGCACTAAGACATTCAAAAGTCACACAAGGTCGTGCAGCATCATGTACTAATACCCAGTCATTCTCATCCGCTATCTGCAATAGATAATTTAGGGCGTTTAATACTGAGTGCACACGTTCAGCACCACCATTACAAAAATGAGCCTTATCTTTATCCTGAAAAGCTAAAGTCGAGGCAAAATTATCCTGTGCACCAATTGCTAAAACATAGCCACTTAACGGAAGTTGGTTTAAACGTTTAACCGTATGTTCTAAAACAGTAGCGTCTTGAATGTATTGATATTGCTTTAATTCAGTTTTGGAGAACCGACTTCCCGAACCAGCAGCAGGGATAACTGCCCATAATTTAGTCTGGGATGTCTGGCGATGGAGGTGTCTCATTAGTTTCCAAATCTACTTTAGCGTTCGGGTCAATATAAATAGGCTTATAATTGGTACTAATTGTACTCATTTGAACAAATGTTTCATGAGGCTTAACTAAACCAAGATCAAGACGAGCATGCTCTTCTATTGCTTCTGTACCGTTTTTTAGGTCAAAAACCTCAGCTGCCAAAATGCGGTTTCGCTCTTTAAGCTCATCATTTACTTCGGCTTGCTGTTGGATCTGTTGCATAAGCGCTTGATGAGGAAAATAACCACCCTCACCTAACCAGAACTGATATTGCAATATAGCTACTAAAACAATAACCAGTAGCAATATAAGTTTGCTTGAAGTGGATCGAAATACTTCTAACATAGCATTAAGAGCTTTAATTAAAAACTTTTATTAAGTTTTTGTATTGTATAACAATTTACAAGCGACATGCAAAATTCCTGCAAAACGATGAATGATCATATTACTTTAAATTGACCATCGTAACATGTTTCATTTTGTCAAAATTAAACTCAATTGGAAAGGAAAATAATGTTTATAAACACAACTGTTTATAAATCAATCTATGTATATAAAAGTTACTCTTAAGAATGAGTAAAAACTGCAAATATCATAGAAAAACCAGCAACCGCCAACATGCAATCTAGCAATAAATTAAAAGTTTCCTCAGACATCTTTATTACAAATGTTTTACCAATATAATTACCAATAATTAAAGAAAAACCAACCGCAACTCCCGCAATTAAAATATTTTTATGTAAAACACCTAGCGCACCAAAAGTTAAGCTTTTTGTTACGTAAATTCCAAATGAAGCTGCCGCCTCTGTTGCCAAGAGAGCTCCCTTAGTTAAACCAAAACCATTAAAAACCGGAAGTAATAATGGACCTGTGGAGAATACTACACCAGTGATATAGCCAAGCACTCCACCTGCGACTATCATTTGCCATGAATTAAATTTAAAACTATGGCGTTTGGCATAATGCCTAATCGGTATTAAGCAAAAGAAAAAGAAACCTATACATAAGTTGGATAATATCGGTGACATAACCCATAAAGTATTGGCTCCCAGTATCGTTGCGGGTATGCCCAGACTCGTAAACAACAGAAATGCTTTAATATTAAGATCTTTATGCCACATCACTACACGTGAAATATTACCCATGATTGCGGCAATTGCCATAATAGGTACTGCAAGCTTCGCCCCAAAAATATAAGAAAGTATAGGCAACAAAATAATAGATGATCCAGTCCCTACTACCCCACTAATCAGTCCTGATAGAACCCCAATAACAGCAAGTGCTACATAGATCATAGGCCTAACCAAAATAATTATTCTTAAGAGTCTACAATAGTCTAGGTTTTAAAATCGTACTATAGCTCTGTTCTGTTTTAGTATTTAAAATTTGCATTTTAAAATACTTAATTACTTATGCGATTAGCCCTATAAAACTTATTAAATTTTTATTTGAAGCTATATAAAATCACATATTTCTTATATTTTTAACCAATAACTACCTAAAAAGTATACTTTTTTGCTTTCCATTTTGATAAGAATTTTAAATGTATTTTTGATACATATTTTAATAAGTGAGAAGAAGATGGATCTTTCTAACATTTTTATAGGTGACACAACTTGGACCTTTGTTTTAGAAATTTTAATCCGATGTACTGTGATGTTTATTATCATCATTACTTTTTTAAGACTATCTGGTAAACGTGGTATTCGACAACTTTCCTTATTCGAACTGGCTATTATTTTATGTTTAGGATCTGCTGCTGGTGATCCTATGTTTACTAAAGACTTACCTATTGCTCATGCATTTGTTGCTTTTGTAGCTATTATTTCTTTATACCGCCTCGTTACTTGGGGTATGGTAAAAAATAAAAAAATTGAAAATTTATTAGAAGGCCGAGCTCTCTGTGTCGTTAAGGACGGTCTCTTAGTTTATAAAGATTTCCAGAAACAAACATATTCTCATGACGAGTTTTTCTCGGAAATGCGCCAACAAAATGTAGAGCATTTAGGTCAAGTCCGAACAGCCTTACTTGAATCTGATGGTATTTTGAGTTTGCTTTATTATGAAGATGAAGATGTTAAATGGGGACTTCCTTTATTTCCAGATGCTTACCGCAAAGCTGATGTACTTAAAATTAATACTTTTTATTCTTGTATGAAATGCGGTGAAACAAAAATTTTAAACAAACTCGACCAAGAATGTTCTCGCTGTCATCATCATAGTTGGGCTGAATCTTTAAAAACTCGACGTTTAGGATAAATAAAAAAGTGCTATTCCCAAAAAAGAAATAGCACTTATATTTTAAATATTAATTTGTCATCAATATTTAAATCAGCAAAGTATTATTCAAAAGATTAGTTTAAACCTTTGAACTCAGCTTTACCGCGGTAAACCGCTTTAGTCAACTCTTCAATACGAAGTAATTGGTTATATTTAGAAACACGGTCAGAACGGCAAAGTGAACCAGTCTTGATTTGACCTGCTGCTGTACCAACTGCTAAATCAGCAATAGTTGAATCTTCTGTTTCACCAGAACGGTGAGAAATAACAGTCGTGTAACCATTTGCTTTAGCAAGGTAGATTGCATCTAAAGTTTCAGTCAATGTACCAATCTGGTTATATTTGATCAGAATTGAGTTACCTACTTTCTCATCAATACCACGTTGTAAAATCTTAGGATTAGTTACGAATAAATCGTCACCAACCAATTGGATTTTATCACCAAGAATTGAAGTTAAATAGCTCCAGCCTTCCCAATCAGACTCATCTAAACCATCTTCAATAGAGATAATTGGATATTGCTTAACAAGACCAGCTAAGTAATCAGCAAATTGATTGCTTGTAAAAGACTTGTTGCCTTCACCTTCAAGAATATATTGACCATTCTTGTAGAATTCTGAAGATGCACAGTCAAGTGCAAGCATCATATCTGAACCAGCTTTATAACCAGTTTGCTCAATTGCTTGAAGAATTACAGTAATTGCTTCTTCGTTTGAACGAAGGTTAGGTGCAAAACCACCTTCATCACCTACAGCTGTATTCAAACCTTGTTTTTTAAGAACTGATTTCAAAGAATGGAATACTTCTGCACCAGCACGTAATGCTTCAGCAAATGAAGTAAAACCAACTGGCTCAATCATGAACTCTTGAATATCAACAGTGTTGTCTGCGTGAGCACCACCGTTCAAAATGTTCATCATTGGTACAGGCATAGTCAAAGTAGTTTGACCACGTAAGTTAGCAATATATTGGAACAATGGAAGTTTTTGTTCAGCTGCTGCTGCGTGAGCTGCCGCCAAAGATACTGCCAAAGTTGCATTCGCACCTAATTTAGATTTGTTTTCAGTACCGTCAAATGCAATCATTTTTTCATCAAGTGCTTTTTGATCAAAAACACTCTGACCAACAAGCAATTCATGAATTGAGCTATTTACATTCTGAACAGCAGTACGAACGCCTTTACCCAAGTAACGTGATTTGTCACCGTCACGAAGTTCTAAAGCTTCACGAGAACCAGTTGAAGCACCAGATGGTGCACATGCACGACCAACCACCCCAGATTCTAAGATGACGTCTGCTTCGATGGTTGGGTTACCACGAGAGTCCAAAATTTCACGTGCACGAATGTCAACGATTTGGCTCATGAACAATTCCTCAGTTGAATGAATAACGCGATGCAAGTTCCTGCATCAATGAGTATCTAACTTTTTGAATCCTTTAACTAAAGTATCCAATTCTTTTAGTTGTGCCAAGAATGGCTCAAGCTGCGACAGGCGCAATGCAGATGGTCCATCACATTTTGCTTTGTCTGGATCTGGATGAGACTCTAGGAATAATCCCGCTAAACCTGTTGCCATACCTGCACGCGCCAAAGTTGTAATTTGAGCACGGCGACCGCCAGCTGAGTCAGAACGACCACCTGGAGTTTGTAAAGCATGAGTCACGTCAAAGAATACTGGTACATTCATTTCTTTCATGATGTCAAAGCCAAGCATATCTACAACTAAATTGTTATAGCCAAATGCTGAGCCACGCTCACAAAGAATAAGTTTGTCATTTCCAGCTTCCAAACATTTATGCAAAATATGACGCATTTCATGAGGAGCTAAAAACTGTGCTTTTTTAATGTTGATAATAGCTTGAGTTTTAGCCATAGCTTCAACAAGATCAGTTTGACGACTTAAGAAAGCTGGAAGCTGGATAATATCAGCGACTTCGGCAACTGGTGCTGCCTGATATGGTTCGTGAACGTCGGTAATAATTGGAACATTAAAATGCTTTTTAATGTCACCTAACCATTCAATACCCTTTTCAAGTCCAGGACCACGGAATGAATGCAAACTAGAACGGTTTGCTTTATCAAAGCTCGCCTTAAATACATAAGGAATATCTAGGCGTTTACAAATATCAATATAAGTTTCAGCAATTTCAAAAGCTAAATCTTTTGACTCAAGTACGTTCATTCCGCCAAATAATACAAATGGCAAATGATTTGCCATTTGTATATCGCCTAAACGTACAACTTCTTGTGGTTTTAATTGTGACATTTAAACTTTCCCAGTTTATTTAAAATCGCATTACTTACTTTTTTGATGCTGTGTTTTTGCAGCGTCAATAAAACTAGCAAATAATGGATGTCCATCACGTGGTGAACTTGTAAATTCCGGGTGGAATTGTACAGCAATAAACCAAGGATGGTCAGGAATTTCTACAGTTTCAACCAAATGTTGTGCTGAAGAATAACCAGAAATCTTCATGCCCGCTTTTTCAATCGCCTCAATGAAACGATTATTCATTTCATAACGATGACGATGACGCTCAGTGATTTCAGCTTTTCCGTAGACTTCACGTGTTTTTGTGCCTTCAACCAATTCTGATTTTTGTGCACCTAAACGCATTGTCCCGCCTAAGTCAGATTCAAGGCTACGCTGTTGTAATTCACCACGCTCATCTAACCATTCAGTAATTAAACCAATGAGTGGATATTTTGTAGAACGGTTAAATTCTGTAGAAGATGCTTCTGGCATACCTGCAACATGGCGAGCATATTCAATAACTGCCAATTGCATACCTAAACAGATTCCTAAGAAAGGAATACGATTTTCACGTGCGTATTGAATAGCTTTCATTTTGCCTTCAGTACCACGTTCACCAAAACCACCTGGTACTAAAATTGCGTCAGCTGTACTTAAAATAGATACGTCTTGGCTTTCAAGGTCTTCAGCGTTGACATAATCAATTTGTACTTTTACACGATTTTTAATACCCGCATGTAACAATGCTTCGTTTACAGATTTATAAGCATCTGGTAACTCAACATATTTACCAACCATAGCTACACGTAAAGTGTATTCAGGGTTCAGTAATGCTTCGACTACATTGTCCCAATCTTCTAGATTTGCTTCTGGAAGATCATTAAATCCAAAACGCTCACAAATTAGATCATCAACGTTTTGTTCATAGAAGGTACGTGGAATTTGATAAATCGTTTTTGCATCTTTACATACCACTACAGCACGTGCTTCTACGTTAGTGAATAATGCAATTTTGCGTTTAGTATCAACATCTACATCATATTCAGTACGACAGATAAGAATGTCTGGCTGAATACCGATTGAAAGTAACTCTTTTACAGAATGCTGAGTTGGTTTAGTTTTTAACTCTGCTGCCGACTTAATATATGGCAATAAAGTTAAATGCATAAGCATGGTACGTTTATGACCAAGCTCAACCATTAACTGACGAACCGATTCCATGAACGGTAAAGATTCGATATCACCTACGGTGCCACCAATCTCTACGATAGCAACATCGTAGCCCTCACCTGCGCGAAGAACACGTTCTTTAATATTATCGGTAATATGAGGAATAACCTGAACTGTACCACCTAAGTAATCACCACGACGTTCTTTATTTAAAACGTCTTGATATACACGACCACTAGTGAAGTTATTTAGTTTGGTCATTTTCGCGCGACGTAAGAAACGTTCGTAATAACCCAGATCCAGATCGGTTTCTGCACCATCTTCGGTAACAAAAACTTCACCATGCTGGAATGGGCTCATTGTCCCTGGATCGACATTAATATAAGGATCCATTTTAACCATTGTGACTTTTAAGCCACGAGCTTCCAAAAGTGCAGCAACAGAAGCAGCAGAAATACCTTTACCTAGCGATGAAACCACACCACCAGTGACAAAAATAAAATGGGTCATTAAGTTTCTCGTACAATCAAGCCGAAATCGGCCTACAATGTTTGGCAATTTTACTGTACTCTGCCCCTATAAAGCAAAGTCAAACCGCATCAATTCAAAGAACAATAAACAACTGGTTATTCTATCAGCATTTTTAATAAAAAATTAGCTCAATCTGACATGATTTTTTCATTGCTATTTACTGTTATAATGCCAATTCCTCAATTAAATGTTGTTTAGGGCAATGGCAAATAAAAAACTTTTAATCTGTGCTGCAATTGCGGCTGGACTATTGTTAACCGCATGCGTTAAAAAAGAGACACCGAAAGAAGAAGAGCAAGACAAGGTTGAAACTGCTGTTTCAGAACCTCAACCAGAGAAGCCTGCAAAATTTGAATCTTTAGAGAGTGTGGATACTCATCAAGAAGCTCAAGTTCCAGCGCAACCACAAGTTGAAGTTGAACGTGAAGAAACAACTAATACTACAACTGAAATTCGCCGAGAAACCCGTCCTGCGCATTCTGCTGAATCTTCACAGACACAAGTTGCTGAACAACCTAAATCTGAGACACCAAAGGTAGAACCTAAACCTGAAAAAAAACCTGAGCCTAAAGCAGAACCTAAACCTGAAAAGGCTCAGTCTAAACCAGCTAAGGCAACTGAGCCTGCGAAGACAGAAGATGACGCAGTTGCTGCTGCAATTGCTGCTGCAACACCAGCACTTAAAAACTAAGCTTCTGTTTTAATAATGCCCAAATTAATTTTTTTGATTTGGGCATTTATACAAAATTCATAATAAAAACAGATTAAATTCATTTAAATTTCAATTCAAACACTTGGAAAAATGAAGCAATACCGCTCTTATTTTAAGATATAAAATAAAGCCCAAAATTTGAGCTTCACTTATATATTCAATAATTATCTATTTATTACGTTCAATTAGAAAATAATCAGACATAAGACGTGCTGCCCATGACGTACTGCGCCATCCTTCATAAAATGCACAATGACTTCCCTTTTTAGTTGTGACTACAGCAACAGTACTCATTTGCTGAATTGGCTCTTTATAAGGTTCTAAATTTTTAATAGAGCAAACAGGGTCATCTTCTGCATTAAGAATCATTAATGGAATTTTAATATTTTCAAACACATAAATTGGGTTAATAGATTTACAGTAAGTCTCGTAATCTTGAAAACCTGCCATTTCAAAGTATTCTTTTTCAAATTCTTCTAAATTGGTCGTCGATAAGACTTTTTCTAAAGATGCTATTTTGCTCCACGTATTTTGATACGGATAAATAAAATACTTGAAGAGTTTTTTCGTCATCATTTTACTGTAAAAAGGATGAACATTTTTAAAACCAATTTCCGTGTTATAACCCGGGCACATCGCAAAAGCAGCTTTAAAAGGTGTATCTTCGCCTTGTTCACCTAAATAACGAACAAGCAAGCCAGTACCTGCTGAAGAACCTACTGCATATAAATCTGATGTCGGAAATAAACTTTGAATATAGTTAAGCTGTTCTTTTAAATCACTGGTAGATCCAAAAAGAGAAATTTGCGGCACAGGCATTGGCAAACCTGCGTGCCCACGGCGCAGGCATAGTGCAATGCGCCAGCCTGTATATTGATTCAAATCACGTACTAACTCACGCATACTTTCAGGCGTACCTGTAATAGTATGCATAATTACAATTGTTGGAGTATCTGCCGGTAAGTCATATCCATACCAAGCTATAGCGGTAATCCCACCATCACTCATGGTTAGTTGATCAATGCGGTCATACTCTAATTTTATTGATTGTTTTCTAATAAGATCAAAATAGAGTAAATGGACATGACTATTGGTTAACCAAGGCGTAGGTCGATATTTCTGTTTGAGTTGAGGAAGCTTCTCCAACACATCTTTTATTTGCCCTTGAGGATCATAATAAACTTTTGGATGCTCAGCACCTAACACTAAATCAAACAGCTCTGAACCGAAATCTTTAATTTTACTAAAAACAGATATGCCCATGTCCAATGACTACCTCTGACTATGAGTTAAATGATTGCCGCACTAAAGCAGCAACCTGCCTTCCCCAAATTGCGTAAACTTCCTTACTAGGATGAAAACCATCACTTGCCATTGTCAAATTCATGGCTTGAAAAGTTTCAATATCGTATTGAAGAAACTTAAACTGGCTCTGCGGTGCTAACCATTGTTGTAATTTTTGATTCATTTGCTCTGCATATTGCCCAAATAACCAAGCTAGTGGATTGGGTAAAGCAGGGAAATGTTGCATTGGAGGCACACCAGAAACGATAATCAACTTTGGCTGAAAACGTTTCTGTATGTGCTCAAATAATTGCTTCTGTTGTTTAATCCATGATTTAGCAGAAGTTAATTTCGTAACATCGTTTACACCAATAGATGTCACAATCACATCATACTTCTGCTCGTCTAAATGCTGTAAAGCATTAAAAACTTGTCGAGTTGTATCACCAGTTTTAGCATGAAGTTTCCATTGCAGGGAAAATTCATTTTGCAGTTCTTGAATAATAGCACCAGACAAAGCATCTTTCTGATTTTCTACACCAACACCTGCTGCAGCAGAATCTCCCAAAATAAGCATGGATAAAGGCTTGCCTTGACCAATACAACCTTCTCGTTCACCTTTGGCTTCTGCTAAACGTGGCGTGTTCTTTCGAACTTTACTGCCTTGTACAAATAATACGGGCAATAAAAGCAATGTTGAAAGTTTTAACCACATTTTATATACCTCAATATTCTTAGGCTATTTAACAAAATTATTGAGGTTTAAATTGAGCTATTCTTATACCCATTTGCTCAGCTAATGCAGCTAAACCACTCATTGGACGAATCATTACTTCAAAATCAATAATTTTACCCTGTTCATTAAAACGAATCATGTCAATCCCTTTTAATGATTTATCACCTACATTCGCACTAAACTCCAGTACTACATTTTCACCATCTTCTGTGTAAAACTCTCTGTGATAGGTAAAATTTTGGAATACTTGAATCACATTAGTAAGAATAAAGAAAACAACTTGTCTTCCCTCATAAGGTTTATAAGCGACTGGTGAACGGAAAACGACTTCATCTGCCAGCAAATCATTTAAGTTCGATAAGTCATTTGATTTAACCATGTGATGCCATTTTTCTAATGACTGTTTAGTTGTTTCGAGTGTCATTTTTTATTTTTCCTTTAAATAGTTTTTAGTCATGAGCACTCTCTTACCCAAGACAGTGCTCATTGAAATCATTAAAGAACCGCTGCTAGTTCAGCACCTTGACGAATAGCACGTTTAGCATCTAGTTCACCTGCTTCTTTAGCACCGCCAATCAAATGAACATTCTTACCATCTGCTTTTAATTGGTCATACATTGCAGTAAATGATTCTTGGCCTGCGCAAATCACTACGTTATCAACTTCAAGCACTGTTGGTTTTCCATCAACAGTAATATGAAGTCCTTGATCATCTACTTTGTCATACTGTACGCCTGCCAACATTTTCACATTTCTGTTCTTAAGCCCTGTACGGTGAATCCAACCAGTCGTTTTACCTAGTCCCGCACCTACTGAAGAAGCTTTACGTTGTAACAAATAGATTTCTCGTTCAGAAGCTTCAACTTTCGGCTGCTTTAAACCACCAACGTGTTCATAGTGAGTATCAATACCCCACTCTTCATAAAATTTTTCTGGATTTAAACTACCACTTTCACCTTCATGGGTTAGATACTCAGCTGTATCAAAACCGATACCACCTGCCCCAATAATGGCAACACGTTGACCTACTGGTACACGCTCTTTAAGTACTTGTAAGTAGCTCAGTACTTTTGGATGATCAATACCTTCAAATTGTAATTGACGAGGTGTTACACCAGTTGCAACTACAATTTCATCGAAGTCTGATTGGCTTAACTCTTCATAAGTCGCTTTATGATTTAATACAAGTTCAATGTTCGGACGTAATTCAATTTGACGATTAAAATAACGTAGTGTTTCGTAGAACTCTTCTTTACCAGGCACAGTTTTAGCAATATTAAACTGTCCACCAATTTGATGACTCGCTTCAAAGATTTTAACTTGGTGTCCACGATCTGCCGCATATACAGCAAAACTTAAACCTGCTGGTCCTGCACCAATGACAGCGATATTCTTCTGATTTTGTGCTTCTTTAAAAATAAGTTCTGTTTCATAACATGCGCGAGGGTTAACTAGACATGTTGCGATTTTCATAGAGAAAATATGATCAAGACACGCTTGGTTACAGCCAATACAGGTATTGATTTCATCACTACGACCTTCACTTGCTTTTAAAACAAACTCAGGATCTGCAAGCATTGGACGTGCCATTGAAACCATATCTGCATGACCCGACGCCAATACATGTTCAGCCATTTCTGGGGTATTAATACGGTTTGAGGTAATTAATGGAACTGAAACTTCACCTTTTAATTTTTCAGTGACCCAAGTAAATGCAGCCCTTGGAACTTTAGTGGCAATTGTTGGAATACGAGCTTCATGCCAGCCAATACCCGTATTAATGATTGTAGCCCCAGCTTTTTCAATCGCTTTAGCAAGTTGAATAACTTCTTCTAAAGTAGAACCGCCTTCAACCAGATCAAGCATTGATAAACGGTAAATAATAACAAAGTTTTCACCCACTATTTCACGTGTACGTTTTACGATCTCGACAGGAAAACGAATACGGTTTTCATAGCTACCACCCCATTCATCATCACGATGGTTTGTTCTGGCTGCAATAAACTCGTTAATTAAATAACCTTCGGAACCCATAATCTCAACGCCGTCATATCCAGCATATTGAGCAAGCTTCGCACAGTTTGCAAAATCATCAATTGTTTGTTGAACCTCAGCAGAAGTCATTGCTTTAGGCTTAATGGGATTAATAGGTGCCTGAATTGCCGAAGGTGCAACAATCTCTGGCTGATAAGAATATCGACCCGTATGTAATATCTGTAAAGCAATCTTTCCGCCAGCAGCATGTACAGCTTCGGTAATGACTTTATGTTTTTCGGCTTCTTCTGTGCTATCTAGCTTAGAAGCATGAGCAAAGGTTAAACCTGCCTGATTAGGTGCAATACCGCCAGTAACAATAAGACCAACCTCTCCTTTAGCACGTTCCGCATAAAAAGCCGCCATGCGCTCATAACCACCTGGCGCTTCTTCTAGACCAACGTGCATAGACCCCATCAATACGCGATTTTTTAATGTCGTAAAACCTAAATCTAATGGTTTTAATAAATGTGGATATAACGACATAACAACTCCTTGGCTTGCTAATCTGCTTGCTTAATGCAACTTGTTGCACAAATTTATAATCAAATTTTGACTTTTATGCAACATGTTGCATAATCTTATGAGTCACACTTTACTTTTGCTTACAAACGGATTGCCATGTCACTTCCCCATGTTTTACTAACCAGCTTACTAGAACGTCCAAGCACTGGCTTTGAACTCGCTCGCCGTTTTGACCGCTCTATGGGCTTTTTCTGGAATGCCACACATCAGCAAATTTATCGTGAACTCAATAACATGCTAAAAAAAGGCTGGGTTTCTACTTTAGAAAATGAGATGGATAGCGGCCGAAAAAAAACTTATCAAGTCGAACAACTTGGGCGTATAGAACTTGCTTCATGGATGACACAGCAAAGTGAACCCGCTCAGCTTAGAGATGACTTAATGGTAAGATTGCGTGCCGAGGCACAATTGGGCAATAATCAAATATTACCCGAACTGTTACGACATCTTGGCTTACACCAAGAAAAGCTTAAGCTTTACCAAAATATTTACGATAAAGATTTTAAAGATAGTGATGACTTGAATAATCGAGTGTTATATATCCACAAAATGATCTTGGAACTCGGTATCACTATGGAAACTGAGTGGATCAAATGGTTAGAACAGGTCATCCCACAATTAAAACTTTTTGCTCAAGATAACGCATCTGGAGAATAACCATGCCTTATTACACCATGCCCGATCAGGAAAAATTATTTGTACGCCGTGTTGGTCGTGGTGAACCAGTATTAGTATTATCTGGTCTAGGTATGCAAAGTTGGCAATGGCTACCGTTTATCTACGCAAATCGTAAAGAATATGAATTTATTATTCCTGACTGGCGTGGTTTTGGCGGTTCAAAAAACTGTGCTATTCCCGAGCAAGATGCTATATCAAGCCACTGGCAAGATGTCGCTCATTTAATTGAACAACTAAAACTTGATCACTTTATTTTAATGGGCTATTCAATGGGTGCTACCACTGCAATGCATGGTATGAAGCATGCTCATCTTGCTCAGCAGTTAAAAGCTTATTTACATATTGATCAAACGCCTAAAATATCTGTAGATGCGACATGGCAATATGGTTTATTCGGACCATTACATGCCCAATTTAAACAATTACTCAATGATATTTATCAATTATTATCAAAACATAAAAATGCTAAATATCTTTATGAGTTATCACTTCCAGACCGTCAAAAATTGGTACGTTTGTGGGTAGATTTTATTGAATTGCAAAGTAGCAATCCTTTTAGTCCATTTGTTTTTAAAACTGCGTTAAAACAGCCATTTTTACAGAAATACTTATTACCGATTCAACGCTTAGACTACTTATTTTGGTACGTCGAAAATTATCTTTTTCACAATGAAGACTATCGTGAGGCATTGCAACAATTACAGTGCCCAACAACTTTCTTTATTGGCCGTAATTCAACACTCTATCCAGAAACTGGTCAGACACTGATTGCACATAGTGTCGAACATGCAAAAACAATTTATTTCGAGCGTTCTGGCCACACGCCATTATTAACCGAACCGAAAAAATTCGGTCATGAAATCACTACATTCTTATCCGAACTCAAACATGCTTCATAAAAAAAAGGGATCTGCAAAAACAGATCCCTTTTTTAAACCATAAATCATTAAGCTGAATGAGCTAACTCATTTGCTTTTAACTGTTCAGCAACATTTAACAAAAGTTGTTCAGTTTTATCCCATCCTAAACAACCATCTGTCACAGACTGACCATAAGTCATTTCACACGAAATTTTCTGATTACCATCAACTAAATGACTTTCAATCATGACACCCTTCACCTGAGTTTTTAAGCGTTCAGCAACGATTTGCTGCAAAACCTCTGGCTGACGTAAAGGGTCTTTACCACTATTGCCATGACTACAGTCAATGACTAAAGGAGGAAGATTTTGCTTATGTTTTTCACGTATTGCCTGAATTGAAGCTAAATCATAATTAGGGCCATGATTCGCTCCACGCAAAATTAAGTGTGGTAATGGGTTGCCGGCACTCTGAATAACAGAAGGTAAACCTTGCTGATTCATTCCTAGAAATTGATGCTCATTTTGTGCCGACTGAATAGCATCTAAAGCAATTTGAATCGAACCATCTGTACCATTTTTGAAACCAATACTGTATGGCATATGACTTGAGATTTCACGGTGAATTTGAGACTCGCTGGTACGTGCACCAATTGCGCCCCAAGCTAACAAATCATCAAAATAACCAGTTGCCATTGGACTTAAAATTTCGCTCGCAATCGGCAAACCCTTTTCAATAATTTGCAAATAAAGCTCGCGTGATTTTTCTAAACCTAATTGTAGATTAGATGAACCATCAAGGTTTGGGTCATACATGTACCCCTTCCAACCTACAGTTGTACGCGGCTTTTCAATATAAGCACGCATCACAATGAAGATTTGATCTTTTACTTTTTCTTGTAATTTTTGCAATCTATCTGCGTATTCAAGTACAGCAACTGGGTCATGAATTGAACATGGTCCTGTAATAACCATTAAGCGCTGATCTTTGCCAGTAAGAATATTTTGAATAATTTGACGATGTTCTGCAATTTGTCGTGCGAAAGTCTGCACAAGCGGATATTTAGCTTTTAACTGAACAGGTAAACTAACTGGTGTTTCTTTTGTATTGTTTTGAGTTAGTAAAGTATTTAAAGCATTCATTGGTCTTTTCCTTTGGACTGAAACCTAATCAGTCCGATCATTTATTTGAGCGTTTTGGATCTATTCGTTGGCAAAGGTAGGCAAAAGTAAAACCAATAAAAGTTGCTAAAGTATGAATAAGTCATGTTGTTCATTTTGAAGTCCTCGATTTGAAAAAGATAAAGCATAAAAAAACCTGATCGGGGTTGCCGATCAGGTATTAACTGTGATGGGCAACTCTCGTGCCCGAATACGCTCAGGCAACTATCTAAATTGCCAGAAATAAAAGTAAGCGTTAGAATTCACAGATTGATTTAACATCTTTATCTCAAATATTAAAAAATGTTCCTTAAATCTAAAATACGCATTGTTGATGACTTTGACAAGTATTTTTTGCGAAAAAATCTCTTATTTTTTCACTTAAAATTTAATTGATCACTCTCAGAATTAACGGATTAATCCTTGTGGCTGTAAAATAATTAAACCTGCTCCGCAAAGCACGATTAAACCACCTAAGATATCCCATCGGGTTAAAGCGACCTGATCTACAAAACGAAGCCACATAAGCGCAGTAAAAATATAAATACCGCCATAGGCTGCATAAATACGTCCAGAAGCAGCTGGATGCAATGTAAGTAACCAAACAAAGACTGCCAAACTTAAGGCTGTAGGAATCCATAGCCACGCAGACTTCCCTTCTTTTAAAATAAGATAAGGAAAGTAACAGCCCAAAATTTCAGCGATTGCAGTAATAATAAATAACCCGAACACACTAAATATTCGGGTTATAGAAAGACTATCAATTAACATAAATTAAGCTGGTTCTGCCGTATGGTGATCTTCAAAAACTTCAAGTTTTAGACCAACTGCCTTGCCATCTTCTTTCTTCACTGATACCGCCACATTACCACCATGATCTGCAAGTTCACCGAATAGAATCATTTCAGCTAATGGTTTCTTCAAGTGTTCTTGAATGAGACGTTGCATTGGGCGAGCACCCATTAAACGGTCATAACCATTGGTTGCTAACCAGTCACGCGCACTTTGATCTACATCTAGAACTACACGTTTTTCATCTAACTGTGCTTGTAATTCTGTTAAGAATTTATCAACTACAGATTCAATCACTGTGGTTGGTAAAGCTTTAAACTGAATAACACTGTCTAGACGGTTACGGAACTCTGGAGAGAATGCACGCTTCATAGCTTCTTGGTTATCCGAGCTATGGTCTTGCTCAGTAAATCCAATGCTTGCACGAGAAATGCTTTCTGCACCAATGTTTGTCGTCAATACAATAATGACATTTCTGAAGTCTGACTTACGACCATTATTGTCAGTTAACGCACCATGATCCATGATTTGCAACAACAGGTTAAACACATCTGGATGTGCTTTCTCAATTTCATCGAGCAATAAAACACAATGCGGATTTTTATGAATCGCATCTGTGAGCAAACCACCTTGGTCATAACCAACATAGCCTGGAGGAGCACCAATTAAGCGAGAAACAGCATGACGTTCCATATATTCAGACATATCGAAACGGACAAGCTCTACACCTAAAAGTTTTGCTAATTGCTTAGTGACTTCCGTTTTACCAACACCCGTTGGACCAGCAAAGACGAAGCTACCAACAGGCTTGTCTGGTGATTTCAAACCAGCACGTGATAACTTGATTGCAGAAGCCAATGCAGTAATTGCCTCATCTTGACCAAATACAACACGTTTTAGGTCACGCTCAAGATTTTCAAGTACTGATTTATCATCTTTAGACACTGTCTTAGGCGGAATACGCGCAATTTTAGAAACGATGTCTTCGATATTTTCTACAGTAATTAAGCTGTCTTCACTTTCTGCTTTTAAGCGGCGTTGTGCACCTGCTTCATCAATGACATCAATCGCTTTATCCGGCAAGAAACGATCATTAATAAATTTCGCAGAAAGCTCAACCGCAGAAACTAAAGCTTTGTCGTCATACTGTACGTGGTGGAAATCCTCAAACTTCGTTTTCAAGCCACGTAAAATATCAATAGTTTCAGAAATGCTTGGTTCATTTACGTCAATTTTTTGGAAACGACGAGATAACGCATGATCTTTTTCAAATACCTGACGATATTCTTGGAAAGTCGTTGAACCGATACAACGTAAAGTACCATTTGCCAATGCTGGTTTAATAAGATTCGATGCATCCATTGTGCTGCCCATACTTGAGCCTGCACCAATGATCATATGAATTTCATCAATGAATAAAATCGCATTTGGATTTTTCTTCAAAGCATTTAACAGTTGTTTTAAACGTTTTTCAAAGTCACCACGGTATTTTGTACCAGCAACCAATGCACCTATATCAAGGCTATAAATCTCTGCGTTGCTAAGTGGTTTTGGTGCTTTACCATTTACAATGAGCCATGCAAGGCCTTCTGCAATTGAAGTTTTACCTACCCCTGGATCCCCAACTAGTAATGGGTTGTTTTTGCGACGGCGGCAAAGAATTTGTGCTGTACGCTCAATTTCTTTTTCACGACCAATGAGTGGGTCAGTTTTACCCTTTTGCGCTTCAACATTTAAATTAAGCGTATAAAGTTCTAATGGCCCAGCATTGCCTGAGTTGCTTTCACCCTCAATGTCTTCAACTTCTTCTTCAACCTGCACTTCGTCTTTACGTGTCCCATGAGACAAATATTGAGTCAAAGTAAGTCGATTAATTTGATGACGTTTAAGTAAATAAACAGCAAAAGAATCACGCTCTGAGTACATTGCGACCAAAACATCCGCACCTTCAACAGTACGATCACCACCACTTGATTGCACATGGAAAATTGCACGTTGCAAAATGCGGTCAAAACTTTCTGTTGGATGTGGAGCTTGCTCGCTATTTTCGCCAAGCTTAGGAGTATGTTGTTCTACATATTCTTCTAATTCTTTACGTAAAGAAACAATATCAGCGCCGCATGCTTTTAATGCATTCACAGCCGAATCGTTATCGAGTAAGGCTAATAGTAAGTGTTCAACTGTAAGAAACTCATGTCTCTTTTGACGAGCCATGCTAACAGCCAAACGTAATGATACTTCTAATTGACGACTGAGCATGTGACCCCCTTATGCTTTAGGCTCAATCTGGCAAAGTAATGGATGACCTTGCGATCGAGCGTAATTATTAACAAGGTTTGCCTTGGTTTCCGCGATGTCTCTTGGATATACCCCGGCAGTACCTTTACCTTCATAGTGTACTGTTAGCATTACTTGAGTTGCTTGGTCAAGATTCATTGCAAAGTATTGTTGTAAAATTTCAATTACAAAGTCCATTGGCGTGTAATCGTCGTTCAATAATACTACCGCATATAAAGGAGGACGCTTGAGTTCGGGAGGTGCTGTTTGAACAACAACCTCTCCGTCATGATCTTCGTTTTGCGAATCACTTAAGCGTGGATTGAAGTGCCAATCGACATAGCCAGACTGCTGAAAAGAAGCCTTAATATCTTTTAAATTTGTTTGACGCTTATTTGTTCGCATATGATGTTACTATTGTGAATTTGCTTCAGCTTGAGGAATTTCTGCAACAAAAGCAGAAGGTGTTTCGACAGGTTTACCGCGCTGCCAACTAAAACGTTTAATCACTGGTGTTTCAGAACCACCTATTAAACGTACTTCAATATACTGAGGTGTGAAGCCCTTAGGCATTGTCCATCGGCCAGTCAAACGCTCAAAATCAGTGAAGTTAAAGTTCTTATCTTCAAGTGGCACAACCAAGACTTCAGTATCTTTAATCAGTCTTATTTCAACTGAACCTGAAGCACGGCGTTTATTTGGACTCACCTGCACCAAATCAAGCTGATATTCATAAGCGTTTTCTGGTAACGGTTTAATTGCCAAATCCTGAATGGTTAAGCTTAATCCACCACGTTGTCTTAAAATTTCACGGTAGATATTACTCATACCTTCTTGTTGCGTTTTATCAGCATTGGCTTGATTAAGTGCTGTAAACAAGTCATTTGCATTTGTAACAGCAACATCACGCTCTTGTACAGCAGCATTCAGGCTTTTGTTAACTGCATCTAACGCTGTTTTTTGTTTTTGCACTACTTCAACCAATTGCTCTGCATCTGCATCGTAACCTACAACAGTTAAACCTTGACGGTGCCCAATTGTATAGCCGAGCGCAAAACAACCACTCATTAAAATAGCAGCACCAATAAACAAAGGCTTATTGGTGTTTAAAAATTTTTTCTTTTGCAACGAACTTTCTACAGAAGTCGTCTGTTCCGAGTTTTGCATCGTCATCTCAGTGTTTAAGATCAGAGTCAAGACACACATTTAAATCGAAATTTAAATGTGTGTGAAGCAAAAAAGAGTTTTTTATGGTAATAAACCAATCCCTTGTAAGCCTTCATCTTCATTAAAGCCAAACATAAGGTTCATATTTTGTACAGCTTGTCCAGATGCTCCTTTTACAAGGTTATCTTGAGCGGCCAAAATAATGAGTTTATTTGGTTGTGGTTTATACAAAGCAATGCGTAATTCATTTGCCCCACGTACACTACGTGTTTCAGGTGAACTATTGGCAGGCATGACATCTACAAATTTTTCATTTGCATAGAAGTTTTCATACAAAGCTTGTATATCTGTTTGTTTCCCTGCCTCTGTCAAGTCCACATAAATTGTACTCAACATACCGCGAATCATCGGTACCAAGTGTGGAACAAACAAAAGACCTTCAAAAACATCTTTTTCGCCTGCAATATTTTCCAAAGCTTCTACAATCTCAGGATGATGGCGATGTCCCGCAACACCATAAGCTTTAAAGTTATCCGCATTTTCACTGTAAATCATGCCCAAACTTGCTTTACGACCAGCACCAGAAACACCAGATTTTGCATCAATAATAATATTCTTTGTTTCAATTAATGCTTGTGCTGATTTTAAAAGTGGAGCCAAGCCCAGTTGAACAGTCGTTGGGTAACAACCCGGATTACCAATGACTTGAGCTTGCTTAATTTTTTCACGATTTAACTCGGTTAAACCATAAACAGAATCTTTTAGCACGTCTGGGCACGCATGTTCCATACCATACCATTTTTCAAACTGTTCAAGATTTTTTAAACGAAAGTCTGCTGCCAAATCAATAACTTTAGTTCCAGCTTCGATCAAATCTTTTGCGTGCTGCATTGCAACACCATGTGGAGTTGCAAAAAATACAACATCACATTCTTTTAATGCATCAATATTTAAATCTGAAAATTGAAGATCTGTATGTCCACGTAAGTTTGGGAACATATCAGCAACTGGTTTGCCTGCTTCTGTACGTGAAGTAAGAACTCGAACCTGCGCTTTTGGATGTCGTAATAAAATACGTAATAGTTCAACGCCTGTATAACCAGTTCCACCAACAATTCCGACAGAAATCACGTGCATTACCTCAAATATTGAATCTATACTTGCGGTAGTATGACAGGATGTCCAGGCTTACAAAACCATTTCATGCTTGGTAATTTTAATTTTTTTTATTTTTTAGCGTTAATTACATAGCACTTGCTGGTCTGTCAGAACCAAACAAATATCAGTAAATAAATACCAGATTCATTTGTGGAGAGCTAGGATGCTTAATCAATCAAAACAAACAAAGTTGTGCACTTATCTCGGCCTTAGTACTTTAATTTTAAGCGCAGCCCTTGTTGGATGTGGTGGTGGCAGTAGTAGTGGAGGTTCATCTAGCACTCCGACACCGACTGTGCCAACTCCTGAAGTCACGACAGATTTTACACTTAAAACCCCCGTCGAAATGCGCAATGTGCAACTCAAAGTCTATGACAATACCGACAATAGTATTTTGATTGATACCCAAGTTGCCAGTTTAACAAGTTATAATATTAAACTTCCAAGTACCAAGTTGAATCGGCTTTATCGAGTAGAAGTCACAACTCAAGCCTCATCTCAGGTATTTGATCCAATTAATTCTAAATATGAGAACATTTCTGGCGTCTATCACGCTTTTATTACTCCAAGTTCAATAAGCAATAAAACGCAGCCGATTAGCCCAAGTTCAGAAGCGATTTATCAGCGTGCCGTAATTCGTTCAGGCCAACTTCCACAAGAAACGATAGACCCGACCCGTATTGAACAATCACATGTTGATTTGGCTTCTCAAGATGTTTACACCGCTCTTATTAGTGCGTTTAAAGATGCTGCCATTCCAAGCTTAAGCCCAGCTAGCCCGCTGACTGTACTAAATTTATTACAGTATTCAACAAAACAACCTAGTACTTATGTAGATAGCTATCTGAGTTTCGGATATTTACAATACTGGAATACGATTCATGGTAGTACCAATGCATATCAAGAACTTACAAATAGTCTTGCCACTGATTTAAAAGATGGATATTTAGATGGCAAAAAGCTTAATGGTGACAATACAACCATGACACCTATTTTTAGTCCATCGCCAGATAATATTGACCCTGTAAAAAATACGCTTTTGGACATAGCAGCCAATCAAAAAGCGACTCGCGATTATTTTGCTACCAATTTAAAAGCTGCCACATTGCAACTAGCAGATGCACAAAGTCAGTCCAGTTTAGATCAAACAGGATATGTTCTTTTGCAGAAAAAACTCTATTCTGGAGTTGTGCCTTCTGGAAATACAACTGACTTTTTCCGTATAGATGGTGCTGGTGACTACCGACGTGCCGTAGGATTTAGTGGTATTACAACAAGTTGTAATGGTTCGGCTTATCCATGTAAACAAGGCTTAACTAGCATCAATATATCTGACCCTAAACTGCCTGCTACGGACTATTTAGTTGGTCACTATGAAAACAGCGCATCGGGTTGCCAACTTAATTTCCGTGCTAATGGCCAAATTGAGTTAATTCAAGGTTCACTAAGTTATCGCTCAGCCTTAAGCGCAGATAGTACAGATAACTTACTGCAAACCGACGCTGCAAGTTATAGCTACTTACTTAACTCAAGTTCGTCTGAACCCAACAATTCAACACAGCAATATAATTTTATACAGCTACATATTAAAGCGAATAAGATTGTTAGTGCTCAAGCTGGTCTTGATAGCCGTAAGGCACCAGATGTCTTACAAACAACACAATTAGAATGTAGCTTTAGCTAAGCTGTCACATACCACCACGCGGGCAATGGGTTACCTTTTAATTGTCTGCGATGCTGCATATAGTTTGGGTCGAACTTTGCAACTTCGGCCCAAAATGCAGGACTATGGTCGAAGTGTTTGGTGTGAGCTAATTCATGAATGCAAACATAACGAGTAATTTGAGCAGGCATAAGAACCAGACCTGCATGCAGCATAATATTATGTTGACTACTACAACTTCCCCAACGAGTTTTAGGACGTCGGATAGCACACTCTGCATAACTTAACTGTGTTTTTTGGCTAAGCTCTGACAAAAGTGTTGGTAACTCTTGTTTGGCATAAGCAATAACGGCGCTTTGTAAAGCTTGATAGCTTTGCTGGTCTTTAATAAATAAACGATTATTTTCCCAATCAAATTGAAAAATGCGATGTTGCTTCTGTACAACAATTTGAAAAGGCTGCTCTCTATTAAAAAAAGAAATTTCTGAAGGAATCTCAAACGAGGTAGATTGAGCGTGGTGCTGTTTATTCCATGTCTCGATCAACCATTGTTCAGACTGAGCCAAAAACTGCTGAATTTGTTTCTTACTACAAAATAGCGGGACAGTGAGTCGTATAGACGCAGGCTCAACACGTAAGCGCAATTTTCTTGCCCTTACGTGACGAACAATTTTAATTTCTGGCATTTCCACAGACATTACTGTGCAGTACGCTCTTCAATACCATTATTTGTTGCAACAATTGCAATCGTTGCTGGATTTAACGCAAAAATACCGTTAGTCACAACACCCGGAATATTGTTGATTGTCTTTTCCAAATCAATTGCATTTAAGATGTTCAAATTAAATACATCTAAAATAACGTTTCCGTTATCTGTTACCACACCTTCACGATAAACCGGATCACCACCTAAGCTAACTAATTTACGAGCTACAGCAGAGCGTGCCATTGGTATCACTTCTACTGGTAATGGGAAATCACGACCAAGTTGATCAACCCATTTTGAATCATCAACAATACATACAAATTTTTTAGCAATTGAAGCTACAATTTTTTCACGAGTTAATGCTGCGCCGCCGCCTTTAATCATATGCATGTGACGATCAATCTCATCTGCACCATCAACATAAGCATCAAGGCTACCTACATGGTTCATATCAACCACTTCTATACCTAATTTTTTAAGACGGTCTGCTGTTGCTTGAGAACTTGCTACTGCTGCTTCTAATTGTAGTTCAGGCAATAAGTCAATTAGAAAATTTACAGTACTACCGGTTCCTACTCCCAAAATGCCACCTTTGGGTAAGTGTTTTAAAGCAGCTTTCGCAGCGGCTTGTTTCTTTTCATCTTGGGTTGCATATAGGCTCATTACATCACTCAACTATTTTTTGACATTTATGCGCCAATAAACGGCGCAAATGCACAAGGGTTTGCTACAATAATTTCCTATTTTAAACTGTTATAGGGAAGATGAACATGCTGTCTCGTGTGGTACGACAAATTTTACAAGCAACGGTTTATGATGTTGCAATTGAAACACCTCTCGAAGCAGCTCCACGAATTAGTCAAAAATTAAATAATACAATTCGTTTTAAGCGTGAAGATTTACAACCGGTTTTTTCTTTTAAATTACGCGGTGCTTATAACCGTATTAGCCAATTACCAAAAGAACAACTTGAACGCGGTGTAATTTGCGCATCTGCTGGCAACCATGCACAAGGCGTAGCATTGTCTGGTCAACGTTTAGGAATTCCTGCAATTATTGTTATGCCAAGCACTACTCCTGATATTAAGGTTCAGGCAGTTAAGCGTTTAGGTGGGCAAGTTGTATTACATGGTGATAGCTTTGATATAGCAAATAAATACGCTCAGCAGCGTGCCGAAGCAGAAGGATTAGTTTTTATTCCTCCTTATGACGATGAATTGGTTATTGCTGGTCAAGGTACCATTGCAAATGAAATATTGCGTCAATGGCGCGATGTGGAATACGTGTTCGTTGCTGTAGGTGGTGGCGGTTTAATTGCGGGTGTAGCAGCTTACTTAGGTGAAGTTGCACCACATGTAAAAGTCATTGGTGTTGAATATGAAGAGTCTGCGTGTTTAAAAGCAGCGCTTGAAGCCAATGAACGTGTAATCTTGCCACATGTAGGTTTATTTGCAGATGGTACTGCTGTTGCACAAATTGGTGCTTTACCGTTTGATATTGTTCGTCTTCGTAAATCAGATAACTCTGGCCCAATTGTTGATCCAGACATTGTTACTGTTAATACAGATGAAATCTGTGCCGCAATTAAAGATACTTTTGATGAAAACCGTAGCATTGTTGAACCATCAGGTGCAATGGCCCTAGCTGGTATCAAAAAATATGTAGCGGAGCATAAAATTAGCGGTAAAAACATGGTATCGATTGTTTGCGGTGCCAACATGAACTTTGACCGCTTACGTTACATTGCAGAGCGTACTGAGCTCGGTGAACAACGTGAAGCAATTTATGCGGTGACACTTTCTGAAGAAAAAGGCGCTTTCTTAGGTTTCTGCCGTGCTCTACAGGGCCGTAATATTACCGAGTTTAACTACCGTGCAAATAACACAGAAGAAGCACAAGTTTTTGTGGGTATTAGCTTAAAAGGTGGTGACGCTGAACGTCATGAAATTTTAGAACAACTTAAACAGCAAAATTATGTTGTAGATGATTTATCTGATGATGAAGTTGCTAAATTGCATATTCGTTATTTAATTGGCGGTCATGCCAATCTAGATGATGAAAGATTGTTCCGTGTTGAATTCCCTGAACGTCCGGGTGCATTACTCACCTTCTTAACTCGTTTAGGTCCAACCCACAATATTACACTGTTCCATTACCGTAACCATGGTGCTGCAGAAGGCCGTGTATTGGTTGGCTTACAAGCAACAGATGCCAAACAAAATCCAGATGGTTTAATTGAAACCCTAGAACAAATTAGCTATCCATACGCAGAAATTACTGACAATGTGGGCTATAAACGTTTCTTGAAATAATCTTTGTTTTATAAAAAAGCTGACAAATTTGTCGGCTTTTTTATTATTTAAGCCCAATATTTTCTATATTTACATTGCTTCTCTTTATCTCAAAGAAAATATCATTAAAAATAAAGCCCTAATTAAGTATAAAAGGTTATTTATGGCACAGTTCGCGGTCATCGGCTTGGGAAGTTTTGGAGCAACAGTTGCTCAAGAACTCACAAAATTAAATCATGATGTTATTGGCATTGATACAGTCAAAAAGAATGTTGAAAATCTCGCCGATGTTTTAACTCATGCTGTCATTGCTGATGCTACTGATGAACATGTACTCGATGAATTAAATATTCAAAATTGTGATGCGGTTGTTGTTGCAATTGGTGAAGATATTGAGGCCAGTATTTTATGTGTGCTGAATTTAAAAAATCTTGGTATTGATAAAATTTGGGTAAAAGCAAAGACAAAGGCTCATCACACAATTTTGTCTCACCTCAATATCAATAAAATCATTCATCCCGAAGAAGACATGGGTGTACGTGTTGCGCAAGCACTTAATTATCCAATGGTAAGTCGTTACATGTCTTTAGATGATGATCACTATATTGTGAAAATCGATATTCCCGAGAAATTAAATGGCATTAATTTGTATGGGATTATGCAACAAGCACCGCAAGTTAAAACTTTACTTGTAAAACGACAGCAGCAAATTTTATTTGAAACTGAAGAGACTTTTACCCTACAAACGCATGATATTCTTATTTTAGAAGGTCATTTACAGCAACTTAAAAAGCTCTCTAATTGTTTCCTATAAGAACGAACCCAAAAATATGTCTCTTAAGCCTAAACCACATAAGACATTAAACCTAAGCCCACCTTCTCTTTTAGCGCTGGGTTTTCTAGGCTTTATTGTCTTTGGCACATTATTACTCAAACTTCCAATTGCCAATAACGGACATGTCAGCTGGATGGATGCACTATTTACAGCAACTTCGGCAGTCACGATTACAGGTTTATCCGTTCTAAATATTCATGAATCTTTTACACTCTTTGGGCAAGTCATTATTTTATTGTTGATTCAGTCAGGTGGTTTAGGCTTCATGACTTTTGCTATTTTGGCCGCACTGAGTCTTTCGCCTAAAATTGGCCTTAAGCAGCAAATGATGGCTCAGGACAGCCTGGGTCAAACGAGCCTATCAAAAGTGACCTTCGTAGCGAAAGGAGTAGTGACTTATACTCTCCTATTTGAACTGATCGGCATAGTCATTCTCACCTGTGCATTTACACCAGCTTTTGGCTTCGCTCGTGGTTTGTATTATGCAATTTTTTATAGTATCTCTTCGTTTAATAATGCCGGTTTTTCATTATTTAATAATAGTTTAATGGGTTTTCAAAACAACTATGTGATCTGCCTTACGGTAAGTTTGCTTTATACAATAGGTGGACTTGGCTTTTTAGTTCTCATGGATATTAAACAAAATAAAAAATGGAAAAAACTTAGCCCAAATAGCAAACTGATCTTAACGACTATTGCCATTATTAATTTAGTGGCCTTTATTTTAATTTGGGCAATGGAAGCACAAAACCCTCATACGCTAGGAATGCTAAGCGTAGGTGATCAAGCTTTACATGCTTGGTTCCAAGCGACTGTTCCACGATCTTCAGGGTTTAACACCATTGACACAGGTGCAATGACTAATAGTAGTTCTTTGCTTATGATGCTACTTATGTTTATTGGCGGTGGTTCATTAAGTACTGCTGGCGGTATAAAAGTGGGTACTTTTGTTATATTAGTTTTAAGTGTCCTGTCCTTTTTAAGACGTACCGATGAAATCAGGGTTTTTAATCATTCTGTTTCCCACGAAACTACTTATAAGGCGTTAGCAGTTACTGCGATTACCAGCATACTCATATTTATTGGGTTCTTTATACTTTTGCTTTTAGAACCAAAAGCCGACTTTATGAACTTACTATTTGAAGTCGTTTCAGCCGCCTGTACGGTAGGCCTTTCCCGCGGTATCACGCCAGATTTACATAACGGTAGCCTGTTTATATTAAGTTTACTTATGTTTGCTGGGAGACTTGGACCTTTAACACTGGCGTATTTAATTGCTACTCCTAAAAAGAGCCGTCTCAAGCATCCTCAGGCCAACATTCAAATTGGTTAATAAAAAAGCCGCTGTTAAAGCGGCATTTTTATGGGTTCGAACTTAGTACCAGTTCATGAGTGAAACACCCAAACCTGCATAAGTTGCACGGTGGTTATAGTCAATTAAGCTTTCACCATATCCATTAAATAGCTGGAAGTGACCACGTAACTTACCACTAATTGGGAATGCCCAGTCAAACTGAACAGCTCCATGAGAGTCATCTCCACCTTTTAAAGAGTGACGTAACATTAGGGAGAAGTCGTTATCTTTCCACTTATAAAAAGCGGTCAAATCGCCTCGTCCAATATAATCTTCAATATCGGGGTTGTTATCATCTTTGGCAGCTTCATTAATACGTATCCAAGGACGAAGCATTACAGCAAAATTGCCACGCTCTAAGCCGACATTAAAGATAACACGGTTCCAACTACGAGATAACGGATCTGAACGACCATTCGATTGGTGATTTAAAGTGACACCAAGCAAGCGACCATCTAAACCGAGTAACTCATAGTTTGTTCTAAACATTAAGCTAGCTTCAGGCTCATAGTTTGTTTCACGGAAAGGCCGAGATTTTTTAGAGTTAAAGGTCTGCCAACGTGAAGATTGGGTATAACCTACCCACAAATCACCATTGTTACCAAAAATATTTTCCCAAGCTTTAGTTTTCAAAGAAATTTGAAATTTAGTTTCGGTAGATTTCAAATCTTGAGCTTCTTTAACTGTGTTATTGGGATTTGGGCTAGTTGGAAATTCATTTTTATCGCTGGTCCAAAATACAGGTAGCAAATAGACAGGCTGATAAGCACGAATGTTCCAAACACCAAGTTTACTTTTTTCAGATAACTCCCAACGTTGGTCTAATAAAGAAGTAGTAGGTTCAATTTTCGGAGCTTTCCCTATTACTTTAATATTACTAACCGTATCTACAACCTTCTCTTTAAAAGTTTCAGGCTGAACAGCAGGTTTATCAATTTTTTTAACAGGCTCTGGTACTGCGGCAGCTTGAACAGCGGGTAAAGCTGAGGGCTTAAATACAGAGTCATAACAAGCTAGGCGATCAGCATTTGAAGCTAGGGCAACACATGCATCTACGGTCGCAGGTTTTACAGGGGCTAAGGTGTCAGCATATGCCACCGACGCACATAAACAGCTAAGCAGGGTCCCCATACTTAGCTGTAAAGATGTGCGTTCAAATTGTCTGAACGCCATGTTCATCTCCAATTTTTATTTTAATTAACTTGTTTAATCGTAAAGCCCAGTTGTTGCAATTCATCACGTTTTGCAAAAGGTGCAACCACAGCTTTTACAGGTGTTTGTTCAATTAAATATTGACGTGCAACACGTTGTAAATCATCTAAAGTTACATGCAATAATCTTTCACGTAAGGTACGACGGAAAGTTGGAGTTCTTGCATGTAACAGTGCATAACACGCTGTAATTGCCTCACCTGCTGGTGAACCAGGTTTATCCATACTCGCCACCAAACCAAGAATTGCTTCTTCAAGCTGATGAGGTTGTTGCTCTGTATTTAACAACCATTGCACACTCGCTTCAAAGTCTTTAAACGTGTCAGCTAAACGAGGATCACGGTAACTAAAGAAACGGAATGAACATGCATTTCCATCATAGCTAGCACCACCACCATAAGCACCACCTTTTTCACGGATAGCGCTGTGCAAGAAGCCATTACGCAAGTAGGCTGCCAATACCATTAAAGGTGCCGCATCCGGATGAGACACTTCAACTGCTTGATATGCAGAGGCACAGAACTGAACATTGGTTTGAATTAACCAAGCTTCATGTTCATTATCATTTTCTTGCTCGACTTGGGTTAACTCAGCCGCTGCTGTATCAACGTTTAATTTATCCCAAACGTTTTGAATTTCTTCAACTAAACGCTCTGACTGATGCTCTTCACATACAAGCAAGAACTGTTTAGGCGCTTGCAATAGTTTGGTATGGATATGCTTCAATTCAGCAATCAGGGCATCATAAGCAGCATCGTCTTGAGTAATGTTAGTAACAAGCTCGCCTAACCAGTTCAACGCACCTAAACCTGTGTTTTGATAGTCACGTTGAGCCAATGCACTCATATTACGAGAAGCGATCTGCATCGCGTAGCTATGACCAGCACCAGATAAACGAGACTGCCAGCGTGTCTTACGTTGTTGCAACAACTCAATAATTCGCTCTTTTTCATCAAAGCGGAGTTGTTCAAACGCTAATTTCAATAAATGAATTGCATCAAACTTCTGCGTTAGAGATTTAGTCGTTAATGTTAACCAAGCGCTAATTTTGTCTTTATCGTCAACTTTGCTACGCAACGAAGCACCCATTCCCAAACCACCACTTACAGCTGTTTGTAAGTTTTGTAGTTCAAGATAATCATACTCACCTGCACCAACTTCACCCATTAAGATAGAGAGCAAATTAAAGTATGGCGATTTAACAACATCATCAGGAATCTGAATGAGAACTTGTTGATAGTAAATACCATTCGTTCCTGCATGATACAAATTCAACGGCGTATCCATTCGATTACAGATAATTTCGCGCAATTGACCTTGTACAATATGCAAGTCAGCTGGAACGTCTTCTAGGCCTACTTTTGGTAATAGCTCAAGATTATCTGGCGTATCTTGACGCTCTTGTAACGCTTTGGTTTTAGCAACGATCTCTGCTTTGTCTTCTTCAGTGAGCTTTTCACCAATCGCAGCTAAACGTGCTTTTTCAGCTTCTTGCTCTTTTACTGACTTGGTTGCATCAGGTACTAAAGTCATTTGTACGCGGTGCGGATTATCTAACAAATGTGTTTGAATTAAATTAGATAACCACATTGGGTCTTGAAGTTCTTCTTTGACCTGAGCAATAGCACTGTCAACATCCCAAATTTGAATCGGGTCGTTATGGTGAATAGCCCCACTTAAACCATTTAAGATCAGGCTTAAGCCATATGGTGTGCCGTCACCATTAATTTCACGTTGATGCAATTCGATTTGATGCAAAATTGCATCAACTAACGATGAGTCAATTGGTTTTGCAGCCACTTCACGTAAAACATTTAAGACACCATCTCTAAAGCTTTGTGCATGCTCTGGATTTGAACCTTGAACGCCGCAATAGAATGTCATTTCAAAATTACTGTCGTCTACTCCCATTAAAGGACCAGTCGACTGAGCATAACCACAAGTTTCTAAATAATGACGTAGTGGTGAAGCAGAGTTTTCTAGTAAAACACCTTCGACCAAACGCATACCTAGACGTAGTTTGATATCACTCGCTTGTGGTAACAACCAAGACAACACATGGTAAGTTTTGTCTTTTAACTCATCACCATCAACAGCATAGGTTTCAGTGACTTCAACAGGAGCTGTTAAACGTTTTTCTGGTTTTGAATATAAAGTTGTACCCGCAGTAAATTTATGTAGAGCTAGTTTTTCAAATTGCTCTTGTAACTCATACGCCGTTTGGTTACCGAAAGTCATAAATACCGCATTACTTGGATGGTAATGGGTTTTATAAAATTCGACTAACTGTTCATAGGTTAAATCAGGAATATCTTTTGGATCACCACCTGAGTTGTAGTGATATGTAGTTTCAGGGAATAGATGATGAGCCAACTGATGATAAAGCTGGTCAGACGGCGCACTCATCGCACCTTTCATTTCATTGAACACTACGCCTTTATATACAGGCTGACCGTTTTCAAGTTCAATACGGATTCCTTCTTGAGCAAAATCAAGAGGATTCAAATTTGCCGAGAAAGCTGCATCAAGATAAACAGAGAGTAAGTTTTGGAAATCTTTCTTATTTTGAGTCGCAAATGGATAGGCTGTCCAATCTGCTGCTGTAAACGCGTTC
Organism: Acinetobacter sp. AOR41_HL; assembly: GCF_027854645.1. Classification (NCBI taxonomy): domain Bacteria; kingdom Pseudomonadati; phylum Pseudomonadota; class Gammaproteobacteria; order Moraxellales; family Moraxellaceae; genus Acinetobacter; species Acinetobacter sp. AOR41_HL. The sequence continues at coordinate 110,316 of NZ_JAKTHZ010000029.1, read as the reverse complement.
ATAAATGTATTTAATGAACGGCGAATCATTAAAAAGAATGGGTCACGAACAGGAAACTTTTCAGAACCACATAAAGCGGTATGCTCTAAAATATGTGCAGTTCCTTTAGAGTCCATAGGTTGTGTTCTGAACGCAACAAGAAATACATTTTCATCATAATCAGTTGCCAAGTGATAATGCACCGCACCTGTGACTTTATGCTTATATTCAGACACTAAAATATCTAATGCTTCAACATGGTGCTGACGTAGCAACTGAAACGCAGGGTGAACAGTTTGAGAAATGGTTTCAGTGACATCTACAGTCATGTGATCTCCTAACATATCGGATAAGTGAATAAGTCTCATTATAGCCTGAGTCGGCTTGAGATTGGCGAACAAAAGCCAAGTAAAATACTATGTTTTTGTTGAGTATTAGTTTTCATGGGCATAGCTTTGATATCAAGCACATAGCCAACTTAGTTGTATCCTACCAGAACAAAACCTTTTAATACTATCTATATGCTACACGACAAATAAAAAAGCTCACCAAAATGATGAGCTTTTTAGACTTTTTCAATTAAAAACGATAGCGAAGTGCAACTTGAGCATTTAAAGGGTCACCCATCATATTTGAATCATTTGCTCCACTATGGCCTGAAACAAAATAATCGCGATCAAACAAGTTATTTAGGTTTAAGTTCACATCATAACGTTCACTTTGATAACCTAAAGCTGCATTTACAACCGCATATCCAGGTAAAACGTTTTTGTTATCTGGTGCACTAAAGCGCGATGATTCACCACGACCACCTACAGCTGCATACCAATGATCATTAATTTGATATTTTAACCACAGGTTAGCTGTGTTGTTTGGCGTAAGCGCTGAGTGATTACCCGTAAATCCAACAGTCGACTTTTCAATCTTACCATTCATATAAGAATAGCCAGCTAGCACTGACAACTGATCAGTCAACTGACCTGTTAATGAAAGTTCAACACCTTTTGTTTTTTGCTCGCCTGCCAATAGTGCTTGATTTGGATTAGCTGGATCTTGGTTTTGAATATTGGTTTGGCTCATTTCAAATAAAGCCAATGTCACATTCAGTTGATCATTCACATCCCACTTTGCACCCACCTCATAATTTTCAGTTTTTGTTGGTTTTAAATCATCACTGTTTTGATAAAAAACAAATGAATCAGCTAAAGGCTGGAAAGAACGATTATAAGAAGTATAAAGTGAAAGATTATTTACTGGCTGATAGACCACCCCAATTCGTGGAGAATAAGTATTGTCAGTACGGTCTAAGTCTAAATTCGTACTCGTTTTATCATCACGATTTTGAGATAGATTGTCATAACGTAAACCAACTAAAACTTTAAGCTGATCTGTTACTGTCATTAAATCTTGCAGATACACACCATAGTTTTCAAAGGTATTACTATTGTTATTGCGTGCAACTGTTGTTCCAGTATTAATAGGCGCCCAGTAATCTAATTTAGGATCATATAAATCAGTAGTTGTCTTAGCACCTTGCCAAAGTATCTCATCTTTATGCTGTTTGCTATATTCAGCACCAATTAAGGTATTGTGCTTTAAGAAACCTGTATTAAATAAACCACTTAATTCTTGCTGAACATACACACCATCTTCATTACGCAGGCGTTTATTTTGAGTCAAAGTAATTTTTGTCTTATCAGCAGGATGCGTATCAACACTATATTGACGGTCTAACGAGTAGTTATAGTGGCGAACTGCACCATGATATTTGAGTTGATCATTGAACTCATGATCTAAGCTGATAGTCTGGCTTGAGATTTCAGTATCGACATCCCCAACTTCTTTACCGTTTAATGCACCATAAAAAGTTTTAGGGTTTGTCTTAACTGGTTTACCTGTAATTGGATCTGTCGGGAAGCCTTGATCCGCTAGACGATCATCATGCAAATAGTCAGCCTGAAGTAAAAGTTTGGTTTTATCAGTAATATCCCACTGTACAGATGGAGCCACCGCCTGTCGTTTTAAAAATGCCTGATCGCGATAACCATCTGAGTCTTCAACTGCACCAGTTAAACGAACTTTAACATTCTCGGCTACTTTTTCATTTACATCGACTTCTGCACGACGTTGCCCTGTAGTACTACCAATCAGGCTCACTTCACGCAAAGATTGATCCATTGGTTTTTTATTAATCTTGTTAACTAAACCACCCGCCGAACCGCGTCCATATAATACAGAAGCAGGTCCTTTTAGTACCTCAACTCGTTCAACATTCGACATATCACGAAAATACAAAGCATCATCGCGAATACCATCTACATAATTATCTGTGATTGCAGAGAAACCGCGAATCATGACCTGATCACGTTGTCCATCCCCCACACTAAAGCTCAAACCGGCAACATTTTGCAAAGCACCTTGCATAGAAGTCACTGTCTGCTCTCTTAGAATTTGTTTCGGTACAACATTTACAATTTGAGGAACATCTTTTAATTGCATAAGTCCTTTAGTGGCACTTGATGCTTGTCCTACCTCTTGTTTTAAACTGTTTTCCTTGTCAGCTTTGACTGAAATCGTTGGAAGGTTGGTTACAGCCTGTGAGTCTGTCTCTACGGCATATACTTGGCCTGTTATAACCCCAACTGATGAAATAAATAAAATAGAACGTTTCATGTAAGTTCGCTATGAATAATTTCAGGCGAAGTTTCAATGAAATACTATACATTTGTAAATATTATCAAGAATCATTATTAATTGATAATATTTATTAAAAAGAATATTTCGATTGCTTATGCAAACAATAAAACTCTACTAACTGCTGAATTACCTGAATTTTATTCAATAAACTACAGCAAATGTTAGCAATGGTGTAAAATTATCAGTCTGATTTTTTATTCTGTGACAACACATATGGCAACTGTAGATCTTTTTGCAATTGGTAATGCATTAATCGACCAAGAATTTAAAGTGTCTGATGATTTTCTTAGTCAGCAAGGCTTACAAAAAGGCACCATGCAGTTGTCTGACGGTGAAACACAATCTGCCCTTTATGAAAAATTAAAGCAAACTCAAGACTACAAAGGCCAAGCAAGTGGTGGTTCTGCTGCAAATACAACTGTAGCTTTTAGTGCATTAGGTGGAACTGCTTTTTATGGTTGCCGCGTTGGCAACGATGATTTGGGTTCAATTTATCTGCAAGGTCTAAATGATGCAGGCATTCAGACTACGCCAAAGTCAATCAGTGAAGGTGTAACAGGCACCTGTATGGTACTTATTAGTCCAGATTCTGAACGTACCATGCATACCTATTTAGGTATTACAGCTGAACTCTCTCAAGACCAAATCGATTTTGAGCCATTAAAAACAGCAAAATGGCTTTATATTGAAGGCTACCTTTCTACGAGTGAAACGGCACGTAAAGCGGTAAAAGAAGCTCGAGAAATAGCTAAAGCTCACGGCGTTAAAATTGCGTTATCTTTATCAGACCCTGCAATGGTTCAATACGCACGTGAAGGCTTAGAAGAGCTTATGGATGATGGTGTAGATTTATTGTTCTGTAATGAACAAGAAGCTTTAATGTATACCAATACTTCTACTATTGAGGATGCACTCACTCAGTTGCGTTTTAAAAACCATACTGTTGTGATTACACAAAGTGCCAAAGGTGCTTTAGTTGCAAATTCAACCCAACATTTTCATGTACCTGGCCGTCACGTAGAAGCTGTAGATACCAATGGCGCTGGTGATGCTTTTGCTGGTGCCTTCCTCTATGCATTAAATCATCATGAAGATTTAACTGCTGCGGCGCAGTTAGCCATCTTAATTTCTAGTGAAGTTGTGTCTCAATTTGGTCCTCGTTTAGCCATTAATGACTATGCTAAACTTCTCGAAAATTTTCAGAAGGAATGTGCTTGAAATGGAAAGGATCTGTATGACGGAAGAAGTTCCTGAGCGTGAAGCTAGAGCTTTTGACACTTTACAAGGAACGACTATTTTCATTACACAGCGTGATGGCTCATTCTATGCCTATCAGAATTTATGCCCGCATTTGCAAACCGAACTTGAGTATTTAGAAAATCAATTTCTAGACCAAGACAAAGAATATATTCAATGCTCTACTCACGGTGCTTTATTTAACGTGGAAACTGGCGAATGTATTTCAGGTCCTTGTTTAGGTGATTTTTTAAATAAAGTTGAGATTAAAGTACATTCAGATGGCGGTATTTATATCGTAGACTGAGATCATCAACATTAGAGTTTCTACCATGGCTGATTACTTTTTTAATTATTATCTTATGCCATTTCATTTAAGTGTTGTGGCTTTGATATTGCTCAGTGTGGTAGAAACTATTGGTATGTATATCGGGTTACGGCCGAGTCAACTCCTAAAAAAAATTGCACCAGACTGGCTTACTAACTCACCTATACTTAATGTTAAGTTTTCTAAAGCTCTAATTTTTGTTTTTTTACTCATTAATTTCAGTTTTGCTGGTTACTTCTTACAGCTGTCTTTCTTTGCTATACAGCATTACTTTATCACTCCATTTTACTTAATCATCCCTGCACTGGTCATTGCAATCTTTTTTACCGTATTTATGATTCATTGTCTTGATCAAGTGATTAAACCAAAGCATACACATACCAATTACAATCTTTTAGGGCGACTAGCAACTATCTCTAGTGGTAGTGCCAGACCCGGTTTTTCAGCTCAAGCACGTGTACGTGATGAGTTCGGCCAACTACACTACGTGCAAGTTGAACCAGAATATGGCGAGCTAGAATTATATTCACAAGTCATTCTTATTAAAGTGCATAAAAGCCATTATGTTGCCAAAAAAATCTCCTTATCAAACGATCTTTTTGCACCCGATTAATTTTCCATAATTTTTGTCTTTTATCAGTTTAATAACTTTATTATTCCCTTCTATCTTTTTATTTTTTAATTAAAATTAATCCAACTATTTTAGTTAGAAATAAAAATAACTTTATTATATCCAACCATTTTAATCAGAATTAAATTTAACCATACCATTTTAATCAACTTAAAATATTTATTTACAAGTGTTTTAGTTGGATTTAATAATCAATCCAAACTATTTTAGTAAGATATTTTATTTAAAATTATTTAAATACATAAGATATTGTTTTACATAAAAAAGATAATTAAGTTTTTATTTAAAATATATTTATTGTTTATTTTTAATATATTTTGATTAATAATGAAATTAATATGTATCGAGGTTTATTTTATGAGCCTTAAAAATCTAGATATTAATGCCAAATTAGTTAGAGAAATTACGATTATTCTAATAATTAAAGTCGTGCTTCTCTTAACAATCAAACATATTTGGTTTGACGCTCCCACTATCCCCAAAAATTTTGACAATCAGGTCGCCGAGCATATTGCAGGCGATAACACTTCCCACATTAAGGAGACACGTTGATGATTTCTGAAAGCGTGGTTGATCTTTCGCGGTTCCAATTTGCCATGACCGCAATGTATCACTTTCTTTTCGTACCTTTGACCCTAGGCCTTGCATTTATTCTGGCTATTATGGAAACAACTTATGTGATATCTGGTAAAGAAATTTACAAAGATATGACTAAGTTTTGGGGAAAATTATTTGGTATTAACTTTGCCTTAGGTGTAACTACAGGCTTAACCATGGAGTTCCAATTCGGGACAAACTGGGCATATTACTCACATTATGTAGGTGATATTTTCGGTGCACCATTAGCAATTGAAGGCTTAATGGCATTCTTCCTTGAGTCAACATTTATTGGTTTATTCTTTTTCGGATGGGACCGCTTAAGTAAAGTTCAACATCTAGGAGTAACTTGGTTAGTTGCTTTAGGTTCTAACATGTCAGCGCTCTGGATCTTAGTTGCGAATGGCTGGATGCAAAATCCAGTAGGTGCAGCATTTAACTTCGAAACCATGCGTATGGAGCTTGTCGATTTCGGTGCACTTATTTTCAACCCAGTTGCACAGGTTAAATTTGTACATACTGTTTCTGCCGGATATGTAACAGGTGCGATTTTCGTACTTGCCATTTCAAGCTACTATCTACTCAAAAAACGTGACCTTCCTTTTGCCCGCCGTTCATTTGCAATTGCTGCCATTTTTGGTCTTGCCTCTACACTTTCAGTGATTTTGCTTGGTGATGAATCTGGTTATGAGCTAGGTGATGTGCAAAAAACTAAACTCGCTGCAATTGAAGCAGAATGGGATACTCACCCTGCTCCAGCCCCATTTACGTTATTTGGTGTACCCAACCATGAAGAAATGCGAACAGACTATGCAGTTAAAATTCCATATGCATTAGGTCTAATTGCAACTCGTTCAACAACTAAAGAAGTCACTGGTTTAAAAGACTTAATGCAACAGCATGAAGTGCGTATTCGTAACGGTATGCTTGCTTATGCTGAACTTGAAAAACTACGTGCTGGTGATCGCTCACCTGAGTTGTTAGCTTCATTTGAAAAAAATCAAAAAGATTTAGGTTATGGCCTACTTCTTAAAAAATATGCACCAAATGTTGTAGATGCAAGCGAACAAAACATTCAAGCAGCTGTGAAAGATACTGTTCCAAATGTTACAGCGTTATTCTTCTCGTTCCGTGCAATGGTTGCATCTGGTTTCTTAATGTTGCTTCTTTTCATTTTAGCGACTTGGGCTGTTGCGAAAAGAAATGCTGAGAATAAACCTTGGCTACTTAAATATGCATTATTTGCCTTACCACTTCCATGGATTGCTGCACAAACTGGTTGGTATGTAGCTGAGGGCGGCCGTCAGCCGTGGTCTATTGGTGAGATTTTACCAACACACTTATCAGCTTCAAGTTTAAGTACAGGCGATGTGTGGGGTTCCATCCTCGCGTTAGCAGCGTTTTATACCGTCCTTTTAATTATTGAAATGTACTTAATGATTAAATTTGCTCGCTTAGGACCAAGCTCACTTCACACTGGTAAATACCATTTTGAAAAACAAGAGCCAAAAGCAGCTGTTAATGGGGAGGCTTTATCATGATTGAATACGAACTCCTAAAAATCATATGGTGGGTGTTAGTTGGGGTCTTGCTTATTGGGTTTGCTTTAACCGATGGCTTCGATATGGGTTCAATGGCACTCATGCCTTTTGTTGGCAAGACTGATAACGAACGACGTGCTGCTATTAATACCATAGCACCACACTGGGATGGTAATCAGGTCTGGTTTATTACAGCAGGTGGCGCCTTATTTGCTGCGTGGCCAATGGTTTACGCGGTTGCATTCTCCGGAATGTATTGGGCCTTATTACTTGTGCTTTTTGCCCTGTTCTTACGCCCTGTAGGTTTTGACTATCGTTCTAAACTCGAAAATAAAAAATGGCGCAACTCTTGGGACTGGGGCCTTTGTATTGGTGGTGCCGTGCCTGCTCTAGTTTTCGGTGTAGCATTCGGTAATTTATTCTTAGGTATTCCTTTTAGTTTAGATAGCACATTGCGCTCTGAATATTCGGGTAGCTTCTTTGCTCTTCTTAACCCGTTTGCTTTAGTTTGCGGCATTGTCAGTTTATCTATGTTGTGTGCGCACGGCGGTGCTTGGCTTATGCTTCGCACAGACGGCGCTTTAAAACAGCGTTCTGCTAAGGCCACTCAAATTATGGCAGCAGTATTCTTGGTTTGCTTTCTTGTTATTGGAGCTTGGTTATACTTCGGTCAAGTTCCTGGTTATAGCTATGCTGCAGCAATTGATACAAATGCTGCACTTAACCCTTTAGCTAAACAGGTAGTCACAAATAACAACTCAGGTTGGATGAACAATTACACTAATTATCCAATTACCAAGATCGCTCCAGTTCTCGCAATTTTAGGGGCAATTATTGCATTCTTTACAGCATCAAAAGCAAAAGCAGGCTTAAGCTTTGCTGGCACAAGCTTAATGATTGTAGGTGCGATCTTAACTGCTGGTTTTGCACTCTTCCCATTTTTATTACCATCAAGTGTCAATCCAAACTCTAGCTTAACAATGTGGGATGCGGTATCAAGCCATCGTACTTTAGGGGTTATGACTGTTGCTGCATGCATATTCGTTCCGATCATTTTGCTCTACACCAGTTGGTCGTATTACAAAATGTGGGGCGTGATTACCAACAAACATATCGAGTCAAACTCGCACAGCTTGTACTAATAAGGAGAAGCATATGTGGTATTTCGCATGGATTCTTGGAATTTTGATGGCATGTTTTGCGGGTGTACTCAGTGCGCTTTATATCGAACATCATCAAAATTTAGATGAGGAATAAATCATGGCAAACGCAATGACAGCACCAAATCAACGAAAAGCTCAAGCATTCGCAATGGCCATTTCATTTCTGTTGGCATTGCCGCTTGCTGTAATTTTACTGGTGCATCCTTCCCTCATGTTAGATGCAAACGGACACTACAATCATAGCCAGCTTATGCTGGTGATGGTGGGTATTTCTGGAGGCTTCATTTACGGGGTTGGTTTTGTACCACACTTCTGGTTATGGAAATGGTTATTTAGCCCATGGGTAGCTTGGCCTCTCATGCTTTTAGGCTATTACATCTGGTTTTTAACCTAAAAAAAGGACCTCATTTGAGGTCCTTTTTCATTTCAATTAGTTTAATTGGTATAAGTGGTATTCCAACGTCTGCTTCAATCGGATATGGTTCTACATGACCTGTTTTTGCATAACCACGTCTCTCATAATAAGCAATTAGCTCCGAACGTACATTTAAAACATACATGAGTGCACTGTCCAATTCTGGTGTTTTTTGCAAAGCGAACTGTTCAGCATACTCCAAAACCGAACGACCTACTTTCATATTCTGTATTTGAGGATCTGTACAGAATGTTCCTATCTCAACAGTATTGTTCTGAAATGTAAGACCAATACATGCAACAATTTGTGAAGAATCTATTTCTGCAACTAATAATACCGAGTTAGACAATTTCAATTGCTGTGTCAATTGTTCTTGACTAATACGTTGGCCTTTCACGAATTCAACTTCAGTTGTCCAGCTTCTACCTTGTTGTGTTCTATAAGAATGATTAATCAAGTCTAAAAGTGATGGAATGTCACTTAGTTCAGCTAAACGGAAATTTAAATTCATCATAAATATGCTTAGGCTATTTTAAATATTTAAAGAATAAAGCCGATATTAAATCGGCTTTATCTTGAATAGCAATTGCTTAATTTGATTGTTCAGCTAACCAAGCCATAAATTTTTGACGCTCAGCCTTAGAAGATTTTTGCCAAAGCTCGACTAGACGCTGATCATTTGTTTGTGCAACACCTGCCGAAGGTATTGTTGCGGCAATAGATGTTGTAACTTGAGAAGTAGATGGCTTAGCAGCAGCATAAACAGGTTCAGGCTGTGGTTTAGAAGGCTTTGTCGTAAAGTCAGCCACCTTACCCAACAAACCCGTTGCAAACCAAGGTTTTGCTTCGTTGTTTGCACCAGTTTGCTGAACAACCAGTTCGTTATTTGAGTTATATAAAGCGACTGTTGGTTGCTCAGCATATTTCTTTGCTTGCTCATATTTTTTTGGTACACCCACCATAGCAAGCTTATAAGTTTGACCATCTTTTAAAGTTGGAGTTTGAATTGTAACAACACCAGACTTAACAATATCGTGTTCACCATTTAGATGTTCAAAGTATTCTTGATAACGCACACTTAGGTTTGTTTCACCCGCATCAACTTTGTAGTTATTTTTAGAGGAACGGAATAATCCTGAATTGACTTCTTGACCGTTCACCGCAAGGATTACAATTTCCTCAGGTGCCGTAATTGTAACTGCTGAAAATACCGAACCGCTTAGTAATAAACCAATTGCAGCAACACTTAATCTTAAAGTCATCTGTTCACGTCTCTATAATATTTAATAGTTTGTAAAAACATGAGCAATATGCAATATGATTATGACGATTTTATGACACTATCTGTTTTAGCATAGCTACACTTAAAACTTTTAAAATATACTATTGAATTATAATAAATAACTATTTTTCATGTTAATTTTGAACACAAAAAAAAGAGTACCATTGAGGTACTCTTTTGATTAACTAAAATTAGTTAAATGTTTTGAAACGATCTTCATCGTTAATAAATGCTTTCTCACCAGCTGGTGCTTCAACAGAACCAAATACTAATTGAGCACGTAATTTCCAAGTTGATGGGATATCAAATGCTTCAGCAGCGTCAGCATCAACAATTGGGTTATAGTGTTGTAAAGAAGCACCTAAACCAAGTTCTGAAAGCGCAGTCCAAGTTGCAAATTGTGCAATTGCGGTTGAATGTTCAGACCAAACTGGAAAGTTGTCTGCATATAGTTCAAATTGCTCTTGCAAGTTTTTAATAACAGCTTGATCTTCATAAAATAGTACTGTACCAACACCGGCAACGAAACTATCAATTTTTGCATTAGTACCAGCAAAAGCATCTGCAGGAACAATTTTACGTAATGCCTCACGAACCAAATTCCAAAATTTAGTATGTGATTCACCATATAGAGTAACTACACGTGAAGATTGTGAATTAAACGATGAAGGACTATGTTTAACAGCTTCACGAATTGTTTCTTCAATTTTTGTGCGATCTAATGCAACATTTTTACCAATTGCATAAATAGTACGACGGTTTTTAATTTTATCTAAGAAAGTAGACATTTTTATTTCCTACCTATTTGTTTGACCATTGGCCGTTGTTTGGGAATGAATATAGTCTATGAAACTCATTTCTTATAATCAGCATTAAAAATATGACAGTTCGTTTTATTTTCGCAACAATAAAAAAAGATATGGATATAAAAAAACCTCACTATTTCATGAGGTTTTTTTAGAGTTTAGCTGCAAATTACTTTTCTGTTTCAAATAATGCCGCTACAAATGATTTTGCCGAGAACGGTCTTAAATCATCAATTTTTTCACCCACACCAATAAAACGAATTGGTACATGAGTACGACTAGCAATATTAAACAGTACACCACCTTTTGCAGTACCGTCCAACTTAGTAATAGTAATACCAGTTAAACCTACTGCTTGATCAAATTCTTGTACTTGGTTAATTGCATTTTGCCCCGTACCTGCATCTACTACTAACATAATTTCATGAGGTGCCGTAGCATCAATTTTTTGCATAACACGCTTAACTTTTTTAAGCTCTTCCATTAAGTTGCTTTTGTTATGTAAACGACCTGCGGTATCTGCAATTAACACATCAATACCTTTAGCACGCGCACTTTCAAAAGCATCGAAGATAACCGAAGCACTATCTGCACCATGGCCTTGAGCGACAACAGCAATGTCGTTACGCTCACCCCAAATTTGCAATTGTTCAGTAGCAGCTGCACGGAATGTGTCACCTGCTGCTAACATGACTTTCTTGCCTTCGCCTTGTAAACGCTTAGCCAGTTTACCAATAGTGGTTGTTTTTCCAACACCATTCACGCCCACCATTAAAATCACATAAGGTGATTTATTAGGGTCAATATGCAAAGGCTTCACACGTGGAGCCAGTAAAGCAACCAACTCTTCTTGTAAGGCTTTATAAAGCGAATGTGAATAAATCAAATCGCCACGTGCAGTACGTTCAGTCAAGTTGGTAATAATCGTTTTTGTTGCATCTACACCAATATCTGCAACTAATAATTGCTCTTCAACTTCTTCAAGCAGCTCATCATCAATTTCTTTACCACCAATTAAGATATTTACCATACCATCGGTGAAATTACGGCGAGTTTTGCTTAAACCTTCTTTCATTCGCCCAAAGAAACCTGATTTTGGTTGCTCTGGTTCAGTTGAAGGTGCTGTCTCGACAACTTCTGGTGCTTTTACTTCTTGCTTAACAGGTGACTCAACGATAGGAACATCGATAGCAGGTAAATTAGGCAATGTGACATCGTCATCCCCGATCTCAGCATCTATCAAGAATTTATTTTGCATATTCGATTGTTGTTGCATGCCGATTCCTTGAAAAGCAGCGTGTTAAAAAATAGAAAGTTTAGCATAAATTCAAGTTTTTGCCTGCTCCAATAGCGAGCAAAACCTTTCTAAAATAAAGACCATGCTTATTGAGTATCTTCTTGTGCTAACGCAGGATATTCCTTGATGTGATCATGTTCAAACTGATAAGCGTACATTAACTTTAGATACTCTGCCCTATGAATTTTTGATTGATTCATTATCAACTCTGCCATATCTTGAGTTCTAGGATATGTAGCCTGTCGAGAAAGTTGTACAATTCGTTGATACTGTTCCGAGTTCACAGGACGAAGCAATGCTAAATAAGACAGCATAAAAATACAGCCAATGATAATAATCACAACCAGATTAAAACATTGGTCTGCCTTTAACTCAGACTTTAATTTAAGAAAATTTTCTTTGAATGTGAGCATGACCTACCTCTAATTGATGTAGTGTAGGGTTCAATGCACTTCAGCACAAGGTCAAAATCCAGTAAGACTAATATTCTTTAGCCTTACTGGATGATAAACTTTAGCTTATTAAAGAACGTATTACAGAGAAGTATAAGATTGCTGCAATAATTACTAGCACCAGTAACATAGCAAAAATACTTAATCCTTCTTCAGCATCAGCTGGATGCAATTCATCTTCATCTGCAATTTTTCTAAGTTCACCATCATAAACCTGATAGAACCAAGCTTTTTGATTAGGATCCAATTGGCGAGCATAGTCAAAAACCCGTTTACGTTGCGCCAAACAATAATCACCTAAATGTATTTCTTGATGGAAAATTGCTTCGTCTAATAATTTACGATGGTAATGAGCAAGCTCTATGATTTGCTCCTCTTTAGGAGGAGTATCAAAAACAAAGCCATCGATAGTATTTGTCATAGTTATTCTCCTTGTCTTTTATTCTCATATTGATTTTACTCAAAATTATTTGTGAATAATGTTTAATCATGTATCCTAATAGTGAACCAACTAATGCTGAACAATAGTTGACAAATCCATTAATTTGTAATATTAGTTTAACAATTCTAAGTTACATTAGTTCAAAGGCAGTGGCCTTTAGAAAAAGTAATCATAATTAAAATAAGGAGTTTTATATGATTCAACGTATCTCTCATCATGATTTAGAACATGTATACGCAACTGCAGTTAACACAATTCACTCTCAAATGAATTTCCAAGATGCTGTTGCGCAGTTGGAAGAAGTTGCGCGTGCTGGTCACGGCAAAGCTGCCCTATTCTTAGCAGAGCTATATTATCAAGGTTTCCGTGTAGAACGTGATTCCATGAAAGCACAATATTGGCAGAAACTAGCCACCATGCAAGCATAAAGAGACGTCACTTAGGTGGCGTTTTTTATACCTATCAAAAACCAAAATTACCTATTTATCTAAAGCCTTACTTCGCCACTTTAGCCGTGGCTCAGGTGGCGTTTTTTTATACCTGTAAAAAGTTCAATATAAATTAACCATAACTATGTTCATCTTGCGCTTCGCCAAAGCTTTAGTCGCTTTGTCTTGCTCAGGTGGCGTTTTTTTATATCTGAAAAAACTAAAGTTATTAATTTTTCTGCAACCCTACTTCACTATTCTTAGTCATAACACAGCATTATTTTTTAGTATTGATTTATATAGATATTTCAAGTCATCAATATTTGTTTACGATTTGACACCTGTTTAAACTGAAATGTCATGTGGTTTTCTTATAATAAGCAAGACAAGTTGAAAACCTTTAAATTTAAAATGAACAGTTTAAGTAATCTACAACCGGTTTCTAAAGACTTGATGATCAAGATTTATATTTTAAGAACCATGATGTATTGTGGAGTTCTTTGGGGACTATTTGATGAAGGCTGGGCCATTAAATCAGATCAGGAAGATTTTATTTTTCCTTTTTGGTTAAATGGAGTGCAAGCACATCGATATGCCAAAACTCATTGGCCTAATTACAAGCCAAGAAAAATTACCCCAAAAGACTTTCATGAATCTTTATTACCTACTTTAACACGGTTAAAAGTTACCCCTGCATTATTTAACTCATCTCATCGTAAGTTGAAGTTATCTACTCAACAAATGCATCATTTCTTTTTTAATCATCCAAAATGGCAGGTAGCTTAAAGTTTTTAAGCTACCAAACTTAGAGTGCTTTTTGAGCGTTTAAGCGTAAAACTAATATTTGAATGACTCGTAAGTCTTTGCTTTTTTCAAAAATCGAGCTAATTTAAATCAAAATGATAAAACAACAGGACAGAAGAAATGACTATCGTTGCACAAGTAATTAAGAACAAATCTGAACAAGCCATTTTTACAATTTCACCCGAAGCGACTGTCCTCGAAGCAATTACGATTATGGCGGAAAAAGGTATTGGTGCTTTAGTCGTAGCAGAAGGTGAAAAAGTTGTTGGAATATTATCTGAACGCGATTACACACGAAAAGTAACGCTTATGGAGCGTTCGTCTTATAGCACCACAGTTGCTGAAATTATGACGGCAAAAGTAATTACCGTAGGTTTAAACAATACAGTTGAAGAATGTTTACAACTCATGACTGATCGTCATTTACGACACTTACCTGTATTAGATAATGAAAAATTAGTTGGTTTTATTTCAATTGGTGACTTAGTTAAAGCAGCTATGGAAGATCAGAAAGTTTTAATTGAACAATTAAAGCAATATATTTCAGGCTAAATACAAAAATAAAAATGGGCGATTAACGCCCATTTTTATTGTCTTTAAAACTTAAAGATAATTCGTAATTAAAGCAACTAAACGCTCTAGCAAAATATCAGCTTGAGCTTGTGTCATGTTAATTGGAGGTAATAAACGAACCACCGAACCTGCCGTAACGTTAATAATAAGTTTGTATTCATCACGAGCAATCGCAACAAGTTCAGCACAATCTTTAGGTAGTTGAATACCGATCATCATACCGAAACCACGTACTTGCACATTCTTATCCGACAATTGGGCACGTAATTGATCAACAATATAATTACCTACTACTGCTGCATTCTCTACCGCATTTTCCTTCTGGATTGTGTCAATTACCGTATAAACCACACGAGAACCCAATACTGTACCGCCATAAGTAGAACCATGACTGCCTGGCCCTAACAAACCTACAGCCTTACCTTGAGTCATTACAGCACCTACAGGGAAACCATTACCCAATCCTTTTGCTGTAGTTAAAACATCCGGAATAATATTTGTATGTTGATACGCAAAGTATTTACCGGTACGGCCGTTACCAGTTTGGATTTCATCTAGCATCATCAACCAGTTATGCTGATTACAAATTTGGCGAACTTCTTCTAAATAGCTAAATCCTTGAGGTGCAGTATTAATACCACCTTCACCTTGGATTGGTTCAATTAAAATAGCGACGATATCTGGATGTTGTAAAGCTGCCTCTTGAATGGCTTCAATGTCACCAAATGGGACTCGAATAAAGCCTTCCACCAAAGGTGCAAAACCGTCTTGTACTTTCTTGTTACCAGTTGCAGAAAGTGTCGCCAAAGTACGACCATGAAATGATTGTTCAGCAACAATAATCTTTGGCAAGCTTATGCCTTGTTGAGTACCAAATTTACGAGCAATTTTAATCGCTCCTTCGTTTGACTCAGCACCACTGTTTGAAAAGAAAATTTCTTCCATACCTGAAACCTCAGCAAGCTTTTGCGCCGCAGCAGTTTGCCAAGGAATTTCAAATAAATTGCTCGTATGCACGAGAGTAGCTGCTTGTTCTGCAATTGCCTCGGCAATAGCTGGGTGAGCATGTCCTAGTCCACATACAGCAATACCAGTAAGTGCATCTAAATATTCTGTACCATCTTGTGTATAAAGATATGCCCCTCGGCCTCGGACAAAACTGATCGCTTGGCGACCATAAGTAGCCATTAAGTGTGTTGGTTGATCAGGTTGTACTGGAGCTAGGGTAATATCAGTCATCACGAACTCTGTCTGTATGAGGTTTTAAGAAGGGTTTATATAAACAAAAACTTGCACTGATGAAAAGTCTCATCCTTCATTTATCTAAAATTTCGTCTGCTTTTTGCTATCGCTTCGGTTTATACAATAAAATATTGAATATTCTGTGCAACTTTAAGCAACAAGGCGGTTTGCAAAGCGATGTGAACACCCCCTATAATGCTGCAAGATTAGTTGAGGATCTATTTATGACTGAACAAGCACGTGATACTGAAGCGTTAATTCGCGATCAAATTGCGAAGCATCCCGTTTTACTTTACATGAAAGGCACTCCACAGTTTCCACAATGTGGTTTCTCTGCACGTGCAGTAGAGGCGCTCAGTCAAATTGGTCGTCCATTTGCATATGTGAACATCTTAGAAAACCCTGATATTCGTGCAACTTTACCAAAAATTGCAAACTGGCCTACTTTCCCACAATTATGGGTAAACGGCGAGCTTATTGGTGGTAGCGATATCATGCTTGAAATGTTCCAAAATGGCGAATTAAAACCATTAATCGAACAATACAGCGCAGCTCCAGAAGCTTAATAATAAAAAAGCCAATCGAAAGATTGGCTTTTTTATACTTATAAATTTAACAATCACTTATACCGATATAACGAAATAGTCCATCAACACCAAGATCTGCTTTTAAAATAATTAAATTTTTATACGGTGTGGTAGTTATCGCTTCAAAAATATTCATGTTCGGATCTTCATGCAACTCATCTACATTTTGATTCATAACTTCTTCAAAACGATCAGCTACAAATTCAAAGCCTAAATCCATTGCAATAAACAATGTATGTTCACAAGGTTGGACGTACTGCTCTTGTGTCCAATCAATAACTGAAAGCTTACAGATTGGGCAAAGGATATTGGCCGATGCATTTTCTAATTCAACTAACTGGTAAGACATATTTTTAAAAAACCGAGAAAAATCTATTTTATGAAAAATAATATGTAAACGCTATATTTGTTTTAAGCTTCATAAAGTAAATTACAAGAGCATTTCAATGTAATTACATTAAAATTTCAAATTATTTAATTCCCTTTTCTCACTTGTATTTATCGGCTTTTTACAAAAAATTAAAATCAAACTTTATCGTTGCAAAACTAATAATGTAAAATCTTTAGTGTTGCATAAATAGGATATTTTAATGCTCACAGATCTTGATGATTTTTATTGTTTTGCCCTTGTTGTTGAGCATGGTGGATTTAGTGCTGCCGAACGTGTTACGGACATTCCAAAATCAAAATTAAGTCGTCGTGTTTATAATTTAGAGGAAAATTTAGGGGTTCGCTTAATTCAGCGCAGTTCTCGTCATTTTGCTGTTACCGATATCGGGATGGATATCTATAGACACGCACAAGTTATGATGAATGCTGCTCAAGCAGCCCATGATTTAGTTGATCACTTAAGTATTCAACCAAGAGGCGTAGTCAAAGTAAGCGTTCCTGTAGACATTGCCCAAAACCAACTACCTAAAATTTTACCGGCATTCTTAAAAAAATATCCGGAAATTCGTTTACAACTTATTGTAAGTAACCGTCGCGTTGATGTGATTAATGAAGGTATTGATGTAGCTCTACGTGTCAGATCTAAATTAGATGATGACCCTAGCCTAGTACTTAGACAGTTTGCGCTCATAGAACAAAGTTTATTCGCAAGCCAAGCTTACTTAAATGAGTTTGGTAATATTAAGTCACCTGATGAGTTAAGTGATCATCGTATTTTAAGCTTGTCCGAAGAGCATTTAGATCAACAATTTATTTTACATGGTCCAGATAGCCAACTGAAAAAAGTAAAAGTTAGCCCCACTGTAATGGGAACAAATCTTTATATGCTTGCCCAACTTGCAAGTCAGAATTGTGGTATTGCCTTATTGCCAGAAACAGCAGCTGAAGATTTTGTAAAATCGGGTCAGCTTGTACAAATCTTACCGGACTGGAAAGCAGCTCACGGTATATTTCATGCTGTTTACCCATCTCGTAGAGGATTACTCCCAGCAGTGCGTGTATTTATTGATTATCTTGTGGAACATCTGTCAGAGCATTAATAAATTAAGCTCCATAAAAAGTTCGATGATATATCGAACTTTTTATTTTATAACGATTAAATTTTTGGATAATTTCCTACCCCTTCTGGCCAAGGTGTAAGTAGCTCAAAACCTGTATCTGTAACTGCAACCATATGTTCCCATTGAGCAGATAAAGAAAGATCTTGAGTAATGACGGTCCAACCATCATTTAATTCTTTAACTTGAGGTTTGCCTGCATTCACCATAGGTTCAATTGTAAAGACCATACCTTTCTTTAGAACCAAACCTTGTCCACGTTGTCCATAATGCAGAATATTAGGCTGCTCATGGTAAACTTTACCAATGCCATGCCCACAATACTCTCGAACAATGCTATAACCCTCGCGATGAGCAACCGATTGAATAGCGTAACCAATATCACCTAAAGTAGCGCCAGGTTTAACTGCATGAATACCAGCAACCATTGCCTCATAAGTTGTTTCAACCAACTTTTTCGCATGTGGATTTACGTTTCCAACGTAGTACATACGGCTCGTATCGCCAAAGTAACCATCTTTAATAATCGCTACATCAATATTAATAATATCGCCATCTTTTAAAACTTTATTTGGAGATGGAATACCATGACACACTACTTCATTGACTGAAGTACATATTGTTTTTGTGAAACCGTGATAACCAACATTGGCTGGTATGACCTTTAAAGTATTTACGATGTAATCATTGCAAATATTGTCTAAATACTCAGTTGTTACGCCTGGCTTAACGTACTTCCCTATCATTTCTAAAACTTGTGCAGCCAAACGCCCAGAAATTCTTAATTTTTCCAGATCTTGTTCTGTTTTAATTGTAACAGTAGAAGCTCTCATTCAATTTTATCCTCGTAGGCACTGTTTTGATCACGCCTACAAAAATGTTAGTTAATTTATAGTATTTTAGAATGGATATATGATAGGCGGAAAGCTTTAAATGCCCAAATATTCAACATTCATAATAGTATTTTATATTTTTATTTTTACATAATTTTTTTAAAAAATCAGAGTTGAAAACTATTTTCTCTATTTCTTTCAAAGGATTTTCAAATAGATAACTTAACCAGTTGATATTTTTCATATCTCTGACTGATTTAGAAAACTTGAAAAATCTCTTTTTCACATAAAATAGCGCTTGATCATGCTCTCTTTTACTCTAAAATTCTTTCTTTTTTGTTAAATTTAATTTATGCAACAACTTCGTACTGGAGATATTATTGCCTTAGGTTTTATGACCTTTGCCCTCTTTATTGGGGCAGGTAATATTATCTTTCCTCCCATTGTCGCACAGCAAGCTGGTGATCATGTATGGTTAGCGGCCATAGGCTTTTTGATTACTGCTGTTGGCTTACCCGTAATTACGATTATGGCACTCTCTCGCATGCAGGGTTCCATTGAAATCATTAGTTCACCTTTAGGCCGTATCGCAAGTCTGATTTTAACAGTAGTCTGTTATTTATCAGTTGGTCCTTTATTTGCTACACCACGAACTGCAACAGTTTCTTATGAAATTGGTTTTTCCTCTTATTTTGGAACATCAAGCAGTAGTCTTTTAATTTATAGCGCAATCTATTTTACATTTGTTACTTTAGTTTCGTTATACCCAAACAAGCTTTTAGATACAGTTGGACATGTTCTAGCACCTCTAAAAATTATCGCTTTAGCAATTTTAGGTATTGCAGCGGTTATGATTCCTGCGGGCTACGTTCCTGCTCCAATTAATCATTACGTTAACTCTCCTGTTTCGGAAGGTTTCGTAAATGGTTATCTTACTATGGACACTTTAGGTGCCTTAGTATTTGGTATCGTTATTATTCAAGCAATTTATTCGCGTGGTGTTACAGATAAAAAGCTAGTCACCAAATATGCAATTATTGCTAGCCTTATTTCAGGTGTTGGTCTTACTTTAGTGTACTTAAGCTTATTTAAATTAGGTTTAGGTAGTCACGAAGTTGCTCCAAATGCCGCAAATGGTGCTGTAATTCTGCATGCCTATGTTCAACATGCTTTTGGAAATATGGGTTCATTATTCCTAACTGGACTTATTTTCTTAGCGTGTATGGTAACTGCAATTGGTTTAACTTGTGCGTGTGGTGAATATTTTGCTCAACTCACCAAGTTACCTTATAAGCTTTTAGTATTTATCTTAGTTGGTTTCTCTTTCATTATTTCTAATCTTGGATTGACCAAACTCATTGCTGTATCAGTACCGGTTTTAAGTGCAATTTATCCACCAGCTATTGTGGTTATTATGCTCAGTTTCTTCTGGAAATTTTGGCATAAACCATCTTTTATTGTTGGTTCAGTAACAAGTATTGCTTTAATTTTCGGAATTATCGATGGGCTTAAGGTTGCGGGTTTTGGAGATAATCTTCCTACGTTCCTTCAACATTTACCATTAAATGAACAAAATTTAGCATGGTTGATCCCATCTCTAGTTGTTCTTGCGGTAACTACCCTTATCGACAAAGTTAAACATAAAAGCATTTAATCTGGTGTTTTTTTTGAAATCGAGTTTTACCCAAACATGATTTTATATATTGAATAAAATGCTGAGTTTACCCAACCAGCATTTTATTTCCAACACCAATTATTTAATGACAATTCAACTATAGATATAATTAATTTTTACTGTAATATTACATTAAAATAATTTTTAGCTTACTCAGGAAAGAAGAGCATAAATGAAAAGTAAATATTATCTAACATTAGCAGATGCAGAGTTTTTAATGGAAGAAGCTCAAAAATATGCTATCGAACACAACTTCAAAGTCAGTATAGCTATTGTTGATGAAACAAGCTCTTTATTACTTATGAAACGCCTAGATGGCGCCTCTCCTCTCAGTACACATATATGCCTAGAAAAGGCTAAATGCTCATCAATGAGTGGCCGTCCTTCAAAATTTTACGAAGAACTTCTTCAAAATGGCCGTCTTGGTTTCTTAAGTCTACCAAGTGCTAAAGGTATGCTAGAAGGCGGAAAAGCGATTATTTATGAAGGTCAGATTTTAGGCGCAATTGGTGTTTCTGGTGTCCAATCTTTTGAAGATGCTGAAATTGCACAACACGCAATTGATGTCTTCTTAAAGAAACAAAGCAACTAAAGTAAATTGAGAGAAAAGAGAAATTATTACACTTTTCACCTAAAAATTTCTCTTTTCTAAAATATTAAGTATTTTATACAAAAATATTTAATATTTACCTTTTTTATACCTTAACTATTTATAAATATAGAGGTTTTCATAAAACTGTTCAAAAATTTTTCAATTGACTATTGAATTAAGCTAAAAATACAAGTACAACATTAAACTTATTCTTGACTAAAACATTCGGTTTTAGCACAACCACAAGGAGGGATGGAGATGTTATCATTACATTTCAACAAACAAGTCTTCATTAACACTCTGAACAGTAAAGATTCAGTTGTTTATGGAGTAACAACACTTGCTCTTATGCTGACTCTACTGTTTCAAGGTATGATTAAAGGGAATCTGAAACCCGAATACTTTATGTATGCCATGGTTGTTTCTTTTGTATTTTGTGTATGGGCCTTTGTCGACCACAAAATGCGAAAATTAGCTAAAAGACGACTTAGTCAACAGAAATAAGAATTCAAAAATGGATGAGCAATCATCCATTTTTTATTTATTTAAAAATAGAAAAATCGTTCCGATTACCAAAATAGCAGTTGCCAGCAGCTCAGTAATAATTAAAGCAATCATCATAAATGTCATCAGCCATGTCGGCAAATTAACCTGCCCTAACCTATGCGGTTGTTTAAACTGATTGGTCGTATCCTGCAAAAACCCATGAATGATATAAACTAAAATTGAGAAACTAAAAAACAGTATATTTGCCAATACACACCATACAGCAATATCTTCATTTAAAACAGTGAAATAGCTCAATACAGCTAGAATGAGTGTAGCTGCTGCATAGAGCAAACTGCTTCTATGTGCAATATCTACATAATAATGTGCACGGCTTAATTCGGAACGGCGAATTTGCCAATATTTCCATACCCCAGTTAACATTCCTATCCATAAAAAGACACCACTAAAAACAATAGCCAACTGTACGGCTTTCGATAAATCCATCATTTCCTTTATTCGTTTTATTAAAATTTGATGAGTTATATAACATAAATCTTGACTTTGTAGTCACAATTTAATCAAGTGCCTTTTCAGAACTCATGTACATTAAGATAAATAATTAGCCAATTAACTTTAAATCTATGGATAAGACTTTTGAATCTTTTTGGATTACCTGTAAAGATGGTTATCAGCTTGCAGCTCAATTTTATCCTGCTCAAGAAAAGAAAACTGAATATCCTATTCTCATTTGTCCAGCAACAGGTATAACTAAAAACTTTTATCACTCTTTCGCCGCATGGTTAAGCCAACAAGGCTACGATGTATTGAGTTTTGACTTTCGTGGTATTGGCGAGTCCCTACATGGCGCTTTAAAACAAAGCACCGCAAGTATTACCGACTGGGGAACACTTGATATTCCTGCTGCAATTGATGCTTTATTAATAAAAACAAAAGCAGATCAAGTTATCCTTATTGGACATAGTGCTGGTGGACAACTACTAGGAGTCGTACCTAATTATAATAAAGTTGCAAAAGTAATAACGGTTGCTGGTTCAACTGGACATATTAAAGGCCTTAAAGGAAAAACCAAGGTTTTAGCACCAGTTATGTTTAATCTTATCTTTCCTATCTCTAGTCTTGTTAAAGGTTATGGAGCAACTCAATTTATTGGTATGGGAGAAAACCTACCTAAAAAAGTTGCTCAACAATGGCGAGAGTTTTGTAGCCGTCCTGGATATGTGAAAAATGCCATAGGCAAGACGATTTTTCATGATTTTCATTCAGATATTCAATGTCCCATTACGGCTATTTGGGCCGATGATGATGAGATTGCAACTAAACGTAATGTACAAGAATTATTAAGTTTATATCCAAATGCAAATAAAAAAATGATTGAACTTAGCCCAAAAGATTTAGGCTATAAAGCAATTGGCCATATGCTGCTATTTAAAAAATCACATCAAAAACTTTGGTCTATTTTAGAACAAGAAATTAATCATTAAACCCTGCTTTTATTTTCACCTCTAAGTCAGTAATCCGGCTTAGAGGTTTTTTTGTATTAAAAACGAGCAGCTTTTTACTTAAATGCGTCGATATACATTTAAAGTTCTGCTAAGGTAATTCATCTGAAGCTGTTGTCAAAACAGGTATATTTACTTGTTTAATGCAAACAGCTTCTTTTTTTCTGTTTTAGCTAAAGCCAAAGAAATTGTTCAAGGATAATTATGCTAGCACTAGAGCCTCAACATATTCATATGAATCAACATGCTGTTGATAAAACACATGCATTAAAGTGTCTAGTAGATATATTAGAAAATGATGGGTTAGTTACGCCTGAATATATAACAGGACTCATCAATCGTGAACAACAAAGCGCGACTTACTTAGGCCAAGGTATTGCTATTCCCCACGGTACTCCTCAATCACGCGAATATATTTTAAAAACAGGTATTCGCTTAGCCCATTTCCCCGAAGGTGTGATCTGGGATGGAGAAAATAAAATCTATTTAGCTGTCGTAATTGCAGCGAAATCTGATGAACATTTGCAAGTTTTGCAAATTCTTACTCGTGCATTAATGCATGACGTCAGCGAACAAGTAAAAAATGCTTCCAAACCTGAGCAGATTATTGAATTACTACAAGCTCAGCCATTATCTTTAGCACTTCATGAAAATCTTATTCAAACTGAAATTGATGCACAAGATATCGAAGATTTACTTTGGGCAGCGTCTCAAACACTCAAAAAACATAATTTTGTAAAATGTGGTTTTCTAAGTTCACTTGATCCAGAACAAGCCATTCAACTGCAAGATCAAATCTGGTCCATTTCTAGCAATCATTTTGTTCAGCAACCAGCTATTAGCATTACTAAACCATCCCAGTCTTTAGAGCTAAATGGTAAAAAGCTGAACACCCTCGTTTGTATAGCAGCCAATGACCAACTCGATAATGAAAGATTTAATCGTTTAATTGATATTTTATTTAACCCTGAGCAAGTTGCCGAGCTAGATAAGACTCAAACTCCAAACGAAATTGCAAAAATTATTGGGGCTGAAGTTGTTCCGGACTGGCCTCAACGCTCAGTTGTACTGGCAAATGCCCACGGCTTACATGCTCGACCAGCTACACACCTTGTCAATCTTACTAAAACCTTTCAAGGTGACATCCAAGTTGCTGTAGACGATGGTAGCTTTGTTTCCGCTAAAAGTTTAACTCGTCTTTTAGCCTTAGGTTGTAAACGTGGTCAAACTCTACGTTTTATCGCAGAACCAGAAACCGATGCCGTAGAAGCCTTAGATCAAGTTATTTTGGCAGTGCAGCAAGGCTTAGGTGAAGAAGTTGAAGCGCTACCTGTAACCAGTGAAACACCTGACCAGCTTCCTGCTCAAACTGCAATATCAAATGCTACGACATTGGGTAACAATACGGGAATTGCAGCATCAAGTGGCTTAGCTTTTGGACCAGTACATGTGATTAAACCAAAGGTTTATCAATATGAACGTATGGGTTTAAGTGTAAAAGCTGAGAAGGAAAATTTAGATATTGCATTACATGCTGTAAAAAATAATATTCACCAAGTTATTGCCAAAGCTGATGCTTCTGAAATTAAACAAATCTTTCAAGCTCATTTAGAAATGCTTGATGATCCTGA
Source organism: Acinetobacter sp. AOR41_HL (assembly GCF_027854645.1). Classification (NCBI taxonomy): domain Bacteria; kingdom Pseudomonadati; phylum Pseudomonadota; class Gammaproteobacteria; order Moraxellales; family Moraxellaceae; genus Acinetobacter; species Acinetobacter sp. AOR41_HL. The sequence goes on along the minus strand of NZ_JAKTHZ010000029.1, from coordinate 85,568 downwards.
TTTGATTAATGGTGTATATCAAAAAATTAACCAAAATTTATCAGCACCTGCTGCTTGGCATGAGCATATTGAAGCTGCAGCTAAAGCACAGGAAGCTCTACCAGACCGTTTACTTGCTGAACGTGCAACAGACTTACGTGACATTGGTGACCGAGTCTTAACACAGTTATGTGGTGAAGTGGTTATTGAAGAGCCTAAAGAGCCATATATTCTAATCATGCACGATGTTGGACCAAGTGATGTCGCTCGTCTCAACAAAGATCGAGTCGCAGGTATTCTCACTGCTATAGGTGGTGCAAGTGCACATAGTGCAATTGTTGCACGTGCTTTAGGTATTCCAGCTATTGTTGGTGCTGGTGAACAAGTCCTAGAAATTGATCCAAAAAGTACTTTACTTATTAATGGTGACACAGGTACTTTCGTTTTAAATCCAGATGCAGCTCAAATCGAACAAGCTAAGCAAGAGCGTGAACAACAGCGTCAAATCCGTGAAGAAGCCGAACGTCATAGCCAAGAGCCAGCTATTACTTTAGATCAACATCAAATCGAAATTGCTGCCAATTTAGGTAAAGTTCAAGCAACAGCACAAGCTGTAGAATGTGGTGCAGAAGCGATTGGTCTGCTTAGAACCGAACTTGTTTTCATGTCTCATAGCAGTGCACCTAATGAAATTGTCCAAGAAGCTGACTACCGAGTGGTATTAGATGCACTTGCTGGCCGCCCACTTGTTGTACGAACATTAGACGTAGGTGGTGACAAACCCTTACCTTATCTACCAATTGCTGAGGAAGAAAATCCATTCCTAGGGTTAAGAGGAATTCGTTTAACCTTAAGACGTCCTGAGCTTTTAAGGCAGCAATTAACTGCTTTATTGAAAGCATCAGATAATCGCCCACTACGAATTATGTTCCCAATGATTGGACGTGTTGAAGAATGGCGCGCTGCAAAAGCGATTCTTGATGAAGTAAGAGCTCAACATCCATGTGATAATTTACAAGTTGGCATTATGATTGAAGTTCCGTCTGCTGCTCTACTTGCGCCAATTCTTGCACAAGAAGTCGACTTTTTCAGTATCGGAACAAATGACCTAACTCAATATACTTTAGCGATTGACCGAGGCCACCCAATACTCTCAGCTGAAGCAGATGGGTTACACCCAAGTATTCTGAACTTGATTGATCAAACTGTTAAAGCTGCCCACAAACACGGCAAATGGGTAGGAATCTGTGGTGAGCTTGCAGCAGACCCGAAAGCTGTACCTATTCTCATGGGATTAGGCGTAGATGAACTGAGTATGTCTCCAAATAGCATTCCTTTAGTAAAAGCTCAAATCCGTACACTAAGCTATAGCCATGCTCAAAAGCTTGCGCAACAAGCTTTACTATGCGATAGCGCCCCTGCTGTGCGCCAGCTATCTGAACAAGACTTATAAGATTGGGAATAGTAATGGCTAAAATTTTAACAGTTACTTTAAACCCTGCAATTGATGTAACCATCCAACTGAATGAGTTACTAGTAGGAGAAGTGAACCGACAAGAGTCGGTAGAAATTCATGCGGCTGGTAAAGGCCTTAATGTGGCTCAAGTATTGAAAGACTTAGGTCACGATGTAATCGTAAGTGGTTTTTTAGGTGAGCATAATCGACAAATTTTCGATACACATTTTGCACAAGCTCAATTTCAACCCGAGTTTATTTATATTGATGGCGAAACACGTCAAAATATAAAAATTGCTGAGCATTCTGGGCGGATGACCGATTTAAACGGCAAAGGTTTCTTTGTTTCTGAAACAGACAAACAAAGCCTATTTAATAAGATTGAAGCTCTCTTACCACAAGTCGAGGTCGTTGCAATAGCTGGTAGCCTCCCGCAAGGTTTTAGTATTGATGAGTTACAACATCTTATTCAACTGATCAAAAAAAATAATAAGAAAGTTGCACTAGATACCAGTGGTAAAGCGCTGGTTGCTGCAATTGAATGTCAACCTTGGATGATCAAACCGAATACAGATGAGTTGGTTGAAAGTTATCAACGCCCTGCAACAAGCTACGCTGAACAAAGAGAACTTTTTGATAGCTTAACCAATATTGAGCATGTGGTTATCTCAATGGGTAAAGATGGCGTAAATTGGTTACACGCCACTCACCCCTTACATGCTCAAGCACCAAAAGTTATTGTAAAAAGTACAGTAGGCGCTGGTGATTCACTCTTAGCCGGCATGATCCATGGACTTGTTAACCAACTGCCTCCTGAAGAAACCTTAAAAACTGCGACTGCCATTGCAAGCCATGCTGTAACACAAATTGGTTTTCGAATCCCTACTCCTGAGATTCTAGACCAACTAAAAGCACAAACTATTATCAATTCATTGAGTGAATCTGATGCAAACTGCTAAACATTTATTATTTGTCACTAATAGTCCGCAACAGCAAGTCAATGCTTTAATCTTGGCTCGTAAACTTGCTTTAGTCGCAACTCAACACGGCTATAAACACAGTGTCATTTCACTCGATGAGTTTGAATCAAGCGATCATTTTGATCATGTCATTATTATTGGTCAACAACCTAAAAATCTAAATATTTTTGGGCAAAACGCTTTAACTTTAGTTTCTATTGAAGATATTAAAGATGATGCAGACAAAGCGCTTTTAACGGCACTTGAACACTCAAAACCAGCCAATGAGTGGGATCAAAAACCTAAGCAAGCTTCAAATACAGCAACTCATTTTGTTGCTATTACTGCTTGCCCAACTGGTGTTGCCCATACATTTATGGCAGCTGAAGCTTTACAGCAAGGCGCAGAGAGACTTGGATACCAAATTGATGTAGAAACTCAGGGTTCTGTGGGTGCAAAGAATATTTTATCTGCTGAATCGATTGCAGACGCCGATATTGTTATTCTTGCCACTGACATTGAAGTCAACACAGACCGTTTTGTAGGTAAACGTGTTTATCGATGCAGTACTGGCTTTGCCTTAAAACAAACTGATAAGGCCTTTGCCGAAGCAATTGCGAATGCACAAGTTTTAGAACAAAGTAAACAACAAGCTACAACGGAAAATAAAGATAAAACTGAAAAAGTTGGTGTATATAAACACTTATTAACTGGTGTTTCTTATATGCTGCCTATGGTTGTTGCAGGTGGTCTATTAATTGCACTTTCTTTATGTTTTGGCCTGAATGCAGCTGAACAAGCTGGCAGCCTACCAGCCATATTAAAACAGATTGGTGCAGCAGCATTTACACTGATGGTACCCATGCTATCGGGTTATATCGCATATTCCATTGCAGACCGCCCTGGTCTTGCACCCGGTTTAATCGGGGGTTTATTGGCAGCACAACTACAAGCGGGCTTTTTAGGCGGTATTGTTTCTGGTTTCCTTGCTGGTTATATAGCATTATTTATTGCCAAAAAAGTTAAGCTTCCAACTAGCTTAGAGTCTCTTAAACCTATTTTAATTATTCCATTATTAGGAACGTTATTTGTTGGACTCATTATGTTCTATGTGGTTGGTCAACCTGTAGCGCATATTTTTGAGTTAATGAAAGATTTCCTCAACAACATGGGCACGACAAATGCCGTATTAATGGGAATTATTCTGGCAAGTATGATGTGTATTGATTTAGGGGGACCAATCAACAAAGCAGCTTATGCTTTTACAGTTGGTTTACTTACAACCAATACCTATATGCCAATGGCTGCCACGATGGCAGGTGGAATGGTACCTGCTATAGGCATGGCAATTGCGACCTTCCTTGCTAGAAATAAATTTAGTACAGGTGAGAAAGATGCTGGTAAAGCTGCTTTCGTGCTTGGTTTATGTTTTATTTCAGAAGGAGCAATTCCATTCGCGGCAAAAGATCCAATGCGTGTTATTCCAACCTGCATTCTAGGTGGTGCAGTAACTGGTGCATTAGTTGCCTTATTTCACTGCGAACTTGTTACTCCACACGGCGGCGTATTTGTACTCCTGATTCCAAATGCAATCAATCATGCGTGGCTATACCTAGCAGCAATTGCAGCAGGAAGCATCGTAACAGGTGTAAGCTATGCCATCCTTAAAAAGAATCAAGAAGAAAAGCTAATAACAAATACATAATCTTAAAAAAAGGGAGAATGCTGATTCTCCCTTTTTTTTATTAAATAATTTTATTGATTAATTTGAACCGCACGCGCCATAACTTGTTCAGGAAGATCTTGGGCTAATACCACTGCAAGAGTTGGTTTTTGGTTAGTCTCATCTTTTAAGTTTTGAGCTTCGAGAACTCTATTTACATATTTAAGTTATAATTTAAAAGAATCATTCTATTTAAGGTAAATATTTAAAAATCAATAACATAAAAACAAATATTTAATAAAATTTATAGATTATTCATCAATCATGTTAAATGTATGGTAAATTTTTATCATTTCAAACCAAATCAAGCTGTTGATTAAATTAAACATTTCTTTATTAAATGGATTGATTTTTTATCGTTATGACTTTATAGACAAAAAATTTTTATAGAAATGTCACGTTCAAAACAATTTTTTTTTTCTAGGATTCTCATGCAAACAGATATCGTTCATTTTACGAACAAGCGAGCAGCCAAGTTCAAATAAACGGTAAGAAAAAAGTTTTATCAGAATAGGAAAATTTATAGTTTGTCCTTGTTAATTCAAACAATATAAATTTTGCTCAAGACTTAAAGTCCTGATATAACTTGCTTAGTGAAACTATATTTTTCAACTATTAAGATTAGTTTCATAAAAATGCGATCCACCAAGGTATGGGGAAAAGTCAATGACAAAGAAGTATGCGCGTTTTTTACCTACAACAGAATCTTTCACTCTTGAAGATTTTCCATATTATTGGATTACTCAGGTCCATGCTCAATATGTTCAAAATATTGATAATGCCCTTAAAAAATATGGCCTCGATAATTCTCGTAGACGTATTATGCTTGCACTCAGTAGCAAACCTCATGCTAGCGTATCTGAGCTATCTGACATGATTATTTCAAAGATGTCCACGACAACTAAAATTGTTTATCGCTTAAAAGATGAAGGTTTAGTTGAAACATATTCTTGCCAAACAGATGGTCGAATTACACGTGTATATCTTACTGAACGTGGTATTGAAATGATCAGTAAAATTAATGACCTTACGAGTGTGGTACTTGAACAATCATTTGAAGGTATTACCCCCCTACAGTTAGAAAAAATGATGGAAAGCTTAAAAATGCTTTTAAAAAATCTATCGCGTTAGTTATTTTTCATAATTTGCAAAATTTATTAGATTTAAAGCTCTCTCATGAGGGCTTTTTTTATACGTGATAATTATGATAAAGAACATGGATTTCATAAAGTAATCAATTAAACATTCTGCTTGTTGACTTGTTCCTTCAACTCCAGTAGAAACTCTTTTTTTATTCTCTACATTGTAATGATAGGAAAAATGGCTAAAAGAAAATATAAAAGTGATAAGTTTCAGGTACGTCGTATTAATCGCCAATGGTGGGTACTTGAAAAGGACTTGGAAACTAACGGCTATGCTAAGCATGAACAAGTAGCTACAAAAACATTAGCTAATAATTATGCTGATGATTATATAGAGCAATACTATATGAATCTCTATATTCAACAACAGTTGAAAAAACCAGAAGCCGTATAAATAAAAAAGCCATTATGGCTTTTTTATTTATAATTTAACAAGTTAATAACAAGTGAGATAATAAAATTTTGGCATAAAAAAAACCTACATCTTGGGGAAAATGTAGGCTATAAAATGCACAAAAAGGAATTATATATCCTTTTTGACAAAAAGAATTCTACGATATCATAAGACCTTATTTTATATTACTTTTGTAAAGTTAATAGTGCTTATTGTATTAATGCTTAATAACTTAAACTGATTCTTTATATAAATTTTTTAAAAGAAAATATTCAAAGTAATTCATTTTTTTCTTATTTAAATATTTTATTTGATATAAATTTCTCAGTTAAGCCTTCTATTACAGCTATATAAACACCTGTTTTAACAAGTTTTTTACAAAAATAAGCATAATTTTTTAAAGTTAAAACTCTATTTTTTATAATTTTCGTAAAATTAAAAGTTAATAAATAACATATGCATACATGAGTAATAACAGTTCGAGTTTAGAAAAACATTTATTCAAGTCTAAAAAAACATCAAATATTCAGTTTTTATAGCTTTTGTGGGGACGACACAACTATTACAATACAGTTTATAAATAGTTTAACTCTTCAGCAGTTTTAGGCATGTTATGACTTCAATGTCGAACACTACCCAAAAGCACTTTATTGTTGAGCAGTTTCCTCTACCGACTTGGGTCAGTGATGAAAAGGGCTTAATTTTATACTGCAATACGGAGTGTACAAAGTACTGGCGCGATACTTCTCCTCCATTGTTTCAGCAATGGTTAGATTTCGTGTACCCTGCCGATTTAGAAGAAGTTAAAAATAAATGGTTAGATGCTATACGGCTCCAATCAAGAGTTGAGTTTAAATGCCGTCTTTTGCATAAGAGTCACCACTATCGATGGTGTAAACTTTCTATTCAATTGTCGAAATACCATGAATCTTCTCAGGAAAATGAATGGTTTGTTAGTTTCCTAGATATTGACCAAGATATTCAAGAACAACAAAGCTTACGCAAAGATATCGATATACAGAACCAAATGCTCGATATTAGTGTGGATTGTATTAAAGTTTTAAATACTGATGGTACAGTGTCTCATATGAATAAATCAGGATGCCTTGCTCTAGGTGTACCTGTAAATGAAAAAAAATTTGGCATGCGATGGTTAGACCTTTTACCATCTCATATTCGTAAGCGTGGAAGAGTTGCTTTAAAAAAAGCCTTAGAAGGTAAAGTAGCCCGATTCGCTGGCATGAGTTGTTTACCTCATCAAGATCCTGAATATTGGGATAACATGCTTACCCCAATCCAGCATACAAATGGCGAAATTATTCAAATATTGTGTGTTTCCCGGAATGTCACTCAACAATATCTTACTGAAAACCGTTTAAGAGATATTAGTGAAAGAGATGAACTTACTGGATTATTTAATAGACGCTCGTTTAAGCTTCAACTAAAACGTACTCTCGCCTACTCAAGGGAAACGCAAACAAGTGTAGGACTACTTTTAATTGATTTAGATCATTTCAAACACATTAATGACACCATAGGCCATAGTGCTGGTGATCACTTATTAAAAATACTATCCAAACGTTTTAATCAATGTGTAGACCATGAACGATGTTCTGTCGCTAGATTAGGTGGCGATGAGTTTGCAGTTATTGTCAGCCATCTAAAAAATGAAAATGATGTGCGCGAGCTTGCTGAAGTATTGCTTCAGCAACTTAATCAACCTATTACGTATGCCGGGAATGTACTCAACGGCGGGATGAGCATTGGCTGTGCCATTTATCCTCAAGATGCTGTTGATCAATCAAGTTTATTAAGCTGTGCAGACATGGCACTGCATGACTTAAAAGCTCGAGGTCGTGGCGGTATACGTATGTATAACCCGAGTATGATGCAATTAACCGAGGCAATCGCATCTCAACTTAACATTGCCCGGCAGCTTATTCGTCACCATACTATCCAACCTTATTATCAACCTAAAGTTGATTTAAAAACACATACTGTCGTGGGCTTTGAAGCATTACTCCGTTGGCACACGACGTCGGCTCAGACAGGTTTACCTTCTCAGATTGCTGAAGCTTTCAAAGATTACGATTTAGCAAGTAAAATTGGTGAAATCATGCAGCATCAAGTTTTGCATGATATGGCTAAATGGATAAAATTAGGTTTTCAGCCCCTTCCAGTATCTCTAAATGCTGCACCAGTTGAGTTTTTAAGAGATAATTATGCAGAACGGCTATTAAAAAAAATTAATCATCTTGAAATTCCTACACATTTAATTGAAGTAGAAGTTACTGAGCATATGCTTGGGGACCGTGGTTCGGAATATGTTATTCGCGCACTCAATAAACTAAAACAACATGGTGTACGCATTGCTTTAGATGATTTCGGAACAGGATTCTCTTCTCTAACACATATAAGAGATTACCCAATTGACTGTCTAAAAGTCGACTGTAGTTTTATACAAAAGATGCAAAATGACCCATCAATTTATGCAATTGTCCAAGCCATTGGCTTACTTGCTCCAAATCTCTCACTTGGTCTAATTGCAGAAGGCATTGAAACACCAGAACAAGAAGAATTACTTCTTCAATTTGGCTATAACATTGGACAAGGCTTTTTATTCGAACAAGCTATCGATGCCAATCAGGTTGTATCTATTCTCAAACAAGGTCAGGCTTACTTAGAAAGTCATTATTCAATGAGTTAATCTCTACCTTTAAAAAGTAGGCGCTCACTTTGCACACTAAAAACACACAATAGAAATCATAAAATTGGCGATAATATAACCATAACGATAACAAGCTTAGGTTCTTCAACAATAAATATTGTCATAAGACAATAAGGAGCAATATATGAGTTATCACCATATTTTAGTTCCAGTCGATGGTTCTCCTACTTCACTTATTGCTGTTAACCATGCTGCAAGCCTTGCTAAAGCGTTTAACAGTAAAGTCACTTTAGTATATGCGCTTACTATTGATCCTTTTATTTCAGTTGAAATCATCGATAGTACAGAAATTGCGCAAGATTACTTTAATAAAGCGAGAGCTTCGATTCAGGGCATCTTAGATCAGGCTAAAGAACAATTTAATCAACACGGAATTTCTGTTGAAACAAAGATTGTTGAGGGTCAAACAATTCACACAGAAATTATTAAAGCAGCAACTGAGCTAAAAGCTGATTTATTAGTAATCGGTTCTCATGGGCGAAAAGGTTTTAAAAAGTTTTTCTTAGGAAGTGTAACTCAAGCACTCTTAGGAGAAATCCATGTACCAGTGTTGGTCGTAACTGAATAAATACATCTAAAGTTATGTAAAAACCCAGCGATAGCGCTGGGTTTTTTGCGTAGATCACTTTCCGTTATACGTAAATTTAATGAGAGAGCCTGGATTCTCTAAGTTATTTGTTACCGAACCATCATCTTTTTGCACATTACCAGCCGTATCTGTCAGTACATATAGAACATTACCCTCCGGACTTGCAATCACATCACGATAACGGTTATTGCTTTTAAACATCGGGATAGCATCATCTAAAGTCACACTATACGTCGGATCTAGCTTAATACGGAAAATTACCCCACGTTTTAAAGATGGTACCAATAATGTATTTTCCCATCCTGGAATCGCTTTTTTTCCTCCCGTATATACATATGCCGATGACGGCGCAACCGTTGGCCAACAAACATAAGTCATATCACCACAAGTTGGATCATTGTAGTTATAGGTATCTTGAACGGTATACAACGTTTTCAAAGGGGCTACAAAGTTTTTACTAGTCCATTCGGATTCTTTAGTCACAGGAACCCCTTCAGCTACTTTTATTCCGTTTTGTCCCAAATCCTTAACTTGTGATTTATTGGTTGCAGCCGAATAGTTAGCATAAGCATAACCACTATCATCTTTATAACCCGCTACATTTGGCCAACCATAGTTCCCACCTTTTAAAATGAGATTAATTTCATCATCAGAATTTGGTCCTTGCTCAGATTGTAAAAGCTTTCCGTTTGGAGCAAACGCTAAACCTTGTGGGTTACGGTGCCCTAAAGTGTAGATATGACTCACTACTCCGTTAAAGCTTGGGTTATCTTTGGGAATACTTCCATCCAGATTTAAGCGTAATACCTTGCCCATATAGGTATGGTAGTCTTTACTATTGAGCTCTTGCTGGGTTGGAGTGTGCTGTGCCTGATTTGGTAAGAACAAATAAGCTAGCTGATTACGGCCTTGGTCACCAATTGTATAATAGATTTTTTGGTCTGGACCAATGACGAGACGACCAGACTGATGGTCTTTCGATGATGGCAAGCCAGCAATCAAATCGACAGGTTTTTCAAATGTATCTGTTGTTTTGTTATAGGTATATCTACGGATAATCGTTTGATTAGGTAGTTCTTTATCTGTAGATTTTGGATTTTTAAAAGTGCCCGAAATATAGATATAAGGGTTATGTTTAAAGTCAGGATGAAAAGCAAAACCTAATAAACCATTCTGACCATCAGCATCATTCACAATTTCAGGAACCTGAAAAACGGTTTTTGCGCTACCAGACTCAGGATTTACTCTCAAAATTTTGCCAGTCGCACGCTCGGTTAACCAAATCTGATTGTCTGGTCCCCATAACAAAGCATGAGGTTTATTCAAGTTAGACAGAATAACTTTTTTATCAAAATTTTGTGTTTTTGCTTTAGCAAATTGTGCTGGGGTAAGAGGAATATCCGCAAATGCCGTATTAAAGGTAAATAGTTGTGCAGCACCTAAAAGAGTGATCTTCGCTAATAAATGTTTATTCATAATTCCACCTTATAAATTTTTTAAAGAGTTAACCCACACTAAAAACGTTTGATTTGTATGCGTTCTCTATATCTTTTGTATTATGATGAATAGCATATTTATTAAAATCCAAATTTCTGAAAGGCTCTGTTGCATAAAAGTAGCTATTCAAAACGAATGAATATCTTAGAAGTCGCCCTATGGTTTCCCCCTACCAATAATTCATTTATTTTTTAAAACGACTAATCCGCAGAAAATCTTTGTTAAAGTAATTGAAAAGTAAAAATTAATACTGAAACAAACAATTCAAACTATAAAAATATACATAACACAAAGCCAAAAGTTCCAAGCTAGGACTTAAGCATTAAATCAGAAATCAGGTTTAGTTATGTGTGCAAATTTTAAACCCCTTAAGAAAGCTCATGCTCATCAATTAGGCTTATTTGAACCTACCTTTGACTACAATTCGGATGTCTATCCAAGCGATGAGTGTCCAATGATCTTATCTCAACAAAATGAATGGGAATGGAGAAAAGTTAAATTTGGTATGCTACCTCCATATGCAAAAGAAATAACTTTTAAATACGCAACTTATAATGCGAGGACTGAAACGGTTGAACAAAAACGTTCCTTTAAGCATGCGTGGTCACACGATCAATTCGCACTTATACCTGTTGAAGCTATTTATGAACCTAAATATATCAATGGTAAAGCTCATTGGTATGGCATATTCCGTCAAGATGGAAAGCCATTTACACTTGCAGCAATTTATGAAGAAACCATAATTGATGAGCAGAAAGTTAGAACAATGTCATTATTAACAATCAATGCAGATCGACATTCTTTTATGAAACAGTTCCATAAACCAGATGATGAAAAACGTTCAATTATTGTGATACCTGAAGATCTTAGAAATGATTGGTTAAATTGCAAGCATCATGAAGCCTCTGACTTTTTCCTAGATATGCCATTAAATGAATTTACGTCTTTGCCTAAAGCTGAGATGAACAAATCATAAAATAGTTAGATGCCTGATAAGTGAAAGTAGCAAGCTTAAATGGCTCCGCCTAATAACTTATGTTATCCTTCGCACCTCTTTAAAACTTCAAATTTTCATTATCCATGACACTTACGCCACCTTAAGTTTATTTACCCTTCTCTTTTGTAAATAACTCATCACTATTTAGTGATGTGGTGTAGTCGCTTGTGTGTTGGTATATCACATCACTAGCCTTTCTAAAATTTAAAATTCTAGGCTATTTCCATGTTAACGAATCTTCGAGAACAATGGTTCTCTAATGTCCGTGCAGATATTCTTTCTGGGCTTGTTGTTGGTCTGGCTTTAATTCCAGAGGCGATTGCCTTTTCAATTATTGCGGGTGTAGATCCCCAAATTGGTTTATATGCATCTTTTTGTATTGCGGTTATTATTTCTTTTGTAGGTGGCCGCCCTGCCATGATTTCGGCAGCAACAGGTGCTATGGCCTTAGTCATGACGACCCTAGTGAAAGAACATGGTCTTCAGTATTTATTCGCAGCTACTATTTTGACGGGTGTTATACAAATTATAGCGGGATATCTTAAGCTTGCTAAACTCATGCGCTTTGTCTCTAAATCGGTTGTAATTGGTTTTGTAAATGCTCTCGCCATACTCATTTTTATGGCTCAACTACCAGAGTTAATCAATGTAAGTTGGTACGTCTATCTATTAGTCGCTATTGGTTTAGCAATTATTTATCTATTTCCCTATGTACCAAAGCTTGGAAAATTTTTTCCATCTCCCCTTATATGTATTGTTATAGTCACATTACTTACCCTCTTTTTAGGCATTGATGTGCGAACAGTTGGCGATATGGGAGCACTACCAAATACTCTACCTATTTTTTTAATTCCAAATATTCCTCTTAATCTAGATACCCTTCTTATCATTCTTCCTTATTCATTAGCGTTAGCTGCAGTTGGCTTACTTGAGTCGATGATGACAGCCACAATTGTTGATGAAATGACGGATAGCCCGAGTAATAAATTTAAGGAATGTAAAGGTCAAGGTATTGCCAATATTGCCTCGGGTTTTATGGGTGGGATGGCTGGATGTGCAATGATTGGACAATCAATGATTAATGTTAAATCAGGTGGCCGTACACGCTTATCTACTTTATGTGCAGGTATATTCTTGCTGATTTTAGTCGTATTTTTAAGTGATTGGTTGAAAGTTATTCCTATGGCTGCACTTGTTGCTGTCATGATTATGGTATCAATCAGTACTTTTGAGTGGAGTTCACTTACGCAATTTAAAACTCATCCTAAAAGTAGCAATATCGTCATGATTGCAACCGTTGTAGTAGTTGTAGCTACTCATAACCTAGCACTAGGCGTATTGACGGGTGTATTACTTTCCGCGCTTTTCTTAGCGAATAAACTTGAAAATGATGTACACGTGATAACCTCATTAGAAGGCAACTATCGTTTATATGATTTAAGAGGACAAATCTTTTTTAGTTCTTCAGATAAATTCATGCAAAGCTTTAACTTTAAAGAAGAAGTAAAAGAAGTCATTATTGATCTGACTCATTCACATATTTGGGATATCACTTCGGTTGCAATGCTTGATTCAGCAGTGGAAAAGTTTCAAAAGAATGGCATACAAGTTACTGTACGTGGTTTAAACGAAGCCAGTTCAGTCATGATTGACAAGTATGGTACACATGCAAAAATTTAAAAAAGGTCCTGCGGGACCTTTTCAATCATAGAGAATTATATTTTTAAGGAGATTTATATAATAAACGGTTTGGGCTACCAGATGGATTTTTCACCACATCACTAGTCGCTTGATTTAGCAGATTGGATGTTATCGTTTGAGGTGTAGCTGTAGGTGTACTTTGAAGAAGTTCAGCAACTACTCCAGCAACATGTGGAGTTGCCATGGAAGTGCCATTTAATACTTTAGTGGCCGTATTACTCCCAATCCAAGAAGAGTTAATTTGACTTCCGGGCGCAAAAATATCAACACAGCTTCCGTAGTTAGAATAGCTTGCTCGAGTATCAGTATTGTCAGTTGCAGCAACTGTAATTGCATTACTTGTTCTCGCCGGAGAAGAAGTACATGCATCTGTATTTGAGTTACCAGCAGCTACGACCATTACATAGCCATTATTATATAAGTTTTCTACTGCACTATCTAAAGAAGAGCTTGCCGCCCCACCTAAGGACATGTTTACAACAGCTGGTTTACTTCCATTTTTCAAAATCCAATCTAAACCAGCAATAACATTACTCGAAGCACCGGAACCATCACATCCTAAAATCCGAACAGGGACAAGTTTTACATTCTTGGCAACACCATAAGTGGTACCGCCTACCGTTCCAGCAACATGTGTGCCGTGCCCATTACAATCAGTCGTACCATTACCATCAGATATTGCTGTATATCCATTTAATACACGACCTGAAAATTCTTGATGAGTAGACAATATACCAGTATCAACAATATAAGCTGTTGTCCCGGTACCAGTTTGCGAATAAGAATATGTTGAATTTAATGGTAAAGCTTTCTGATCAATACGATCTAGTCCCCAATCAGGATTAGTTTGGGTCGTTGCATCAATATTCACTACAGTATCATTTTCTACAGAAAGAACTTGAGGGTTCTTTTTCATCGCTTCAATGAACGCTGTACCTGCAGTATCAGGTAAATAAATTGCAAAACCTTTAAGAGCACTGTCGTAACTTTGTAAAATTCTGCCACCATGCTGTTTTGCAATATTCTGTGCAAAATCTTTCGCAGGCCCAATATCCTTATTTAAAATGACAATATATTGATTTTTAATAATTCCTTTTGCTTGAGAAGAATCTATTGCAGAATTTAAAAGATTAGGTGCCGCATAAGCTAAATGAGTCGCAGCCATTGAAAGAAAAACAGCAGAAACCTTGCGAATCTTCATGTGTATCTCCATATATTATATTTCAGGTATTTTTATGATAAATAATAAATTTTTTATTTCAGGATTAAATTCAAGATGGAAATCTTAAAGATTTTTATCTGTTTTTAAACCTAAATCATATTTTCATAATTTTTTATTCCACACAATATGCTTCAACTTTTTCAATAAAAATTGTGATAGAAATCTAATTTAAATTTATATATTTTATTTTTTTATAGTGAGATGTATTTTATTATTTTGGAGAAATAAAATAAAAAAATATAATCATAATGAGCAATACTATAGTTGCTAGTGATAAGTAAGTTCCAACAGTATTAAAACTTTTCAAAAACTTCAAAATATCCATAACAATATGATAATTAATAAATTAGTAAAATTATTTCAAAATTTATCAATTCCTGCAACTCCAAGTAATTTACAATTTTTTTAACTATAAGTCATACGTATAATAAATGTATAGATATTTTATTTACTCCAATTACCATTTAAACTACTAATTCTAATAATTTTATTTAAATAAATTAATTTTATGAAAAAATCTTTTAATAAAAAATACCCTCATATCTAAAATATGAGGGTATTAAAATAAACAACTTTACAGACGCAGTATATGCATAAGTAAATATACACCTTTAAAGATATATTTACAATGCTTCTTTAAAATTTTCATTTAATTCGACCTGATCCTTCCTACTAACTGCTGCTTTAGTATGCTAAATATTTTTTAGCTAAGGATGATGCAAAATAAAAAAGTCCGTATCTTGGGAAGCTACGGACTATAAAACTCATCTAAGCAACAGCTAAACAGTTTGTCGATTAGAGAGAAAACACTATCCTTTTAATCTAATTGAGTTATTAATTTAGGTCAACTTGAAATCAAACATAGTGATAAAAAGCCACTTAAATGTGATCTATTCTACATTTTTACTTAAATGTAACCAAAAATGAATATATTTATTTCAAATTTAATAAAACATATTATTTGATGCAGCATCTCTTAGCAAAAACAAATTATTGATTTAAATAGTAAAATATAATTAACCTATTCTTATAAAGTTCAGCACCTACATTCCATATCTATTTAAATATATATTTAAAATAGTGGTCTAAAATTGAATAATGATTAACTCCAGAAATAGTCTCGAAAGAAACTAACTCATGACCAGTACTACATCTGTGTTCAAAATAATTTTGGCTTTGCCACTGCAATTCACTTAGCTCCAACTCTCCACACAAAATCCTACAAGGTATATCAGTCTGCTGTTTCTGATAAATAGGGCTATATTTCAAAATATCCTCTTCTGATAAGTTTAATGCATGATTTAAATGAGTCTCCTTTATAGGAGATAAATCATAAATACCACTTAATAAAGCCAATTCTGATAATAAAGGATGGTTTAAACATACAGCTCCAAGATGTGCACCTGCTGAATGCCCCACTAATAGAACTTCATTCGTTTTCCAATTTTGTTTAGCAATAAAATCTAGAGCTTTCTGAATTTGCATAATCATTTCTGAAATATGACTTTGAGGAGCCAAGTCATATTCTAAAAGTACACACTGGGCTCCTTTTGCCAATATATACGGCACTATAAAAGCAAAATCCGATTTATCACACCACTGCCAATAGCCTCCATGAATAAAAATCACGGTTTTATTGGTGTGTTCACAAGGAAAAAAATCCATCGTTGATCGGTTCTGTGAACCGTACTTTATATCTTTTATATGGTGATAGGTCTGATAACTCAGCAAGCTTCTATACTGAAAGCTTGCTAGTATTTCCCCCTCATTTGCTACCGTTGTAGCATTATCGTATTTTCTCATATAGTGATCACTTCAACGTTTCTTCACCAGAATTGAGATTTAGCTTTACAGTTGAACGTTTTAAGTAGAAGCAAAATATCAGAACAAGAACTAAAGGCACGCCAAACTGTAAAGTGGATTTAAACTCATTGGTAAACCAGGTAGTTACTGTAATACTCAAAATCGCAATAAACCCAAATAGTGAGATGAATCGACTAGCGGGAATTTTAAATTTTAGCTCGATGTTTTGCTGTGTCATGTGTTTTCTAAAAAACATATGTGTCACAAAGATACTGCCCCAAGTGAACAATGCACCAAACATCGATAGCGCAATCATAATTGGAAACGCAGAAGCCGGATTAATCGTATAAACAATACTAGCAATACCAATCCCTACCGCAGATAGCAACAGCGCATTTACCGGCACACCATTACTACTGATTCGGCCAAAAACTTTTGGAGCATCACCTGCACGTGACAAACTAAACAACATACGGGTTGAAATATAAAGCATGCTATTCATCGCAGATAAGGCAGCTACAATTACAATAAAATTTAAAATACTATCTGCATATGGGATACCAACAATCTTCATGACCATAACAAAAGGACTAGTTGCATCTGCTCCAATCAAAACAGTCCACGGCACCAAAGTAACGATTAGAAATAAGGATAATAAGTAAAATAAAATGAGTCGTAGCGCTGTGCTTTTAAATGCCTTTTTTACTGCTTTTTCAGGGTCTTTAGCTTCACCAGCTGCGACAGCAATCATTTCTATACTTAAGTAACTAAATATAGAAATAATGACTCCGATCCATACTCCACTAAAGCCATTTGGAAAAAAGCCCCCATGACCTGTCAAATTAGTAACTACTTGATTCATTCCCTGATTACTTTGCGTCAATATACCAATAGATAAAAGAATAAATACGATAATGGCAAAAACTTTAATTGTGGAAAACCAGTACTCGACTAACCCGAAGGCTTTTACACTATAGGCATTTACAACAAGTAAGGTCAGTGAAAAAAATCCAATCCAGACCCAAGAGCCTACATTCGGAAACCAGAGCTTCATATAATCAGCAACGGCGGTAATTTCGGTACCTACAGCCAACACAATACAAGCCCAGTAACAATAGCGGACTAAGAAGCCAGCGAGTGGAGACATATAATGTTCTGCATATGCACCAAATGAGCCCGAAGTAGGATGCTGCACTGTCATTTCAGCCAAACAAGCCATAAGTGCAAATGCAATTAAACCACCAATGGCATAGCTAACTATCACGGCGGGACCTGCAAAACTAATTGCAAATTTGCTTCCCATAAATAAACCGGTTCCAATTGCTCCACCAATCGCAATCATCCCCATCTGTTTTGCAGATAACTTTTTATGCAGTCCAGCTTCTCTATTTTGTATTTCATCAAAACTACTCATAGGCCCTCCTAGCCATTTGTTTTATTTTGATTCCTTAAATCAGGTCACTTCACCGCGAACTAAATAACGCTTGTTTTTCCACTCACTATTCAGCATGGTTTCTTTTAAATGCTGTACTGCATTCCAGATATCTTCAAAGCCCAGATACAAAGGTGTAATACCGAATCTCAAGACAGCAGGTTCACGATAATCACCAATCACGCCACGTGCGATAAGCGCCTGAATGATTTCATAACCAAACTCATGGCGATAACTGACATGACTACCACGATATTTATGATCTAAAGGAGTAATTAACTCAAATCCAAATTCAGAACATTCTTGCTGTACCAGCTGAATGAATAAATCAGTTAATTTCAGCGATTTTTCCCGGATTTTTTGCATATCAGCATGCAGGAAAATATCTACTCCGCACTCAATCAGACTCATAGAAATAATTGGCTGAGTCCCACATAGATAGCGACGAATACTATTCGCTGGTTCATAATGCTGGGCCATATCAAACGGCTTTTTATGACTCCACCAACCAGATAATGGTTGCCAAAACTGATCACGGTGTTTTTCATTGACCCATAACAATGCTGGAGAACCAGGTCCACCATTTAAATATTTATACGTACAACCAATCGCGAAATCACTATCAGCTTGATTAAGATGCATAGGCACAGCACCAACTGAGTGACATAAATCCCAAATAACCAGAGCATCTTGAGAGTGAATCTGTTTATTAATAGATGCCATATCGTAGAAATACCCAGTACGATAATTCACATGAGAAAGAACTACTACAGCAACATCTTTTTCTAGAACTCGAGCTAAGTCTTCTACTCCATCAATCAATTCAACTTGATAGCCCTTTTGAATTAAATCAATAAAACCTTCAATAATATAAATATCTGTTGGGAAAGCATCCTTTTCCGCAACAATTATTTTATGTTCAGGAAATTTTTCAGCCTGAATTTTTACCGCTGCTGATAAAACTTTAAATAAGTTCAGTGTAGTTGAATCTGAAATAACAACTTCACCCTGTTCTGCACCAATCAATGTGGCTACCTTATCGCCCAGTCTAGTAGGTAGCCCCCACCAATCAGCCTTATTCCAACTATTGATCAGATCTTCTCCCCATTCTTGGGAAATAATATGCTGAGCGACAGACAAAGATTTCTTTGGTCTAGCGCCTAAAGAGTTACCATCTAAATAAATGACACCTTCTGGCAATGCAAATTCATCTTTAAATTTTTTGAGTTCGTCTTCCTGATCCCAATACAAACACTGTTCACGAGTAATCATTTGGTATTGCACCTATTTCAACATTTCCTTTGTATTTGAATTTTATCATGGTGATTCTTTCGATTTATTCGATAATATTTGATCAAAAACAGATAATTTCGTATAGAATTCTAATTAAAATTAAAAAACATGAATGGAATTCGAAAATGAATGTAGATGCAATTGATTTAAAAATTTTGAAGTATTTACAAGATAATGCCCGCTTAAGCAATCAAGAACTTGCTGATCTCGTTAATCTTTCAGCCTCTGCTTGTCACAGACGTGTCAAGATTTTAGAAACCAACGGAATTATTGAAAAATATCAAGCGAAAGTTAATTATGAAAAATTAGGAATAAAAATTGAGGCGATAGTTGAAATAAAACTTGCTCAACTCACCGAAAATGACCACAACTTTTTCTTAAGCCAGATCAAGAATTTTGATGAAGTCATTAATGCTTATATCATTACAGGCGAATCTAATTATGTTCTGCATGTCGCCACTAAAGATCTAAATTCTTTTTCTCACTTTGTTATTAATACACTCAATAAAATTAAAGGAGTGGTAAGCATTAATTCTAAGATTATCTTACAGAAAATTATACAAAAGCCACTGTAGACTATATGGTTAAATTAAAAATTATATTTAAAGAGCTTTTACTATGATCGAAACCGAACGTTTAATCTTAAGACAATGGAAGGAAACCGATGCTGCCCCCTTTATCGAAATGGGATTGGATAAAGATGTTATGCGTTTTTTTCCAAAGCTTTTATCTGCTACTGAAAGTATAAATTTAATTCAAAGAGCATCGGCCCTTATTGATGAAAAAGGTTGGGGATTTTGGGCTGTAGAATTAAAAGAAAGCCATGACTTTATTGGTTTTATTGGCCTACATGACCAACCAGAACAATTTGATTTTTCTCCATGCATTGAAATTGGCTGGAGGATTGCTACAAAACACTGGAAAAAAGGTTATGCCACAGAAGGAGCAAAAGCAGCATTGGACTATGCCTTCAATGTGCTTAATAAAGATAAAGTGGTTTCTTTTACAGCAACAGTGAATAAACCTTCTCAAGCTGTAATGGAAAGACTAGGAATGCGTAAAGTTAAACACTTCAATCATCCCAAGCTTCCAGATGGACACGCCCTTCAAGAACATGTTCTTTATGAAATAAATAATCCTAATTTTGAGTTATAAAGGAATAAAATATGGATATATTTCAACTGCTCCAATGAATATAAAATAAAGGTTATTCATCGAAGTCATAACCTACTGAAGTGGAATGCTCCCAATATTCATTAATTTTATCTGCAATAGCTTCCTTATCCATTGTAGTTAAAACATAGAAAAGTTTTGCCTCTTTGTTTTTTCTCAAAATTAATAAATTGTAATAGTCATATTCGGGGCCATTTAGCCCCAATGATGGCTGTTCTTCACAATGCTTCTCAGCCTTGTAATGCCATTCAAGCTTATAAGTATCAATACCATTAGCAGCATTGATCACTATGCCATCATTGGCTCCGCCAATAAATCCAATTTTCATTGCCTGCTCTAAATTGTTATTCGGATAATTTTTAATATAACTTTAAACAAGTACGGTTCAATTTATAAAATGTTTGCCAATACGTATCCTATGTAAATCAAAATAACGAATTCATTATTTCATGGCACGTAAATATTCATAAGCCTCTTTTTCATTACTCTCCAGATGAACTCTTGCTTCTGTCTCATCATTTAAAGTTTCATTTATTATTTTGGTACCTTCATAAGAAATTTGATGACCTATTTGGAAATCTGCTCCTAATGCATCAATCACAATGAATTGTCCAGCAGCATTTGAAGCTATAAAAAAACTATTATTACGATAGCCATATCTAATTGTATATAAGCCCACTTTTATTCCAACTTTTAATAATATTTAAATAATGATAATTCCATAGAGTTCATAGAAAAGCAAAAATGCTTATCAAAAAATGAATCCCCAATAAATACAACTGTATATTTTTAATAAATTTTTATTAATCCTCCACCCTATTCCTTTTATATGAATATTTTTCAAAAAATTTGTTTCAGCGATCTTATTGAGTAGTCTAAGTCTAAGAACTCTCTTGTTATCTCTCTGTTTACCTAGTACAGACTATTTAAATTATAAAATGATGAAATAAGCATAAATCAGTCCGTTTTATCGTATTTAATGATTATAATCTTAAATTACTTTTCTTCCATGTCTGTTTCAATTGGAGCTCTCAAAACATGCATAAAATAGTGCTTTTCGATATGGATGGAACTTTATTAGATTTGGCTTTTGATGATTTTATCTGGAACGAATGCTTACCTGAACGACATTCTCAGACGCATCAAATCTCTTTAACACAAAGCCATGAAATATTAAACCAGTTTTATTGTAGCAATAAACATACTCTTTCCTGGTATTCTTCACAGTATTGGACAAAAACGACAGGTGTAGATGTTTTAAATCTTCAAAAAGAATTTCAGCATAAAATTAAAGCACGATCAGGATGTATGGAGTTACTTAATACTCTGAAAGAACAAGGCTATCAATGCTGGTTAGTGACCAACGCAGACTGTGCAAGCTTACAGTTAAAACTTGATAACATCCCTATTCAAGATTTTTTTGATGTGATTGTATCTAGTGAACAAATTGGTTATGCGAAGGAAGACCTTAAGTTTTGGCAAGAATTACAAGGCTTGCATTATTTTGAACCCCAAAACACTATTTTTTTAGACGATACTATTCAAGTTTTAAAAACTGCAGAAAAATTTGGTATAAGACACTTGTTTACTATCTTACAGCCCTCAACTCTTAAGAGTAAAAGACAGCTACAAGATTTAGAGTATAAAGCACTAGATCAGCTTACAGAGCTACTGTCTATTTTGAATCAAACTGATAGAAAGGATAATGATGTCAAAATTGCGTGAAAACGATGCTGTAGAAACCATGCGTGTCGACAAATGGTTATGGGCAGCACGTTTTTTTAAAACCCGTTCTATTGCTAAAGCTGCAATTGAAGGGGGAAAAGTGCATCACAATAATGAACGTGTAAAAGTTTCTAAAGAAATTCGTGTTGGAATGGAACTTGTTGTTCAACAAGGTTTTGATAAAAAGACAGTTGTTGTTAAAGCACTTTCCAATACCAGAGGACCGGCTCCTATTGCACAACAGCTTTATGAAGAAACCGAAGTAAGTATTGCAAGACGGGAGTTGATTGCTTCGCAACGAAAATTGCATAATCTAGCTCGGCCTGACCATAGACCAAGCAAGAAAGATCGGCGACAAATCAATCGGTTTAAACAGGATAACGATCAACATTATGAAGACCACTGGTCATATAATGATGAATAAAAACGTCGAGTTGTGTCGCACTCACATATACAATATATAGAAGCTAGAGAAAAAATCTGTCACTATTAGCCCTGTGAAACAAGTTGAGATTCAATGCATCCACTTGGGTTAAACGTGATGAACATAGAGTATTGAGGTTTTTGAGATGGATGAGAATAAAAGCAAAGCATTACAAGCCGCTTTGAGCCAAATTGAGAAACAATTTGGTAAAAATACGGTTATGCGTCTCGGTGACAACACTGTTCAAGCAGTTGAAGCCGTATCTACAGGTTCTTTAACTTTAGACATCGCATTGGGGATTGGTGGTTTACCAAAAGGCCGTATTATTGAAATTTATGGTCCTGAATCTTCTGGTAAAACCACAATGACATTACAAGCAATTGCTCAATGTCAAAAGTCTGGTGGTACATGTGCCTTCATCGATGCAGAGCATGCCCTAGATCCTCAATATGCACGTAAGCTTGGTGTAGATATTGATAACCTACTCGTTTCACAACCTGATAATGGTGAGCAAGCGCTTGAAATCGCTGATATGCTTGTTCGCTCAGGTGCAATTGATTTAATCGTTGTGGACTCAGTAGCTGCCCTTACACCTAAAGCAGAGATTGAAGGCGAAATGGGTGACTCTCATATGGGTCTACAAGCACGCCTTATGAGCCAAGCACTTCGTAAAATTACTGGTAACGCTAAACGTTCAAACTGTATGGTTATCTTTATTAACCAAATCCGTATGAAGATTGGTGTTATGTTTGGTAGCCCAGAAACCACGACTGGTGGTAACGCTCTTAAGTTCTATGCTTCAGTTCGTCTAGATATTCGTCGTATTGGTCAGGTAAAAGAAGGCGATGAAATTGTTGGTTCAGAAACTAAAGTTAAAGTCGTTAAGAATAAAATGGCTCCTCCTTTTAGAGAAGCTATTTTCCAAATTCTATACGGTAAAGGTACTAACCAATTAGGTGAACTTGTAGATTTGGCAGTACAGCAAGATATCGTTCAGAAAGCTGGTGCATGGTATTCATATCAAGGCAATAAAATTGGCCAAGGTAAGAATAATGTGATCCGCTATTTTGAAGAAAACAAACATATTGCTGAAGAGATTGAACGTAATATCCGTGAGCAATTGTTGACTACAGGTACAAATGGCGCAGTGCCAATTGAAGATGATGAAGAAGAACCAGATCTTTTATTAGAATCTTAATTACACCTAAGTCATAAAAACGCCCTTCGGGGCGTTTTTTACAAGGAAATATATATGTTCAAAAGAAACAATGAACAATCTCAACAGCGTCCACCACTCACTGGCCAGCGTTTACGCTCATATGCTTTTGCATTACTTACTCGACGAGACTACTCTAAAGCAGAACTCATTGAGAAATTAGCCCGTTATGCACAAAATATAGAAGAAGTGAACCAACTCGTTGAAGAGTTATCTGAACAAAATTACCAAAGTGATCAGCGTGTTGCTGAGCAAATGCTTGCAAGTCAGATTCGTAAAGGTAAAGGACCGAAACGCATTCAACAAGCTTTAAAAACTAAACAGATCGAAAATGATTTAATTGCCGACGAAATTCGCGAAATTGATTGGGTAGAACAAGCTTATCAACTTAAAGTTAAGAAGTTTGGAGAAGAGATAGAGAAAGACCCAAAACTTAAAGCAAAGCAGATTAGATTTCTACAATATAGAGGATTTGATTTAGATGTGATTTTAAAAGCGATCCAAAGAAAATTGGATTAAAGGAATGGTGGCAACCCCACTAGCAAAACTTCGGCACATCATAGATCTGCTACCGTTGCTACCTTCCGGTCCTGGCGGGGTTCACAGAGTACAATTGCGAAGCC
Source organism: Acinetobacter sp. AOR41_HL (assembly GCF_027854645.1). Taxonomy (NCBI): domain Bacteria; kingdom Pseudomonadati; phylum Pseudomonadota; class Gammaproteobacteria; order Moraxellales; family Moraxellaceae; genus Acinetobacter; species Acinetobacter sp. AOR41_HL. The sequence continues at coordinate 61,492 of NZ_JAKTHZ010000029.1, read as the reverse complement.
ACCAGCGGGGTTACCATTGCAAAACAAAGTATAGAGATTTTTAAAAGAGTTGCAACCCTTCTCTGGCTTTTTCAGCAAGTTTTTGTTTCGATTGATTAATTCATCAGCAAAAATAGCTTAAAACCCCAAAAATGTAGTTTTCTGAGCTTATGCTCTTTTCTTATTTTGCATAAAATATGCTTGAAGATTGTAAACTATCCTTGCATTTAAACTGTTAACTGCTTTAATTGCATTGATCAATGAAAAACCTTAGATATTTAGAGAATTGTTTTTTATATTCCTGTGTCAAGGTGGCTTTTATATAAAATTATGGATTTATACACATGCAAATGAAGAAGCATTCTTTATTATTTATTGCCTTAATGAGTACCACTTCTCTATACGCAAACATTCCTATTGAGTCTCGTGGTTTAAGTCAAAATGATGGCAGTGCATCTAATACTTCTTCTTCAAGCAATATTTCAGTTCCTACAAACTTAAACTGGGAACTTATGCAAAAAAATCAACAACTAGAAAATGATATCCGCACTTTAAGAGGTCAATTAGAAGAACAAGCGAATGATATTGACCAATTAAAAAAAGACCTTGCGAATAGATATACCGATTTAGATCAACGTTTAGAATTATTACATCAAAAAGTTGACCCTGATAGTGCTACACAAGAAGACGGTACAAATACCAATACTAATAGCGCCACACCTGCTAGTCCATCAGTATCTCAATCTCAGCCTGCAGATGGCAATAAAGTAGTTGCCGCCCCATCTCAAACGTCTGAACAACAATCTAATACACCAGTAACCAACACTCAACCAGCGACTACTGCTCAAAACCAATCTAATCCACTTGAATTAGAAAAAGCCGCTTATACAGTAGCTTTAGATGCTTATAAACAAGGTGGAGCAAAAAAAGCAATTGCTCCGATGCAAAACTTTATTAAAAACCATCCTAACAGTATTTATACAGGCAATGCTTATTTCTGGTTAGCCGAGTTTCATTTAGCTACAGACCCAGTGAACTACAATGAAGCAAAGAAAAACTACAATATTGTCGCTAGCCAATATCCAAACTCTAGCAAGGCACCTCGAGCACTCTATCAACTATATAGCATTGCCAAAGATGTCGATAAGAATACTGTATCAGCTAATCAATACAAAAATAAGTTACTTACTCAATATCCTAAATCTGAAGAAGCTAAATTCTTTAAAAAATAATTTAGGCATAAAAAAAGACACTGTTTTAACAGTGTCTTTTTTTATGCCTTATTGATTAGCGTACAATTCCACGCTCGGATTGCTCAAGAGAGTCAATTAATAATTGAGCTTCTGGAACAGAAGGCAAAATTTCACTTTTAATTTGCTCAACAGCTTGAACAGAGGTTAGACCAGATTTAAATATCAATTTATAAGCTTCTCTTAAGCCCTGAATTGTATTTTTAGACCAACCTTTTCTTCGCATACCTTCAATATTTATACCAAAGGCATGCGCAGGATTACCAGAAGCCATAACATAGGCTGGTACATCTTTAAGAATCAGTGAGGCCCCACCAATCATGCTATAAGAGTCAATCTTACAGAATTGATGAATTCCAGAATTACCACCGACAATAACATGATCACCAATATGTACGTGTCCAGCAACACCAACATTATTAGCAAAGATATTGTGATCACCTACAATACAGTCATGTGCAATATGAGTATTTACCATCAATAGGTTATGACTACCTATCTTAGTCAATGAATTATCTTGCACAGTGCCTCTATGTAAGCTGCAATGTTCGCGAATTAAATTATTGTTACCAATTTCAAGCCAAGTTTCTTCACCTTTATATTTGAGGTCTTGACAAACTTCGCCAACACTTGCAAATTGAAAGATCTCATTATTTTGACCAATTCTGGTAAAACCACCTACTACCACATGAGAATGTAATTTAGTACCAGCACCAATAGTCACTTGAGGACCAATAACACAATAAGGTCCGATTTGAACATCTGAAGCAATCACTGCAGATGGATCAATAATGGCGGTAGAATGGATTAAATCGTGATTGCTCATGCCTGCTCTGTTTTTTGGTGTGAAATCATAATCTCAGCGGTTGCTGCTACAATGCCATCAACGCTAGCTGTACAATTGTATTTGTAAATACCGCGCTTCTGCATTACCAACTCGGATTTTAATACAAGTTGGTCGCCTGCAACTACTTGTTTTTTAAATCTAACTCTTTCTGCACCAGCAAACAGGAACAAAGAACCTGGTTTTGGCGTCTCATTGTTCATAATAAAACCTAGAACGCCTGAAACTTGAGCTAGTGCTTCAACAATTAGAACACCAGGCATAATTGGATATTCTGGGAAATGTCCTTGAAGAAACTCTTCATTGATAGAAACATTTTTATAACCAACAATACTATTGTCAGTAACTTCAATCACACGATCAACCAATAAGAATGGGTAACGATGCGGCAAATATTGACGAATCGTTTGAATCTGCATTGGTAATTCAGGGATGGCAAATTTAGGTGTAGTTGACTCGGTCATAATATTCTATTTACGCAAATTAAAAGTTGATTCAAGAGACTCTATTTGAGCTTGTATATGATCAAGTCGTTTAGTGATTTGGGTCAATGGCACATCTGCTAATTGTCTCAAGCGTACAATCGTTTTTTTCCACTGGCTATTTTCGAACAATCCAATTCCTGAAGAATAAGTTCCAGCCTCAGAAATATTTTTTGTGACCATTGACATTCCAGTTAAAGTCACATTATCAGCAATTGAAAGGTGACCTGCTACCCCACATGCGCCTGCTAGAATACAGTTTTTGCCAATTTTTGTACTACCCGCAATGCCACAGGTAGCTGCAATAGCAGTATTTGAACCAATATGAACGTTATGTGCAATTTGCACAAGGTTATCAATAATTACACCATCTTCTAAAATTGTATTATCAAGAGCACCGCGATCAATACTACAATTTGATCCAATTCGAACATCGTTTCCGATTAGAACTGATCCTAACTGAGCAATACGGTGCCATTTACCTTGATAGGGAGCAAAACCAAAACCTTCACTACCAATTACAGTATTTGAATGAACACGCACCCGGTCGCCCAATTTAGAGCTACCTGTAATGGTGACATGAGAGTCAATAAAACAGTCTTTCCCAACTTCTACATCATCATCAAGTTTGGTATGTGATTGAATGATTGTGTTATCACCTACTACACAATTCTCACCAATGACTACATAGTGACCAATATAAGCAGCTTCTGAAATAACAGCAGAAGGATGGATTTGAGCAGTACTTTCTATACCTTTTGAAATAAGCTTTTTATCAAATACATGAGTAAGGATTGCAAAAGCAAGATAAGGATTATCAACAATAATAAAGTTATCTTTTTCAGGAAGATGTTCTTTTAAAGCAGCAGTAACAATGAAAGCCCCTGCACGACTTGCTTTAGCTTGTTCGAGATATTTATCACCATTTACGAAAGTAAGATGATTAACCTCTGCATTTTCCAAACTTGCTAAGTTCGAAAATTGAAGACTACCTTCACCAATTAACTCACCTTTAACAAGGTGAGCTAATTCATCTAAACGAAATTGTTGCACTTTCATTAATTTATTTCATTGAATTAACCTTTTGTATCATTTTATCAGTTAAATCATACTTAGCGTCATAGGCAACAGTTGAATTTTTATTCAAAATAAAGTCAAGATTATTTTCTTTTCGTAATTGCTCAGCAGCTTGCTTAACTCTAGACTCAAAAGTTGTGTTCATACTTTGCAAGCTAGTTTGAACTCTAGACTGTAAGCCCTGCTGTGTTGAATTAAATTCATTTAACTTTGATTGATACTGAGATTGTAATTTTTTAATCTCATCTTCTTTCATTTTTTGACCTTGGGTCTGCGCTTGACGTTGAAGCCCTTCTAACTCTTTACCTAATTGCTCAAGTTTAGTCGTTGTTGGTTTCACAGACTGATTCAAGCTTGCGTTTTGTTGTTTCAAATAAGTACTGCTCTCAACAACTTTAGCAAGATCAATCACCCCATAACCGGCTGCATTAGCTGCTACCGAAGCCACCGTCAAGCCTAACCCTAACATTAATGTATTTAATTTTTTCATGTAAATTTCTTTCCTTATTTCGTTGTTCAATATGATCGTACTTAGAAAGTACGACCAATTTCAAACTGGATTTCTTTAGTTTCATCACCCGGTTTATCATTTAACGAGAATGCATAGCTAAGTGATAATGGTCCAATCATAGTAATCCAGGTTACACCCACACCCACGCTATAACGTAAGTTACCTAAATCAAAGCCATAGTTATCTTCACAATATTTCTTAACATCTGTAATAGTTTGGCCATTAATCATCATGCCTTTATCACCGTATACAGAGTTATTAATATTACATTTGGTATCGAAGACCTGACCACCTTCTGCAAAAATAACAGGACGTACTTGACGCGTCCAATCACCTTTAAATGGCATAGGTAATGCTAATTCAGTACCAAATTGAACTAGAGCATTACCACCAACATTTTCAGGTGAAGGATCATTCTGTTTTGTTTCTTGTAAATTTACACTGGCATATTTAGGCCCTAAAGTACTATTGTCATAGCCTCGAACAGAACCATAACCGCCGGCATAGAAGTTTTTATAGAATGGTAAATCGTTACCATAACCCAGCTTACCATAACCACGAAGCACAAAGCCTGATTTACCAATCGGTAAGAATGCTTGTGTATCATAAGTTAATTTTTGATAGTCAACATCACTACCTGGCAGGCCAATTTCAAGACCTACTCGGTGAGACATACCTGATGTTGGGAAAATCGGTCTATTTAAAGTGTTATATGACCAACCCAAGTTTAAATTATAAGTAAAGAACTCGCCATCAAAAGCACTATCATATTCTTTAAAACCACCTTCACATGTATCAGGTATTGGTTGATTTGTTTCAGGGTCAGTCTCGGTCTTACCAGTTGGACACCAATTCGACTTACCAGTTGCCTTACCACCATTTGCCAATAAATAGTCACGCACATAGGTAGAAACATAAGGGCCAGTCGTTACTTTAGTATTATCAATACCTAGAGATGCACTTAAGCTTTGGTTTTCATCAATTGGATAACCAAAGCTTAAACTACCACCAAAACTATCCGTTACGTAGTTGTTAACGTTATAGTTATCATTTAACTTAGTTTTACGATAATAAACGTTATAACCACGACTTACCCCATCAATAGTAAAGTATGGGTCAGTAACACTTAGATTATAATAGTCTTGAGTTTCTGAACGAGACAAATCAATTGCAACTCGGTTACCAGTACCCATAAAGTTAGTTTGACTAAGTCCAGCTTGGAACGTAATACCACCATTTTGTGAATAACCTACAGCTAATGTGGTAGTACCTGAATGTTGTTCTTCAACATTTACGTTCAAATCGACTTGGTCAGGAGAGTTTGGAATACGGGCAGGCTTAATATCAACTGTTTTAAAGAAACCTGTACGCTCTAAACGAACTTTAGACAAATCAATTTTTTCATTACTTGCTAAAGCACCTTCCATTTGACGCATTTCACGACGTAATACTTCATCAGAAGTTTTACTATTACCAGTAAAGTTAATACGACGCACTGTCACTTGCTGACCTGGGTTTACATAATAATTTAAGTCAACCACACCAGTTTCATTATTAATTTGCGGAACAATATTCACATCAGCAAAGTAATAACCTGCGTTACCATACTTTCGTAGAAGTAATTGCTTAACTGCATTTACCTTTTCTTGTGAATAGATATCGCCATCTTTATAAATTTTTAGTGCTTGTAACTCTTCAGGCTTATAAAGCGCATCACCTAAGAATTTAGTTTGACCAAATTTAAATTGGTTACCTTCCTCAACAGCAACTTCAATAAAGATATGTTTTTTATCTTCACTAATATTAAGCTGGGAATTATTAATATTAAAATTAATATAACCCTTGTTAAGGTACATAGCACGCAATGCTTCAAGGCTTGCAGCCATTTTCTCACGCGCATAACGGTCATTACGTGTAACGATTGAAGCCCAACCACTTTCTTTAACAGCAAATGCCTGTTTGATTTCACTGTCTTTAAAAACAGTATTACCAATTACATTGATATCAAAAACTTTTGCTGGCGTTCCTTCGTTAAAATTAAGTTTTAATTCAACGCGGTTATTTGGTCGCGCAACGGTATCAACAGTAACACTAGCATCATAACGACCTTGTTGGGTGTATTGCTGCTCTAATTCTGTTTGAATGGTTTGCAAAGCAGATTTCTTAAAAACCTCACCTTCTGCAACACCCATTTTTTTAAGGCCTTGTTCTAATGCCTCTTTAGGAATAAGTTTATTACCCTTAAATTCGAGTTTTGAAATAATAGGGCGTTCAATGACATTAAAGACCAAAGTATCGTTATCTTTTGATGCTTTAATATCATCAAAAAGACCCGTGGCATACAATGTTCGAATTGCTTCGGCGATCATCGGTTCATTAACGCGATCGCCACTGTTGATTGGCAACATGGTATAAACATTTGCAGGAGTAAGACGGACTAAGCCGTTTACACGAATATCTCTAACAACGAAATCATCAGCTGCATATGCTTGTTGTACCGCTGCCATAGCGCTAACAAGTGCCAAAGGCATTAAAAAATGTGTGTGCCGCATGCCAGTTTTTTCCAGTAAGTTATAAATCCATATACGTTTACAAACGCATAAAGTCATTAAATAAAGCTAAAAGCATCATACTACCGAGCAGTACCATACCAATTTTTAGACCAAACATTTGTATTTGTTCAGAAACAGGTTTCCCTCGAATAGCTTCAATAATGTAATACACTAGATGACCACCATCTAACATTGGAATTGGTAATAAGTTTAAAATTCCAAGACTTACACTCATTAAAGCCATAAAAGAGATAAAAGTTTCCCATCCCATTTCTGCACTTTGTCCAGCAACTTTTGCAATGGTAATTGGGCCAGAAAGATTTTCTAATCCAATTAATCCTTTAACCATTTTCACTATTGAATTCAAAATCATGCTAGAGATTTGGCCAGTTTTATCAAGTGCCATTTCAAAAGCTTGTATTGGAGTATATTGAATTGTTTGCTTATATTCGTCAGGAATTGTAATTTTTCCAGCATCACTTTTTACACCAAGTACACCATTGACCTGTCCCATATTATCCCGCTTTCCTTGCGGCATAACTTGTAAATGCACTAATTGCGCATGGCGTAAAACATCAATATTAAGCAATTTTTCTGGAGAACGCTGTACGACTTCAACAACATCAAACCAATCTTTCATAGGCTGGCCATCAATCGCAACAATACGATCACCTACTTTCATTCCTTGACGAATAGCCGCACCATCTTCTGTTAAATCTGTTACCACAGCAGGAATTACAGGACGATAAGGCAAGAAGCCTAATATATCCAATGCAGATTCATTCTGGTTTTTTAAAAAATCTTTAATAGGTAAGACAAAATTTTTCTCTGTACCTGCACGATCAACATCGATATTTATAGTACCTGTCTCGCCTACACGATCAATTAAAGCAAAGTTTAGTTTTTCCCAAGTTGCAGTCTCTTTTCCATCAACAGCAATAATTTTGTCCCCCACATGCAATTGAGCCTCTGCAGCTGGAGAATTTGGAATAATTTTACCAATTTTGGTATTTAATTGTTGTTGTGCTGGTAAAAACAAAACCCAAAAGAGAAGTACAGCAAAAATTAAGTTAATTAGTGGCCCTGCAGCAACAATAGCTATACGTTTCCATGGTTTTTGTCTATTAAAAGCATACGGTAGATCTTGTTCTGCGACATTACCTTCACGCTCGTCCAACATTTTGACGAAGCCACCTAAAGGTAAAGCAGAAAGCTGATACTTGATACCCGATTTTTTAGAGGTCCATTTCAATAAAGTTGGACCAAAACCAATTGAGTAAACTAAAACTTTAACCCCAAGTTTGCGTGCAACCCAGTAATGGCCAAACTCATGAATTGCAATTAAAGGACCAAGTAAAAGAGCTGCTGCTGCAATCATAAAAAGCGCATTCATTTCAGCCTCCAATACTTGATATATATTTCTGAGCTATAGATCGAGCCACTTTATCTTTATCTAAAATGCACTCAATGCTTTCAGCTGCGGCATTCTCTAACTCTTGCAAAGTATGCTCTACCACTTGTGGAATATGTGTAAATCCAATCCTTTCCTTTAAGAATGCTTCAACAGCAATTTCATTTGCCGCATTCAAAATGGTAGGTGCCAAACCTCCTGCACGCATTGCTTGTCTTGCTAAATTTAATGTAGGAAATTTTTGGGTATCGGGCGCCTGAAAATTAAGTTGAGAATACTCAAATAAATCTAAAGCAGGAACACTTGTTTGTAAACGCTCAGGCCATGCTAATGCATGTGCAATTGGCGTACACATATCAGGATTACCCATTTGTGCTAATGTTGAACCATCAACATACTGCACCATAGAGTGAATAATACTTTGTGGATGAACAACAACTGTAACAAAATGTTCAGATATTGAAAATAAATGACACGCTTCAATTAACTCCAACCCTTTATTCATGAGAGTAGCCGAGTCAACTGAAATTTTTTGCCCCATTGACCAATTTGGATGTTTACATGCTTGTTGGGGTGTTACATGTTCCAACTGTTCCAAGGAATGATTTAAGAATGGGCCACCAGATGCGGTTAGCAATATTTGAGATACGCCTAGTTGTGGTTGTCCAGTTCTCTCAACTTGTAAATAGTTATGAGGTAATGACTGAAAAATGGCATTATGCTCTGAATCCACTGGTAATAATAATGCCTGATGATCACGAGCAGCTTGCATCATGATTTCACCAGACATAACCAATGCTTCTTTATTTGCAAGCAATACTCGTTTACCAGCTTTAACAGCTGCCAAAGTAGGCAACAGTCCCGCTGCTCCGACAATTGCTGCCATAACAATATCAACATCTGTATGTGATGCGATCTCAACTAGACCATCTTGCCCAATTAAAATATCAATACCTTGTATATTTTGTTGAGCAAATAAGGTGGTTAGTTCAACTATTTTCTGTTCAGGAACAACGACCACTTTAGGGCGGAACTGTTTGCAGATTTCAACAAGTTCAGAAATTCGACTATGTGCCGAAACTGCAAAGACTGAATACTTATCTGGATGTTGGCTTAAAATTTTTAATGTACTTTGCCCAATAGAACCAGTTACACCCAATATGCAAACAGATTGTGTCATCTATAAATCTACACCAATAAGCTTTAATATATACATTCCCGTTGCAAAAATCGGGGCTGCTGCGAGTAAAGAATCAATACGATCCAACACACCACCATGACCTGGCAAAACACGGCCAGAATCTTTAATACCAGCACGGCGTTTAATCATCGACTCAAATAGATCACCTAATACTGAACCGAATACTGTGACTAAAGATAAGATCAGGAATAAAAGTTGTTGAACCCAAGTTAAGTTTAAATATTGATATTGCACTACAAGCATTACAATAATTGTAGTGAGAATACCACCATATAAACCTTCTACTGATTTATTAGGGCTTACCGTAGGTGCTAATTTTCTCTTACCGAATTTACGACCTACGAAGTAAGCTCCACTATCTGCACCCCATACAAGCAAGAACAAATACATCAACCACCATGGTGAGCTTTGCCATACTACAAAAATTGCAGTCACTGCTGCACAGATAAGAATTAAACCAATGACATAAAGGGTCGCGTTATACCACCCATCAAATTCAGGAAAGGACTTAACCCAATATACACTAACGAGCCAAGTTAAAATTGAAGCAGACCATAGCAGTAATGCAATGTCGTGAAAGAACAAGGCAACGCCCGAAACAAAAGCAACAAGTAGACCATAACCCCATGCTTTAGGTTTTACTACGGCGCCAGCTTCATGAGGCATCAACTTATACCATTCATACCCCGCAACCGCTGCTGCTACAATCATAAGTACCAACATTGGATAATGTGATTGCGTAGCAAACATACAGCTTAAAACAACTGCAACAAGTACCAATGCGGTAACAATCCGCTCTAACATTATAATTTCTCGATTTTCTCTTGCTGAATTTGTTCAGATGTTTTACCGAAACGACGTTCACGCCCTGAAAAAACATTCAGTGCATGATCGAATTCCTCGACTGTAAATTCCGGCCACAAAGTATCCGTAAAATACAGTTCCGCATAGGCTGCTTGCCATAACAAGAAGTTAGATATACGGAAATCTCCACCTGTACGGATCAACAAGTCCACAGCTGGCAGATCGTTTAGACTGACATATTTTTCGAACAAATCAACATTTATTTGATCAGCGTCAATTTCACCACGTGAAACTGCTTGGGCAACTTGTTTAGCTGCATTTGCAATATCCCACATACCACCATAGCTAATCGCAATGGTTAATGTCATGGTGTCATGATGTACTGTTTGTTGCTCTGCATCTTCCATTAAGGCAACTAAATGTGAAGGTAATCTAGAACGATCCCCTATAAAACGCAAAGCAATATTGAATTTCTTCATGCGAGGTATTTGCTCATGAATAGTTTCTTCAAGAAGCTTCATAAGCAGATCGACTTCATATTGTGGTCGATTCCAATTTTCACTCGAAAATGCAAAAACAGTTAAAGCACGGACACTAGTTTTTATACAATGTTCAACAATAGGATCAAGAATATTTTTACCTTCTCGATGCCCATCACCTTTTTGCATTTGATTTTTCTTTGCAAAGCGGTTGTTGCCATCCATAATGATGGCAACATGCTTAGGAAGATGATACTCTTCTGATTCGGTCATAAAATTAGACCTTCATCAATTCTGCTTCTTTCGCTGCAAGACGCTTATCTACTTCTGCAACATATTTATCAGTGATTTTTTGGATATCATCACCTGCACGACGCTCATCATCTTCAGAGATTTCTTTCTCTTTCAATAATGCTTTGATATCACCTAAAACATCACGACGAATGTTACGAATAGCAACTTTTGCATTTTCAGCTTCACTGCGTGCAACTTTCTGCATATCACGGCGTGTTTCTTCAGTTAAAGCTGGTAAAGGTACACGGATTGAATCAGCAGTAATTGGATTCAAACCTAAATCACTTTCACGAATTGCTTTATCAATTGCAGATACCATTGTACGTTCAAACGGTTGAACGATAAGCGTACGAGAATCTTCAACACCAACGTTCGCTACTTGGTTTAAAGGCACATCAGAACCATAGTAAGGAACCATTACCCCATTTAAAATTGATGGGTGTGCACGGCCGGTACGAACTTTAGCAAACCCTTGTTCCAAAGACTCAAGAGTTTTCATCATACGCTGTTCGCTGTCTTTTTTCAGATCGTTAATCATATGATCTTCCTTACTTATTTATTCAAGGATGTATATAACAAATTTAATTTAGCGCTAGTATAAAGAGCTTTGCGGCACACGTACATTATTTAGTAACGCGTGTACCCTCTTTTTCACCCATTACAACTGATAAAAGCGCACCAGATTTATTCATATCAAACACTTGCAATGGCACATTGTGGTCACGGCATAAGCAAATTGCTGTTAAATCCATAACACCTAACTTCTCATCTAACACCTGATCAAATGTTAAATGATCATATTTCACTGCATCTTCATATTTGCTTGGATCTTTATTATAAACACCGTCTACTTTGGTTGCTTTCAAAATTAAATTTGCTTCAATTTCAATACCACGTAGACATGCTGCTGTATCAGTTGTAAAGAATGGATTTCCAGTTCCCGCAACGAAAACACAAACTTCGCCCTGGCTTAAATGACGGATTGCATCACGACTTGAATATGACTCTACAACAGTACCAATTGGTAATGCAGACATAAGACGAGTTCTAATGTTTCGACGCACTAATGCATCACGCATTGCCAAACCATTCATGACAGTTGCAAGCATACCCATCTGGTCACCTGTTACACGGCCAACCAAGCCATCTTTTTGTAACTGGCTACCACGATATAAGTTACCACCACCAACAACGATACCTACTTGCACACCCAAGCCCACCAAATGTGCAATAGAAAGTGACATCTGATCTAAAACTTGAGCATCAATACCCATATCTTTATTACCTGATAATGCCTCACCAGATAATTTTAATAAAATTCGTGAATAACGGGGGCTTATTGTTTCCGCCATGATTTTGCTCCAAGACCTCTTAAACTGAATGCTTTTTGAATCGTGATTCGATTAGACCGATTTAATTTTAATTAACTTTGCAAATAAGTCGTATTCATCCGCATCGGTAATTTCGACTTCCAACATATCACCTGGTTGAATCGTGCTCTTATCGATATCTTCTACGAAGACATTACCGTCAATTTCCGGAGCATCGGCATAAGAACGTGCAACAGCAACAGGATATTCATCTTCCAAACCATCGACTAATACAGTCATCGTTTGACCGATACGTTTTTGTAATTTGGCAGCAGATATTTGCTGCTGCACTTGCATAAAGCGCTCGTAACGCTCTTGCTTAATTTCTTCTGGCACATGATCTGGTAAATCATTGGCCGTAGCGCCTTCTACTGGTGAGTAGGTAAAGCAGCCTACACGATCAAGTTGAGCTTCAACCAACCAATCGAGCAAAATCTGGAAGTCTTCTTCAGTTTCGCCTGGAAAACCAACCACAAAAGTAGAACGGATTACAAGATCAGGGCATTTTTCACGCCATAATTTAATTTTTTCTAAAGTATTTTCACTATGCGCCGGACGTTTCATTAATTTAAGAACACGTGGGCTTGCATGTTGGAAAGGAATATCTAGGTATGGCAATATTTTACCTTGAGCCATCAAATCGATTACTGCATCAACATGTGGATATGGATATACATAATGTAGACGAACCCAGATTCCAAGCTGACCAAGTGCTTCACACATGTCAAAGAATTTGGTTTTTACAGGTTGGCCATTCCAGAAGTCCAGCTTATATTTAGTATCTACACCATAAGCTGAAGTATCTTGTGAAATAACCAAAATTTCTTTCACACCGGCGCGTTTTAATGCGGCAGCTTCTTCTAATACGCTACCAACCGGACGTGATACTAAATCACCGCGCATGCTTGGGATGATACAGAAGGTACAACGATGGTTACAGCCTTCAGATATTTTCAAATAAGCATAATGTTTAGGTGTTAAACGGATACCTTGCTCAGGAACAAGATCAATAAACGGATTATGTTTAGGCGGTGCTGGCACATATTCATGTACAGCTTCCATAACGTCCTGGTAAGCTGCTGCACCAGTGACTTTTAAAACATTAGGGTGCATTTGACGAATTTTATCTTCGTCTTTACCCAAACAACCTGTAACAATAACTCGGCCATTTTCACTCATGGCTTCGCCAATTGCATCTAACGATTCTTGTACTGCAGATTCAATAAAACCACAGGTATTAACAACAACTAAATCAGCACCATCATAATCTGATGCAACTTGATAACCTTCAGTCTTTAACTGAGTTAAAATTCGTTCAGAATCTACCAATGCCTTAGGACAACCTAAAGAAACAAAACCGACTTTGGGGGTCTTCATGAATCTGCGCTCCACTTGAATGCGCGTATTGTATGTCTTTTCTCGTCTCAAGCATAGGTGGAAACCCCACTCTTTGTGTAATGCACCAAAATACAACCAATATTTGCACCAAAACTCAATATTGCACCAAGTTGGATCATGATATTATTGGTATACACATCCATATTTTTGACCAAAAGATATTAAGAACGATTTTAGAGCGCTTTAACTACGCTTGAAACCTTAAAATAATCCATAAACAAAGTTGGCGTACATTTTGCATCATGCATGTTCTATAACGGTGAAAACCGATAACTAATGAAGATGCCATTGCGCCATTTTAAGACAGGAACGATTCGCTAATGGATCAACACACACCTATCGACTATCGCCTTTTGGTAGACAACTTAACTACTGCGATTTTACTAATCGATAGTAACTTTAATATTTTTTATTTAAATTCTGCTTGTGAAGCACTTTTTGACATTAGTTTGCTTCGCGCTTCTGGACAACCGGTTTTAAATTTACTTCATGCCCCTGATGATACTTTTAATACACATGAAGCGTTACTCAATACTCTAAAAACAGGACAGCCTTATACACGTCGTGAAGCTGTAATTAATGTCAACTTTAAAGACTTACATGTTGATTATACGGTTTCACAGTTAAATGCAGGCAAAAGCTACCACCCGCTCTTACTTATTGAGCTAAATCCAATTGATCGGATGTTGAAAATTTCTAAAGAAGAAAACCTAATTCAACAACATCAGGTGGCTAGACAACTGGTTAGAGGTGTGGCTCATGAAATTAAAAATCCTCTGGCTGGTATCAGGGGTGCAACTCAGTTACTTGCTCGTAGTTTAAATGACGAGAGTTATGCTGAATTTACAGATGTCATTATTAATGAGGTAGACCGTCTCACCAATTTAGCAGACACTATGCTAGGTTCAAGACAACTGCCGAGTTATGAAAACGTAAATGTGCATGAACCTTTGGAACGTGTACGCTCTTTAATCGCAAATCAAACCAAGAAAAAAATAAAAATTACGCGTGACTATGATTTATCTTTACCGGATGTAAAAGCCGATCGAGATCAACTTATCCAAGTCATGCTCAATATTAGCGTTAATGCAATTCAAGCCATCACAGAAAATAAATCTTTTTTTATAGATCAAGAGCCTGAATTAATTTTACGTACCCGAATTCAACGTCTAGTCACTATTAATGGTGTACTCAATCGCTCTGCGGTACGAGTCGATATTGAGGACAATGGACCGGGTATTCCCGAAAGCATTTTAGAGTCTGTGTTTTATCCTTTGGTTACAGGACGAGCAAAAGGCACAGGCCTTGGCCTGAGTATTGCACAGAACATCATGCATCAACATAACGGAATGATTGAATGCCAATCAGTTCCTGGAAAAACAATGTTTAGCTTATATTTACCTTGGGAGTCAGACCGTGTCGCGAAATAAAATATGGGTTATTGATGACGATCGCGCCATGCGATGGGTACTTGAAAAGACCTTTAAAGAAGAAGGATTTGACGTCACCAATTTTGAAGAAGCTCAAACAGCACTCGAACGTTTACATCATGATGCGCCGGATGTCATCTTAACTGACATCCGTATGCCAGGCATTGATGGATTAACTTTCTTATCTAAAGTAAAAAACTCTCATCCTGATTTGCCTGTGATCATTATGACAGCGCATTCGGACTTAGAGTCTGCTGTATCTAGCTATCAAACTGGTGCATTTGAGTATTTACCAAAACCGTTTGATATTGATGAAGCTTTAGCTTTAGTCAATCGAGCAATTTTACATATCAATAAATTGCAGCAGCAAGAGGCTACAAAAACTGCTTCTCCGCTACAATCGACAGAAATTATTGGTGAATCTCCGGCTATGCAAGAGGTTTTCCGGGCAATTGGTCGCTTATCTCAGTCGCATATTACCGTTTTAATTAATGGTGAGTCAGGAACAGGTAAAGAATTAGTTGCACATGCTTTACATAAGCATTCACCACGCAGAGCCAAACCATTTATTGCTCTAAACATGGCAGCAATTCCGAAAGACTTAATTGAAACGGAATTATTTGGCCATGAAAAAGGTGCTTTTACTGGCGCTAATACTCAACATCAAGGTCGCTTTGAACAAGCCAATGGTGGCACTCTCTTCCTTGATGAAATTGGTGACATGCCATTTGAAACACAGACGCGATTACTACGTGTACTCGCAGATGGTGAGTTTTACCGCGTTGGCGGGCATATCCCTGTTAAAGTTGATGTTCGGATCGTAGCGGCAACACACCAAGATTTAGAAAAATTGGTAAATGAAGGTCGCTTCCGTGAAGACTTATACCACCGTCTAAATGTAATTCGTATTCATATTCCTAAGCTTGCACATCGAAGTGAAGATATTCCGATGTTAGCTCAACATTTCTTGGCTCGCGCTGGTAAAGAGTTAGGCGTAAGTCCAAAGATTTTACGTACCGAGACAACTGACTATATGCAGCAATTACCATGGCCTGGTAATGTTCGTCAGCTTGAAAATACCTGCCGCTGGTTAACCGTCATGATTACTGGCCGTGAGGTTTACCCAGAAGATTTACCTTCAGAACTTAAACAAGTTCCACTCCAAAAAAATAGTGAAGCTAGCCAACCTGCTCCATCTTTTGAGCGTATTTCTTTACATCATTGGGATGAGCTACTAAGTCAATGGGCAATTCAAAAACTCAAAAATGGCGAAATGAAGATTTTGGATATTGCTACACCAATGTTTGAGCGCACTTTAATTAATGCTGCACTACAGCAAACTCGTGGACGCAAACGTCATGCAGCCGAGCTATTAGGTTGGGGTCGCAACACTCTAACCCGAAAGTTAAAAGAACTAGGCATGGATTCTGCTGATGACGATGATGAGGATGAACACAAAGTAACTTTGTCTGAAGCTTAATAATCATTCGTAAAAGAAAAAGCGACTAAATCCATTAGTCGCTTTTTCTTTATCTTGATTTACATTGAAAAGACATGGTTAAACTAAAATGTGAACATACAGTTACATCATTAAAAACCTTCAAAATATTTCACAAATATTTGTATTTTAAAATATTTATTCAAATTAAATTTTATATTACTGTTTATCAAGCAACCTAAAAATATAGCGATGACCATCCTTAAAGATAGTTTTGTTATACTAGTTAAGCAGTATTAATTGTCGTTATTAAATTTTATGCATGATCCAGTCCTTGAGTCATATCATCCTATATGTGACAAACCTCAAACACGTCGCGGTGTAGAACGTCGTTTAGCACTATTGCTAAGCGCAACCGAACTGTTTTTGGAAAAAGGATATGATGCTGTCTCTTTAGATGACATCGTCAATCATGCTGGTGGTTCAAAAGCTTCTATTTATAAATACTTTGGTAATAAAGAGGGCTTATTTACTGCAATTTGCGATTACCGCCGTGAGATGTTCTTTAAAGATATTTGTATTGCATTTCAACCAGATCAGGCTTCTTTAAAAGAATACTTAATTCAAACTCTCATCCGTTTTTATAACCACATTATTCAACCTGAGCATATTGCTTTTTTACGTTTGGTTATTGAACAAACCCAGTGTAATGCAACTTTGAGTCAATATTTATACGAAAAATGCGCTCAAGACGTACAAAATACCATTGCTCAAGCACTACTTATTTCTCATCAGTCAGGTGAAATTACTTGTACCTCTCCCGATCACTCATCTCTCATGTATTTTGGGATTTTACGTGATATTGAGTGGCGTATGATTATGGGCATGCCACTGCCAACCAATGAATATGAAGTATTTGATTATATTCATTATTGTGTAGAAATTTTCTTAAAAGGCCACCATAAAGTCTAATTCTTTTGCATTTTGAAATGCTTATAGTATAGTAGACTTCTTTTTCCCACATCCACCCAGCCAACAACAGATAATTGTTGTATTTCAAAGACAATTATTATGGAGTAGCTACATGGCTTTAAGACATTTCCTGACTTTACGTGATCTATCTACATTAGAACTCAATCGCGTTTTACAGCGCGCAAGCGAACTAAAAAAAATGCAACAAAGCAATAAGGTGTATCAACCTTTTGTTGGTAAAGTATTGGGAATGATTTTTGAAAAATCGAGTACACGTACGCGTATTTCTTTTGAAGCCGGTATTAATCAATTTGGTGGTAGCGCTATCTTTTTATCACCTCGCGATACACAGCTAGGTCGCGGTGAACCTATCGAAGATTCAGCACGCGTTATTTCAAGTATGCTTGATATTGTGATGATTCGTACGTTTGGCCATGACATTGTTGAACGTTTTGCATCTTATTCAAAGGTTCCTGTGATTAATGGCCTAACTGATGACCACCACCCTTGTCAGCTACTCGCAGATTTACAAACTTACATTGAACATCGCGGTAGTATCGAAGGTAAAACCGTAGCGTGGATTGGTGATGGTAATAATATGTGTAACTCATATATTGAAGCTGCACATTTAATGGGTTTTAAATTAAAAATTGCTTCACCCAAAGGTTTTGAACCTAAACCTGAATTTTTAGCAGAATTTGGTCATTGCGTTGAGCTTTTTGATAATGCTGAAGACGCGGCTGTAAATGCTGACCTTATCGTTACAGATGTTTGGGCAAGCATGGGGCAAGAAGAAGAACAAAAATTACGTAAGAACGCATTTGCGGCTTTTCAGGTAAATGAAAAACTGATGAGTCTTGCACATCCAGATTGTTTATTTATGCATTGTTTACCAGCCCATCGCGGTGAAGAAATTTCAGAAACAATGCTTGATCATAAAAACTCTGTTGTATGGGATGAAGCTGAAAATCGTCTACATGCACAAAAAGCTTTAATGGAATTTTTATTGAATGAAAATTTAAAAAAAGCTTAATCTTGATATAAAAGCAGCACCTTTAAGGTGCTGTTTTTTTTACTTCTATAAAATACTTATTTTTCTAGTTTATTTTTTTAAAATTTTTCATGATGTTGCTGAATATATAAACAGTCTATATTTCAACTACACTCTAGAATCGTGTATAACATTCTACACAATAAGCCAAGCCTACTCTTGTAGAGTGCGATTATGACAACCCTTGAAGAATCACTATCTCAAATCCCTGCATTTTCAATTATTCATGAACATTTGTTTAGTTCAGCACAACCTTCTATTGAACAGCTTAAACTTATTAAAGAGTATGGTTGTAGTACCGTTATCAATTTAGCTTTGACAAACTCACCAGATTGTATTGAAAACGAAGATCGGGTTTGTCTTGAGTATGGTTTAAATTACATTCATATTCCAATTGACTGGGAAACACCATCTTCTGACCAATGCTTACTGGTTTTAGATTTAATTGATCATTTGGTTCAAAATGAAATTGTTTGGTTACATTGTGCCAAAAATAAACGCGTAAGTTGTCTTATGTATGTCTACAGACAATTTTATATGAATATGGACATGCCTACTTCCCAAGATTTACTGCACGAAATTTGGGAGCCAAATGAAACTTGGACAGGTCTTATCCATAGTATTACCTTACAGCTACAAGGCCGTAAGGCTACTTTAGAACTCCAGCAGTCTTTGCAACAAGCTGATAATTTAGTCTAATTAGAGATTAATACCGTCGCTGTTGCTAAAATTCCTTCTTGGCGACCAGTAAACCCGAGTTTTTCGGTAGTGGTCGCTTTGATGCTAATTTGATTTAAATCCACATTCAAAACATCCGCAATGCTTTGTCGCATCTCTAAATTATATTTCGCTAATTTAGGACGTTCGCAGGCTACAGTAATATCAGCATTATTCAAACGATAACCACGGTCTAAGATTAGTTGATAAACGTGTTTTAGTAGTACACGACTATCTGCACCCTTAAACTCTGGATCGGTATCTGGAAAATGCTGACCAATATCTCCAAGCGCTAGTGCACCTAATAAAGCGTCACATAGTGCATGTAACACGACATCACCATCAGAATGTGCTTTCAGGCCATGCGTATGCGGAATCTGAATGCCAGCTAAAGTTACGAAGTTACCCTCTTCAAAGGCATGCACATCCATTCCTTGACCAATACGAATTTGAGCAACCATATAAACTCTTTCCTTCTATTATAAAAGCTTAAGAAATCTTGTATTCAACCGTTGTGTTTCGCTATAGTACACTTAGCAAAGTAGACTGAAAGTATAAGCGATCATGCCGTCGAATACTGATATGAATCAATTGAAAAGATTAAGTTTTGTCGTGACATTGAGTTGTTTATGCTCATCGCTTGTTTTTGCAGAATCCATTGACTGCTCCAACTCAAAATCAGAGCTCAAAATCTGTTCAAAAAACTTTAGCGAAGCACGAAAGCAACTCAACAACAAATATCTTTCTGCATACTTAGTTACAGATGCCCCATTACAGCTTCTACAAGATACTCAAACATTGTGGTTTAAACATACGCAACAATGTAAAACCAATTCATGTATTCAACAACAGTTTGACGTACGTGGTGATGATTTAAATTTTTATGCTTCACTTAAGCAAACCCTAACACAGCATTACCTTAAATTTGAAAATGGGCACATTGCAGCCCAGCCCGTTCATTTACAAATCCATCAACTTGCTAAAGATAAAATCAAAATAGAAGGGTTAGCTTACCGTAATCCGAATAACCGAAAAGAAGCCCAAACTATTTCATTAATGGCTTATAGCTCTCCAGAGCAGAAAAGTGAAATTTTAGATAACGAACATAACTGCAAATACAAATTTGATTTTCAAAAGGCCTTACTTGTTGTAAAGACTCAACAAAAAGGCTGTGAGCGATTTACTGGCGTTTATCGACTATATGATTAATTGATATAAAATAAAAAAGCCAGTGCATCTACACTGGCTTTTCTTTTTAAGCTGGATATTTTTGCAGGATATCCTGACTCACCAAAACAGCTGTTGCTGCTGACAAAGTCCAACCTAAATGGCCATGCCCTGTATTATAAAAAACCCGTGATTGCTTAGACTGTTTCACTACAGGCAACATATTAGGCATCATTGGTCTTAAACCCGCCCAAGGCACAACATGCTCAGTTGAAATGTCAAAATTGCGGTTCACCCAATTAACCAAAGGCTGAATACGATCTGCACGAATGTCTCGATTGTAACCATTAAACTCAGCTGTACCTGCTATACGTAAACGGTCTTGTCCTAAACGAGAGGTTACAATTTTGGCACTCTCATCAAGCAAACTTACCCACGGCGCATTTTTAATGCTTTTCTCATCTTTCAATTGGACAGTAATCGAATAGCCTTTCACAGGATAAACATTTACACGCTCACCAATCATGTCAGCCAATTGATAACTTCCAACACCACCACAAACCACCAGAACATCACCTTCTAATTGAAAGCTATCTGTTGAGGAAAGATGCGGATGCTCAGCACTTGGCTGACAATTCAGTACGACTTTATCTATATGACACTTAATATCAGTAACTTCTAAGCCAAACTTATACTGCACCCCATATTGTTTAGTCTTTTCAGCTAAAGTGGTTGAATATTTATGAATATCTCCAGTTGCATCGCTTGGTGTGTAATAACCACCAAAGTACTCACCCGTTAAAGAAGGTTCGATTGACTTCATTTCTTCAGGTGAAACTGAGTAGCGCTCCAAAGTCCCTTTATTCAAGACATCATTAACTCGCTTGGCAATATCATAGTCATCCTTAGTATGATACATATGAAGAATACCGCGTTTCTCCAAATCAAATTGAAGCTGCTCTTTTTCAGCGACTTCAAATAAGCGCTTACGAGCAAGCAATGCTAAACGAACAGTTTCTATCGTATTAGCCTCATAATTTTTAATATGAGATAAAAACTCAACTAACCAGCTATATTTGTGCAAACTAAAAGAAGGATTAAGTAATAGAGGAGCATCTTTTTGCCTCATCCATTTAAAACCTTTTATAACGGTCGCTTTCTGGTTCCAGACTTCTGCATTACAAGCAGATAATTGCCCTCCATTTGCAAATGATGTTTCCATAGCTGGATAAAGATGGCGATCAATCACTGTGACTTGGTAACCTAATTGAGATAATTCATAGGCTGAAGTAACCCCTGTGATTCCTGCACCAATCACAATAACATGTGGCATAACAGACTCCTCTGAAATGCAAAAACATTTCATCAGTACAGCCCATCTGTCATTTGTACCTGAGAGTTTCGACCTAAATACTACCTTTTAGCATTTCGATCTTCCCCTTCGGTGAGTTTATGACTTATAAGTTTTTATTCTTCATGCTTATAAATCTTAAGCTGCTCTCCAGATTTTTTAATTATTACAGTCCTTTTGCCTGAGAGTTTCCGGGCCTGTTGCTCCTTCGGCGGGTTCTTAAGAACCTCTCTCCCGCAATAATTTTGTATTTATATAAGCAATGTATCTGCCACTTTTAAAAAAACGCATTCTTTTCTTGTAAACTTTTGTACAGCAATTCAATTAAATATAAAAGTATTTGATTTAATTACAAAAAAAGGTGAATTATTTAAATTCACCTTTTGCCATTTATTAAAGCTTTCCTTCAAGCACTTGGTCTGAAACATGACCTTTCCACTGCTCTCTCAAGGTTGGTAAATAAAACTTCTCACCAATTGTGACCAACTCAGCATCAATGAGTGCATGAATTTCGTGCATAAAAATGTAATCTAAGGCAACTAAAGAGAGTTGATGATTTTTTTGCGCTACTTTTTTTCGCTTCACTTGAGCTTGTTTAATTAACTCATTTGCAAAATTTTTATCTTTATATGTGGTGATTGCATTTAAACGAAGCTCAATAACACCCCAACCGGCCAACAATTTTTTGAAAATTTCAAAGTCTTTCGTCGTTGATTCCCAAGTGACATTTTCCAGATTATTATCTTCAGGCAAAACAGGTAACAGCAAATCACCAGTACTTGGAAAAATCTTTTTAAGATTTAACAGAAATTTAACAGGCTGATCACTCGGGTAATCATTAAACTGCACATGTTGTTCGGTATCTGTTAAATAAATCGAGAGCATTCAAAAATCCTTAGCTAAACAACTGTTTATTATGTGTTTAATTTCCATATCGCAAAATAAATAAAAATTAAAAACAATAGAAAAACAGGATAAGGTGGGCATTTTAACAATTATGGCAGCTTATTCAACTCTAAGTTGGTTTGATAAAGCTTAATTAAGAAATAATTACAATCTAGAAACTTGCAAATAAATCTCATACAACTTCAAAAATTTAAAAATGCTATCTTTTAAATATATTATTTTTTAATCTACTGTTAAATTTAATGTTATAATACATTGATTTACTCAATTTCATCTGGGCTTCCAAAGAAATGAATAGATCAAAATTAATTTTATTATTTTTAAGTATTAGTACTTTTTCTTCTTCGGTGTTTTCTGAAACGATTACTTCTCCAATTAAACAAGAATTTTATGACCAAGAATCTAATCGCCATAGAAGTATGCTTGAGGTAAGTAACACTTCAAATCATAAGTTTAGTGAATCACAACACAATTCTTTTCACTCCGATTCTAATAAGCAAAGAGTAGATTTTTTTGAAATTGCCAAACAATATCAAGATGAGAAACCACAAAATACCTACTCGCATTTTCCTGACCCCACAGTGAACATGAGCGATCATGATCGAAGTCTCTACTATATTAGAAATCATGATGATATAAGCCTTAAAAGGGATATTCGTATTCAACAATATAGATCATTAAAACAGCAATACGATAAAGGAGCTATTTCCAATGATGAATACAAAGAGAAAGTTTATAAAATTTTAAAATAAGCTTTTATATTTTCTGAAGCCTTCTTTCTAATAGAAGGCTTCTATAATAGTTTTGATATAGATTGTTAAAAAAACTTTAAATAACAAAGATCCATAGTAAATAAGCAATAAAAATTAAACAGTTTTAACTGCTAAAAGACGCCAGACTATACAAATCTTCTCTACAAATAAAGGAGAGATCAATGAAGATCCGCGCTTCAAGTACCTATTCAACTTATTCAAACCATTACTTTATTTCGAAAGAATATGAATGTAGCGTTATACCAGTAAAAGGAATGTGCTTTACTGATCTTGGTTTAACCGAAAATGGTGTGATTGAACCTGTAGAAATTAGTGAGGTCACTATAGACCCAGCCTCTAATTCTTATCATATTCTTTTAGCTAAAGACTCACATGAATATACAAAAGAAGAACTAAAAAGAAAGTTTGAAGAAATGAAAGTAAATGGCTGGGAATATATAGAAGATCTTCTGATGTAGCTTTTATTTTCAATCTATAAGTTAAAGTTCTAGATTTAAGGTGTAAACATAATAGCCATCAGTAGTTTAACTGTACATTCTGTAACATAATTATACGGCTGATGGCTATATAGATCGCTTATTTACTATTTGGCGAAACCATTTTTTCAGGTTTAACGACCTCATCAAATTGTTCTGCTGTAACTAAACCAAGCTCAACAGCCACTTGTTTTAAAGTTTTATTCTCTTTATAAGCAGTTTTCGCCACTTTTGCAGAGTTTTCATAACCAATAACCGGATTCAATGCAGTAACCAACATGAGAGAGTTATGCAAGAAGTGATCAATTTTGTCGCGATTAGGCTCAATTCCTACTGCACAGTGGTCATTAAAACTATTACATGCATCACCAAGCAACTGAATAGATTGCAGTAAGTTATAAGCGATTACTGGCATAAATACATTAAGTTCGAAGTTACCCGAAGCACCAGCGACATTAATAGTCGTATCATTACCAAGCACTTGTGCAACCACCATAGTCATTGCTTCACTTTGGGTCGGGTTCACTTTACCCGGCATAATGCTTGAGCCTGGCTCATTTTCAGGAATGCGAATTTCACCAAAACCACAACGTGGTCCGCTTGCTAACCAACGAATATCGTTAGCAATTTTATTTAAACTTACTGCTAAAGTTTTTAATGCACCTGATGCAAAAACAGCTGCATCACGTCCTGCAAGTGCTTCAAATTTATTAGGAGCAGTAACAAATGGCAAACCCGTTAAAGCTGCAAGCTGAGCTGCGGCTTTAACAGCATAGTCAGGATGAGCATTTAAACCAGTTCCTACCGCTGTACCACCCAATGGCAACTCATACAAACCACTTAAAGCTTGTTGTAAGCGTACTAAACCGTGCTCAAGCTGAGAAACATAACCGCTAAATTCTTGGCCAAGTGTTAGTGGCGTCGCATCTTGTAAGTGGGTACGGCCAATTTTGACAATCTCTTGAAATTCATCTGACTTCTTCTGCAAAGTCGCTTTAAGCTGCTCTACAGCTGGAATCAGTAATTCATTAATTTGCAAACTTGCCGCAACATGAATAGCCGTTGGAAATGAGTCATTAGTAGATTGTGCACGGTTAACATGATCATTTGGATGTACTGGCTTTTGTGCTCCGAGCGCTTGGCCTAGCTTTTGATTTGCAATATTTGCAATCACCTCATTACAGTTCATGTTACTTTGCGTACCAGAACCTGTTTGCCAAACTACGAGTGGAAACTGTGAGTCCCATTTCCCTGCAATCACTTCTTCGGCAGCACCTACAATGTACTGACTCAAATCTTGTGGTAACTGGCCCAACTCTGCATTGGTTATTGCCGCAGCTTTTTTTACCAAGCCCATCGCTCGAATCATGGCACGGGGTAAACGCTCCTGCCCGATTTTGAAGTTCTGTAAGCTACGTTGGGTTTGTGCTCCCCATAGCGCTTCATTTGGAACTTCAATCTCACCCATAGTGTCATGTTCAATTCGTGTTTGCATAGAAACCTCGGTTATGTGGCTAAAGAACTCACGGGCTGAAGCAATTTTTGCTTTGGCTAGTTAATTTTAATATCGTACTCAAGCATTCCATTATTGTAAATAAGAATCATTATCCTATCTTCCATTTAATGTATTTTGATAGAATCTCCACTCATCTTCAATCATTTGCTTTAAAGTTCGTTTCGGATTCCATTGTAATAAAGTTTTTGCTTTTCCTATATTTGCACCCAATTGGGCCAACTCTTCATGCTTATAAATTGCCGATTGCGTCGGAATTTCGGCTTGGGTAACCTGCGAAATTTCATCTAATAATTGACGAATCGAGTGCACTTGATCATGAGCAATATTAAAAGCTTCACAGCAATGGGTTTGATCACGTAACCAATGTAAAGTTGAGCTTACGGCTTCGCATACATCTAATACATGTAGAAAACTACGCTCTACAGTATGGTCTTCGGTCGAAACCTGATCTTGTAATTCAATTAAATCACGCTGCATCGCTGCAACTTGTAATGCAAGCGGTACAATATTTTTAGGGAGCTGTGCAACATATTCACCTAATACACCATGCTCAAAAGCACCTACAATATTTGATAGGCGTAGGATTGCAATTTTCCATTCATGATCAATTTTATGAGTATCTCTAATGATTTCTTCAATCATCTGTTGAGATTTAATATATGGATTAGGATAAGCATAGTTGAAGTCTTCCGTTTCGCTTAACTGCAAACCAGATTTTCCATAGACTGCCAAGCTAGATAAATGGATAAAATGACGAACACCAGTACGCTGCATTGCACGTAACAGGCTCATAATGCAACTGACATTGTCATTGTAATATTCGAGCGGTTTTAAATTAGACTCTTCAATAGATTTAAAACCAGCTGTGTGAATAACTGCATCGATTGAGTACTGTTCAAATACTTTGTTCAATGCAGGTGTATTACGTACATCAAGTTTAACAAACGGAACGTACATACCAGAGATGTATTCTAACCGCTCAAGCGTTTGCAAGGTCGAGTTAGCCAAATTATCGACAATAACCACTTCTTGGCGTTGAGCCAATAGACTCAATGCAATGTGTGAACCGATAAAGCCTAAACCACCTGTCACTAAAATCATTGTATACTTACCTTTCTCTTAATGTATCTACGCCCATTTAGACGTATGACCATAGTGAATTCTCAATGAGTACATTACTACTAATAACCTCTGCTCCTACTTCGATCCATGCTTGGCATGCGCTAGGCCTTGCTCAGGCACTCAAAAGTAAAAATGAAGACTTTCGTGTATTCTTTTACCAAGATGGCGTTCAAGTTGCGAATGATTTTCAATGGGTTCCTGACGACCAGCGTAATTTAACGCATGAATGGCAAAAGCTCGCGATCCGACTTCCTGTCTGTGTCAGCGCAGCTCTTGCACGTGGGATTACCGATGCAGAAAATGCGAGTCGTCATCAACTTAGTCATCACAACCTAGCGAACAACTTTGAGTTGGTTGGACTAGGTGAACTTGCTGATGCAGTACAGTCAGCCTCTCGTCTTCTTCAATTCTAAGTTACTTTATTAACTTAGATTGTTGCTTTTAAAAGGTATATTGTGTGAAAACTGTACTCGTTATTTTGACCCAAGCCAATTTAACCAGCCTACAAGTCAATGAAAGCCTCGCCGCTACTATGGTTTTAGCAACCTTTGGCTCACCAGTCAAAGTATTATTAAAAGATGCGGCTCTTAGTCTTTTACAAAATGAACGTAACTTTGACCAATTGCAGCATGCATTTAAAATTGCTTCAAATATGGTAGATAGCTTTGAGTTTTATGACTTAAGCCCAATTCTTATTGAAGACAAAAATAAACAGCATCATTTTGTTCAAAACAGTGAGCAGGAACTAGAATTTGTTCAGCTAGATACGAAACTCATCCAATCTTTCGATCATGTCTTATATTGGTAGATAAAGGTGTAAATTTAATGACGCAATCAACTCTTTATCTTGTGCAAGCTTCTTATCACCATACTCCTCGCATTATTGAAGAACTTGCAAAACTGTTCCATAAAGATGATCAACTTATTTTTATGGGTGACTCAACTGCTCAACTTACAGTAAGTATTTGTCAGCAGTTTGGCTCAGTTTCTTGTTTATCTCATGAAGAAGATTTAATTGATGCAGAAACCTTGGCTCACGTTAAGGTATTGAACTATGACCAGTTTGCGGATCTGGTTTTACAATTTAATCGATGCATTTCTTTGAAATAATATAGTTAGGCTCATTTTTATGAATTTAGAATTAGATCAAGATGGTCATTTAGTCGACTATACGATTTGGAATCCAGAAGTAGCACAGGAACTCGCCAAATCTCTCGATCTTGAATTAACAGATTGGCATTTTGAAGTTTTAGCTGCGGTTCGCCAATTTTATCAGCAATTTGGGCATTCTCCTGCAACACGTCCTTTGATTAAGTTTTTAATGAAAACCGTAAGTCCAGATATTAATAATGCTGTTTTACAGCAAAAATTTAATACCGGTTTAGTTGCTCGCCATCTCAGTCGCTTGGCAGGTATTCCTAAACCGGCAAATTGTTTATAAATTTTTATGCGAATTTTTTAGCGGCAGCGACACATAAAATTGTTACTGCCGTTACCATTAACATCGACCAACTTACATGTTCATGTAATAAAAGTGCGGCAATCGCGAGCCCCATTAAAGGTTGTAAAAGTTGTAGCTGGCTAATTGCAGCTATACCGCCTTGAGCAAGACCTTTGTACCAGAAAAAGAACCCGATGAGCATACTAAATAAAGATACATAAATCAGTCCTGCAACCGCTGATGTAGATACATCTTGAAAGGAAACGGGCATATAAAAAAGAGTAGCAAGCAACATAATCGGCAAAGCTAAAATAAGCGCCCAACAAATCACCTGCCATCCACCTATTTTTTTCGAAAGTACTCCGCCTTCGGCATAGCCAAATCCACACAAAATAATTGCAATAAGCATGTATAAATCGCCGATACCAAAAGAAGCTTCACCCGACAAGAAAAACATATAAGTAAAAACAACTAAACTGCCTAAAATTGCAAATATCCAAAAAAATAAATTTGGTTTTTCTCCCCCTCTTACTACTGCAAATATGGCAGTAGTGAGCGGTAGAAGGCTAACAAAGACAATCGAGTGGGCTGCGTTCATATACTGTAGAGCAAGCGCAGTAAATAAGGGAAACCCAACTACAACGCCTAAAGCCACAATAGCCAGCGGCCACCAGTCTTGTTTAGCAGGCTTTTTTTCCTTAAGCAAAAAGATAAGAATTAAGCCCAAAACTCCTGCAATGACAGCTCTTGCTGCTGTTAGAAAACCAGGCTCAAAACTTGTTACCGCAACACGGGTAGCCGGTAATGAACCGGCAAAAATTGCAACCCCAATAAAACCATTTACCCAACCGTTCATAAACTTTTGCATATTATTCTCCGCAACTATACGAAGAATTTAAGCTGTGATATGGTGTCAAAACCAGATACAAAGCAGTACAATTTTAAAAAACTGTTATGTATAAATGAGCAGTACAGTAGAGATAATTAACGTGAACCAGACAAAAACAAAAATCGAACTTGTTATTTCACAGATTGAACAACAAATTAAGAATCGCTCTTTAACTCCGGGAACTCGACTCCCCTCTGTGCGCAAACTGGCCAAAGATTTAGGTTTTTCAGTTTCTACGATTGTTGAAGCTTACGAGCGATTAATTGCCCTAGGTAAAATTGAATCACGTAGTGGTTCCGGCTTTTATGTAGTGGCACCCCTTGCTCCTTTAGACTTAAGTGAATTAGGACCCAAACTAGATCGCTCAATAGATCCGTTATGGATTTCACGTCAGTCTTTAGAGGCAGAACCTAATGCATTTAAACCCGGTTGTGGTTGGTTACCTAATGACTGGATGCCACTTGAAAGTATCCGTAAAGCATTAAGATCTGTTACACGAAGTGAAGATGATAGTTTAATGGGTTATTCTTCACCGTTAGGGCTGCCCGTATTAAGAGATTTACTGGCTAGGCGAGCACAAAATAAAGGTATAGAGGCAAATCTCAATCAAGTTGTTCTCACCGATTCAGGCACTCAAGCTATTGATCTGGTTTGTCGTTTTTTACTTAAACCAGATGATGTAGTTCTAATTGATGACCCATGTTACTTTAATTTTCATGCTCTACTTAAAGTTCATCAAGTTAAAGTTATTGGTATTCCATACACTCCAAATGGCCCAGACTTAGAGGCATTTAAAGAAGCGATTGAGATCTATAATCCTCGACTTTATATTACAAATTCAGGAATACATAACCCCACTGGCGCAACGCTTTCACTCTCGACAGCTCATCAATTGTTGAAGTTGATTGATCAATCTAATTTGATTGTGATTGAAGACGATATATTTTCGGATTTTGAATATACTCCAGCTCCACGACTTGCAGCCCTAGACAACCTTTCACGCGTGATTTTTATTGGAAGTTTCTCTAAAACGCTCTCTGCCTCT
Source organism: Acinetobacter sp. AOR41_HL (assembly GCF_027854645.1). NCBI lineage: Bacteria > Pseudomonadati > Pseudomonadota > Gammaproteobacteria > Moraxellales > Moraxellaceae > Acinetobacter > Acinetobacter sp. AOR41_HL. The sequence goes on along the minus strand of NZ_JAKTHZ010000029.1, from coordinate 31,546 downwards.
ATTCGCTGCGGCTACATTATTGCGAAACCAGAATGGATTGATCAGATTACCGATTTAAAAATTGCTACCAGTTTTTCTCACAATGGACTCTCAGCCAAGATTTTACACACAGCTTTAACCGATGGTTCATACCGTAAGCATTTAGATTTATTAAAAGTTCGTTTAGCTCAAGCCATGCAAGAAACAATTACGAAGCTCAAATCGATTGGGATAGAACCGTGGATTGAACCCAAGGCTGGAATTTTTGTGTGGTGTCATCTACCAGAAGGTGTAGATGCAGCGAAGATTGCTCAGTTTTGTCTGAATCGGCAAGTGATTCTCGCCCCGGGTAATGCCTTTAGCCAGGCCCAATCGGCAGGTCAATTTATCCGTTTTAATATTACACAATCAAATCATGATTATATTTATAAGACCCTTGCAGAAGCACTTCTACAAGAGTCGTTAGAGAAACAAGTTTAAGCCTGTTTTTGCTTTTGTTCCATATAAGCAAAATAGCCCGGCCCAGCCGAAACCTGAACTTGTTTTGCATGCAATGGTTCACGACATACTGAACACACCATAACAGGTTCAAACTTATGTCCACATGTTTTGTGGCGATATTCCAAAGGCTTGCCTAAACCTTGGTCCATCCATTTATCTGCCCAGTTCGCCATAGATAAGATAATTGGATAAAGCTCAAAGCCTTTATCCGTGAGACGATATTCAAAGCGTTCCTGACGGTCAAAATAAGGAGCTTTGACTAAAATTTCGTATTCAACCAACCGTTTTAAGCGATCAGAAAGGACATGACGAGTGACACCTAATGATTTTTGAAAATCATCAAAACGGCGAATTCCCATAAAAGCATTACGTAATATTAGCATCGTCCATCGATCACCAATCACTGATAGCATGCGGGCAACAGAACAAGGCTGATCACCGATGTCATCCCATTTCATCTTTATGCTTTCCTCAATATAGAACTGGCCTATTTGCCTTATTATTTATACCCTAAACCACTTAATATGTTATATGCAATATAGAGCTTAGAAATAAGTTTTTAGTATATTTATAAAGCTTATTTTTTTAAAATAACAGTCACTAAAAATAGATATAAAATATAATTAATCCATCCGTATGGATTAATTATATTCAGCTTATTTATAAGTTAATTTGAAATAAAGATTCCCTTTAGCACAGTTCCTGATGCTAGTTTTGTATTCGCAGGAATACGGACTAGACAATTGGCTTGCATAAGATTACTCAGCATATGGGACTGTTGCTTGGCCAAACTTTTTACCCTAAGTTGTCCTGCATCAAAATAAGCATACATTCGTAAAAAACGCTCACGTGCATCTTCTTTTAAATCATGCTCTAAAATTGCGGTAAACCATTCTGGTCCCTGTCTATTGCCCTGCAATGCATCAAGCAAAGATTTTCCGTAAATTTGCATTGCGACATATACCGCAGCCGGATTGCCCGGTAAGCCTAACAAATAGCAAGAATGTTGGGTTTGTGAATTATGGTATTCGGCAAAGAATAAAGGTTTACCCGGTTTTTGTTTAACTTTCCAAAAGATTTGTTCAAACCCAACTTCGAAAGCACAGGGCCGAACAAAGTCGTAGTCTCCTACCGACACTCCGCCAGTCGTTATAACAACATCATGGCTGTCTTTTAGTTGATTAAAGTAATGGGTGACCTGCTCTGCTTCATCTGCTACGTGAATGAGTTCGATATCTAAACCATAATCTTCAAACCAAGCTTTTAGTAATGGGCCATTTGCATCAAAGACTTTACCTTCAGCTAGATCTTCTGCTGTTTCGGCAACTTCATCACCCGTGATCAAAACAGCGACTTTCGGTGCACGATAGACTTCAACGGTTTGCACACCCGCCATACTTAAAGCAGCCAAACTTCCAATATTCAAAAGTTGTCCTACTTGAGCAAGCAACTGCCCTTGCTGGATTTCCTCTCCGGTAAAGCGGATATCGGCTTGAGGACGTATATGTTCCGTTAAACAAATTTCTTGGGCCGAAATAACCGATACGATTTCTTGTCGAGCTACATGCGTTGTCCCTTCAGGAATTTTGCCGCCCGTAAATATACGAATTGCCTGACCTTCACCGAGTATGTCATGACTCTCGCTTCCGGCACGAATCTCACCTGTGACTTGGAACTTTTGATTATTTAAATCTTCTGCATGGCTACAAAGTGCATAACCGTCAACTGCACTTTGAGAGAAACTTGGTAAATTAATTTCACAGTAAATATCTTTGGCAAGATAACTACTTAGGCTATTTGTTAGAGTCTTTTGAATAGAGCTTAAGTTTTTAGGCTTATTAATAACTAAATCTAGCGCTTCATCTATACTGATTAATCCACGCTCAGCACCACAACCTGACATTATTCATAGCCTCCTGGATGTGGTAAATCACGGCAAACATCAAAAATATGGACTAATGCGGGTAAAATAGCGGCCATTGATTCGCTTGCGCCACCACGGCTTCCCGGTAATGTCACTACTAACGAACGGTCAATAAACCCTGCTACTCCGCGTGACATAGCAGCATATGGCGTGCGTTTTTGTCCAAATGAGCGAGCAGCTTCCATTAAGCCATCTAATTTACGTTCTAAAAGAGGCTCTAGCGTATCAACCGTAATATCACGCTTACCAATTCCTGTCCCACCCACGGTCATAATACAAGCATACGATTTGGTGAGTTCTAAAACCAATTCTTTGAGATCATCTGCTTCATCGGGCAAAATTTGGTAATGGATCGGATCAAAGCCAGCTTCAGTTAAAGTTTCAACCACAGATTTTCCAGCAGTATCCGGCTTTCTACCCGCTGCTACGGTGTCTGACAAGACAATAACAGCAGCCGAAACAGGTTGACGCAATACCCGTTTAAAATGGGATTTTCCGCCTTTTTTCTTAAGTAGTTTACATTGATCCATCCAGAGTTCTTCTGGTTCACAATGAGGCTTTAACATGTCATAGATAGTTAAGCCTGCAAGGCTTGCCGCCGTTAAAGCTTCCATCTCTACGCCAGTTGGACCAATAGTTTCAACAACAGCAATAATTTTTACAAAGTCGTGTTCCAATTCATATTCAACATCTGCCCGATAAATCGGTAGCGGATGACATAGTGGAATCAGCTCATCAGTTCGTTTGGCTGCCAAAATTCCTGCAACACGTGCTGTTTTTAGGGCATCACCTTTTTCCGTGTTTCCTTGTCTTAATAGTTCAATACAGGCGGGTGGTGCATATAAAATCGCTTGTGCTTCGGCAACACGATAACTTTCCGGCTTCATTCCTACGTTTTTCATTATTTATCCTAGTGTTACATATTTCAGTGTGAGTGCTCATGGCCGGCATGATGATGGTGATGTTTGTGGTCGTGCGGCGCATCCTTACGAATACAACAGCCCTCTACATAATGACTTGTGCCATCTGTAAAGAACTCTTCTTTAAAGACAGGCACTTCATGTTTTACCCGTTCGACTGCTTCCTCACATGCTTGAAAAGCTTCACGGCGATGGGCTGCATACGCAATCGCAATAATGGCTGTTTCACCAACATCTAGATATCCAATTCGATGAACCACTCGCACATAAGATACCTGATACTTTTTCTCAATTTCTAGTTCAATTTCACGTATCATTTTTTCTGCAAGCGGTTTATAAGATGTATATTTCAGCGCCTTTACCGCTTTACCTTCGTGGTGATTACGAACCGTACCCATAAAAATATCAATACCGCCACATTCAGGAAAAGATTGAATCGGATCAAAAGTATCTAGACTTAAAGCCTGCTCTTGTATTCTTGCGAACTCTTTCATGATTCATCCTCCAGCAACGGGTGATAATAAAACCAAAGTGCATGGCTCACTTAAGACAGTTTGTCTAGTTATGACATTGTCACCAATTGCACATGCACATTTTTCCATGGCTTTTGTCGATTCAGGATGCAATAAAACAATTTCATCCAATACATCTTTAACCAAACTATGGTTAGGACAAACTAACAAAAGATTTTCAGGAAGCAATTTTTCAATTGCACCAAATGCTTCGACTTTAATTTGGATAGATTGTTGCATTTATCCCCCAAGCATATGCATGCTGATTTTACGGGTTTGTTGATGTTGTAAGGCATGGAAACCTTTTGCTTTATGCCAGATATAAGGATGAACCAAATTCTTTAAATTTTGGATATATATACCGTATTCTGGGCTATGTTGTTTGCTTACCAGTACTTGAAGCTGAGGCTTAATATTTAAACCTTGCGGCGCAAATAAACAGTTATATAGTTCGCCTTTTGCGGTAAGTCGTATACGGTCACATTGATGACAAAATGAATGCGTAATTGTGGAAATGATTCCTAAATGGTAGCTATCGTTAATTAGATATTGACGCGCTGGCTCATGTTGCTGCTCGATCACTTGTACCGAATAATAAGGTTGCAATACCTTCAAAATTTCAGCCTCGCTTACCACATCTTTATTTGACCAAAGTGCATCACCATCAAGCGGCATAAACTCGATAAAACGTAAAGGAATATGATGAGCAATTGACCACTTCACCATAGGTAAGATTTGATTATCATTTTTATCTTTCATTAATACGCAGTTAATTTTAAAAGGCAGTCCTGCATCTTTAGCAGCTTGAATACCCTCAAGAACTGGTTCTAACTTTTTCTTAGTGAGCTCTTTAAATTGAATTGAATCAAGACTATCTAAACTAATGTTTAAATCATCTAATCCAGCGTCTTTTAGTTGTTTAGCGTATTTAGCAAGGTAATGACCATTTGTAGTCATCGATATACGTTTTAAACCTAATGCTTTTAAAGCCTGCAAATCACGAATAAAATGAACAATGCCTTGACGCATTAATGGTTCACCCCCCGTAATGCGAATACTCTCGATACCTTGCTGCACCATAAAATGACAAAATTGAAAGAGCGCTTCAAAACTAAGCAAGTCTTGTTTATTTAACCATTCTGGATGCTCAGGCATGCAATATACACACTTAAAATTACAGCGATCAGTTACAGAAATTCGTAACTTACGCTTGATACGCCCATATTGATCTTGCAGAAGGCTTGGCGCATTTTCAGAGTGATATTGTTTCATCATTTGCACTCATATCGAGAACAGTTCAAATATTGCGAGCACTGATTATGAACAATCAAATACAAAAAATTGCGCCTAAATAGTGCTTTGTTTTTTATGCAAAATTTGTTCCAGCTCTACTTATCTTCCATAATATTTAACTTTTTATAGGTTTTTCACCGCACTACCTTAAGAACAATTAAAAAATAAATCTCAAGTTAGCGCGGTAAAATCTATGTTTTACTTGATTCTATTTCTAACACTTTTCTAAACGGATGGGTACATATTTATGGTACGGCGTTTTCGACAATGGATCACAATGTTCAGCAGAAATAAGTAAGTTTAATTGTGGCCCAATCGGTTCTCCATTTTGAAAGCGCATACCGTAGCCATGTGGAAGTGACACAACACCTCTTCTCATTCCATCATCCAACTCAATAGTTACCTGAATTTCTCCATGTTGTGAGATACATTTAAGCTGCCCTCCTGCATCTACATTTAAGTGCCTTGCATCTTCGGGATGAATACGCAGTGCACCTTCTGCATCTACTTTTCGCCAAGCAGGGTCACGGTAAATTTGGTTGGCGTTGTAACTACGGCGTTCACCTGACAAAAGGATGAAAGGAAACTCTTCAACATTAACGTTATGGCTTTTCAAGCTTGCGAGTTCACTTAACATCTCGAGAATTGCAAGACGTATTTTCTTATCTTTATAAGCCACCAGTTTCCAGACTTCGTCATATTCATGTTGCGATAAAACCATACCTGAACGTTGCTTTAATATCTGCTCAAATAGTTTGACACCTTGTGTTAACGGATTACCTTTATAACCTGCACGGCGTACCGCTTTGGTATGTAAAACAGCATATTGAATAGATAGCGGCAATAAAAAAGCAACTGAATCTGCAGAATTGCCAAGTCGTTTGCCAAGAGTTCGATAAATAATAGAGGCAGCAAAAGGGATATATTTTTTATGTCGTGCCAAGGTAAGGCCTAACGCCGACAAGTATGGTAAGTAGGCAGTTTTTTTCGAGTCGACCGCAGCTATTTTTTCTAAAACTGGGAAACTCTTCGGAATAGCATTCATAGCTTCCAGTAATCGAGTATAAATTTCGGCTTCCGGTAAAGTATTTGCTTGAGCAGTCAAAACGGGATGACGCAGATGAAAACCATTTTTAGGAAATTCCAAGTTAAAACCAGTAAATTCCCATTTTTCAAACTGAGTATGAGCTGGCAAAATATAGTCGGCGAGTCTCGCGGTTTCTGTCATCGCAACATCGACTACAACCAACAAATCTAATGCTTTAAAGGCTTCCTCAAAAGCAGGTGTATCAGGATAGGTTAATAATGGATTACAACTATCTACAAACACAGCACGAATTCGCTTTTCCCCTGCTTTTAAGATTTCATCGGGTAAAATATTAGGTGGAAAAAAACCGGAAATCGGGAACATTTTATGGTAAACGCTACGTCGATATTTTGGTTTTCTTTCATCCGTATCGGTCAAAATTGGAATAAACATGGTATGCAAATTATTGGTACCCTGTTTTCCAAAGTTCCCTGTCAGCAAGTATAAAAGCTTTTCTAAATAACCATTTAATGTTGTATTCAAAGTATGTTGAATACCTAAATCGATACGTACACAGCCTCTTTTTGCCTTGGCAAAATCTCGAACCACTTGATAAATCAAATCGATAGGTACATCAGCTTTAGCAATATAGTCTTCAATCGGGACATGGTTAAATGCAGCTTTTACGTCTTCAAACCCATGTGTGTGCTGCTCAATAAACGCTGCATCATAAAGCTTTTCTTTAATAATGATCGCAATCATGGCCGACATTAAAAAAGCATCAGTTCCTGGTTTTAGCTGTACGTGAATGTCTGCTTGTTTTGCCGTTTCGGTAACACGCGGGTCGAACACCACCATGGTTCGGTTCGGATCTTTCTTAATATGTTTTAGCGTGTCTCGTGCGTTAGGAATACCATGTGCCTGAAACGGGTTCGTCCCAATAAAAAGTACGTAATCTGCATGCTCAACATCTTCTGTCGTATGGCAAGCCTGACTACCGAACAGGCGGCCATTGAGCCAGAAATCACCTGTTTTTTCTTGGGCAAGTGAGTTATATGCATAATAACTTTTCATAGCCAATAAAAGTTGTCGGCCATAAGCTGCACCGAGGTGGTTACCCTGTCCACCACCGCCAACCGAAGCAAAAGCAGTACCGCCAAATTTATCTCTAATCTGCACTAATCGATCAGCAATTTCTTGTATCGTCACATCCCAACTAATTTCTTTAAATGAACCATCTGGTTGGCGTTTTAAAGGTGCGGTCAAACGGTCTGCATGTTTCTGGTAATGCTGTAATCTTGCGGCTTTTTGGCAAATGTAACCTTGAGAAAATGGATGCTCAGGATTACCTTTAATTTTGACAAATTGGTTATCTTTAATTTCTACGCTCAAACCGCAGTTTCTTGAACATAAAATACACGCGGTCACATCTGTTTTACTTTGCTGAGCTGCGTCCATCATTTTTCTGGCTCCGTTTATTTTTATACATCTGGCTAGAATGAAAATAACAAGTTCCAAAATAGAACTTAAATTCTAAACAGTCAATAACTCAAAATTTAAAAAATGATTTCAGATTATCAATGTAAATTTTAAATCGATATGATTGAGGTTCTAATTTGTCGAAAAAATCTCTTTAAATGCTTTAATTTGTTTGTATTGTTGAAGTTCATCTAAAGAATTAATGCTATGGAAAAATAAGTTTTGCTTTTGAAAAATGGCTACTTGTGCGTGTAAAAGTTTGAAGCAATTTTTTAAACTCAATTGTTGCTTGCCAATTTGCTGCTCTAAAACCTCTAGACTTTCACGTTTTAACAAACAAAATGGGTATAAAGCATCTCCATTAATTGAAACGTAAGCTGCCTGGGCCTGTTTATTTTTGCGAAGTGCGCTGTGTAATTTCGCAACGACTTGCGTAGGTATGTAGGTCACATCACAAGGGATAAACAAAACATAATCTGCTTTTACATGTGACCATGCACTTTTCATTCCCATAAGCGGACCAAAAAAACCGGAAGCATCATCTTGAAAACATTTAATATCGGGCACAATACTTTGATAGATTGAATAATCACGATGACTATTTACCCAAATTTCAGATACCGAAGATTTTAGTTTTTGATGAATTTTGAGTAGTTGCGTATCGCCATCGAATTGTTGCAACAGCTTATTTAAACCATTCATACGGCGGGCTTGTCCACCCGCGAGAATGACCAAATCAGTTACGGGATATCCCTTATTCACACTTCCACCTCTTGCTGGCAAGCTTTAATCAAGCCTCGGATTTCAGGTAAACATGAACCACAGTTTCCACCTGCTTTTAAACATGCAGTAACCTGTTTTTCATGGGTAATGTTTTGTGTTTTTATCACGTCGATAATTTTATTCTTACCTACTTTAAAACAACTACACACTAAAGGCCCATCATTATTAGTAGCCGACATTGGCATACCTGCTAGTAAAGCTTTACGGTGCAAGGCGCTTAAACGTTCGCGTTTAAACAGACTTGCTACCCAGTCACGGTCTGGCAATAAATCTGGCGGTGCAATATATAGACTTGCAATTACAATGCCATCTTTCAAAATAACACTATGGCTCAGTTGTGACGAAATATCTTCTATGCTTAACCATTCAAAGGTTTCATCAGCAAATGGCAAAAAGCTTTTCAGATTCTTTTGAGTATCATGAAAAGTTTGGCGGTCTGCAAGTTCATAGCGGCTGGTTTTCACCATTTTGACTTTGGTCCACCATGCACAGTGATGTAGCGATTCTTGAATATGAGAATCGTATCCTTCACGAATATAGAGCACACCTTGCCAAGTGGTATAGAACGGTTGAATAGTTACAGGCGTATGTTTGAACTCGGGCTCACCTGAAATTGCATCAACTTCTGGATTAACGACTTTACCAATACGGGCATCGGATGCGACCTGTTCAGTCCAGTGAATCGGTGCAAAAATTTGCCCACGACGGACACCTGATGAGAAGGTTACACGTAGTACACAACTGCCCCATTTCGAACGAACTTCTACTAAACCTTGATCACGTACACCAAACTTCAATGCATCACTTGGATGAATCTCACAGAATGGTTCAGCACGGTGACTGGTTAAATTTGGCGACAAACCAGTACGGGTCATGGTATGCCATTGATCGCGAATACGCCCCGTGTTCAAAATGAGCGGATAATCTTCTGAAATTGCATGTACCGGATTAATTGCAACAGTCGGAATTAGTTTTGCCTTGGTGTTTTTGTGACTAAACTGGCCCTTGCCAAACAGTTGTTGAACAGCTTTAGCGTCTTGTTTTTTATCCCATACTGGCCATTGCACTGGTTGCAGAACATCGTACTCAGCAGCACTTAGGTTCATTAAACCTTTTAAGTTGAAATAACGAAACGTATCAGTTTGTTCACGTGTTTTAATGTCCGCATTATCTTGTGCTGACAAAGCCGCATGTTCATTGAAAATATCAACAGCACTCGTAAAGTCAAAACCTTTAAAGCCTAATTTTTTCGCAACTTGGCTCACTGACCACCAATCTGCTTTTGCTTCACCCGGCGCAGCTAAAAAAGCACGTTGACGTGAAATACGACGCTCAGAGTTAGTAACGGTTCCGTCTTTTTCACCCCAACCTAAAGCTGGAAGCAAAATATCGGCGTAAGCCGTAGTATCCGTATCGGCACAGATATCTGACACAACGACCAATTCGCATTTTTCTAAAGCACGTTTCACCTGATCAGCATCTGGTAAACTTACTACCGGATTGGTTGCCATAATCCAGATGGCTTTAATTTTTCCAGCTTCAACAGCACGGAATAAATCAACTGCTTTTAAGCCAGCTTGAGTTGCAATAAATGGGCTGTCCCAAAAGGTTTGCACTACTTTTTGGTGCAGGGGATTATCCAAATCCATATGGGCAGCCAGCATATTAGCTAAGCCACCCACTTCTCGGCCACCCATAGCATTGGGCTGGCCTGTCATTGAAAATGGTGCAGCGCCGAGCTTTCCAATTTTGCCTGTTAGTAAGTGACAGTTAATAATGCTGTTGGCTTTATTCACACCCTGACTTGATTGATTCACACCCATTGAAAATAGCGTGATTACCTTTTCAGTCTGCGCAAATTTCTCAAAGAACTGTTGCATCTTATCGAGTGCAATTCCTGTACGCTTTGCCACATATTCCACATTAGTTTCTGGCTCGCTGCTTGCCAAAACCTCTTGCAAACCTTCGGTATAAGCATCTACAAAAGCCTGATCGGCATGACCATTTTGATATAAATATTGGAATAGACCATTGAACAATGCGACGTCTTGGCCCGGTAAAATCGGTAAATGTAAATCCGCTTGTTCACAAGTACTGGTAAAACGTGGATCAATAACTACCACAAACATATCTGGATTGTGGCTTTTAGCCTGCATAATCCGTTGATACAGCACAGGATGGCACCATGCGGTATTGGAACCAACCAAAACCACCATGTCTGCATGTTCAAAATCTTCATAACTTGCTGGCACAATATCTTCACCGAAACTACGTTTGTGACCTGCCACCGCAGATGACATACAAAGCCGTGAGTTGGTGTCGATATTTGCAGTACCCAAATAGCCTTTTACAAACTTGTTCACCACATAATAGTCTTCAGTCAAAAGCTGACCTGAAACATAAAATGCAATGCTGTCACGACCATATTTGTCGATACAAGACTGGAATTTATCGGCAATTTTATTGATTGCTGCATCCCATGTCGTTACCTCCCGATCAGCTTTTCGTCCCATCATTGGTTGTAAAACACGTGTTTCTAACCCCAAAGTATCCGCAAGTCGGCTACCTTTAATACATAAGCGCCCAAAGTTGGAAGGATGCTCAGCATCCCCCTCAACTTGCACCACAGGTCCTTGAGGTTTTTGTTGAACGTTTACACTAACACCACAACCTACACCGCAATATGGACATGTTGTTTTAGTTGTTTTTGCAACATGGTCGGAGCTATCGATTTCAACGCTTGGAATACTATTCATAACTGCTCCTTTCCCTATTTAGCCTGCATTTTTTAATGCAAAATCTCGACCAAATAGCAGTTTATTTCTAAATGAAGAAACAGGGGTTTGGTCTGCAATTAACTCTGCATACCACATGCCATCTTCAGTATCACCAAACAATACTGCACCGATTACTCGATCGCTTTGAATAATAATGCGTTTATAAATCTGGCGTTTTTCATCGTTCAGGATAATGTCTTCATAATCATCTTTCGGTTCAAAATTGCCTGCCGAGAATACATCGACACCACTGACTTTTAACTGAGTTGGTACCGTTGGTGCCTTAAAAGTTAAGCTGCCGTGCTCCGCTAAATGGGTCGCGCAAATAAAAGCTTGCCCCCACAGTGGTTCAACCAAACCAAAAGTTTGACCACGGTGTTCGATACACTCACCCACGGCATAAATACTTGGGTCAAATGTTTGCATGGTGTCATTCACCAATACACCGCGATTGCAACGTAAACCAGCACTTTGTGCCAAAGTAATATTCGGGCGGATACCTGCAGCAAACACCACAAGGTCAGCATCTAACACTGTGCCATCTTTCAAACGGATTTGTTTGACATGACCGTTTTCATCACCAATTAACGCTTCTGTATTGGCTTCGGTAATGATTTGAATACCTTTTTGTTCAATGCTATGACGTAATAACTGGCTCGCACGACCATCAAGTTGGCGTTCCATAATACGGTCCATCAAATGCAGGACTGTGACATTCATACCGCGTTGTTTTAACCCATAGGCAGCTTCTAAACCGAGTAAACCACCACCAATCACCACTGCATTAGTTTTTGAACCACAGTATTCAATCATGGTGTTAACGTCATAAATATCGCGGAAAGTTAACACGCCTTTTAGGTCAATACCCTGAACTGGTGGAATAAATGGTGCCGAGCCAGTTGCCAGAATTAAACGGTCATAATCAACAGTTTGTCCTTTTTCGGTGTAAACCACTTTACGCGGACGATCAATTTTTACGGCTTTATCACCAGCAATAAATTTAATGCCTTTATCGTCATACCACTTCGGTGGATGCAACATAATATCTTCAATGGTTTTCTCACCCGATAAAACCGGAGACAACATAATACGGTTATAGTTACCCCATGGTTCTTCATCAATCACCGTAACTTCATAACGGTCTGGTGCCATATCAAGTAAATCTTCCAGACAACGCATCCCTGCCAAACCATTCCCGATCAGCACCAGTCTAAGTTTGTCTTGTGATACACCTGTATTGGTAATATAAGTTTTTTGCGGCACCGCGTTGACCCAAACACGACCATCAACAATTTTGCTCGGATAAACCGCCAATTTTTGGTCTTTATCTTCTAAACAACGGCCCGTAGCTAAACTGAAATGTTGTTTATAAATTGGTGATGCAACGACGCGTTCGCCTTGTAAATCACCAATAATTCCGCGGCTCATCACATTCGCTAAGCTAAACGGATCTTTATTGCTCAGTACATAAACACGTTTTTCATGCCCCACACGGAAGATTGCAACCGCTTGACCGCTCACTAGCGCTCCTGCACCAGTGTTTGGGGTTAAATCATCGAGTGCACAAACGTCAATCCACTGATCATCAGGAAGCATATTTTTGTCTTGTACAATATTCATAGAAACTCTCCTTTATGCTTCAACCATTGGAATACGGTCTTCTGAACGTTCAGCTTCGGTTAATGGGCGGATTTGACCACGTTCAGTTGTAAATTGAATGTGCGGATCAGCTTGTTCATTCGCTCCTGCATTGATATAGGTTTGGAAGCGTTTACGAACTTCTGGGTTCTCGACAGCTGTACGCCATTCGTCTTGATATGTACCAATAATGTGTTCCATACGGCGCTCAAGCTCGGCAGCTAAACCAAGAGAGTCATCAACGATCACAGATTTAAGGTAGTCTAGACCGCCTTCCATGTTGTCACGCCATACACTGGTACGTTGTAAACGGTCTGCCGTTTGAATGTAGAACATAAAGAAACGGTCGATATAACGAATAAGTGTTTCTTTATCAAGGTCAGATGCAAGTAATTCTGCATGACGCGGTTTCATACCACCGTTACCACATACATAAAGGTTCCAACCCTTTTCAGTGGCAATCACGCCTACATCTTTACCTTGCGCTTCTGCACACTCACGTGTACAGCCAGACACTGCCATTTTCAATTTATGCGGTGAACGCAAACCTTTGTAGCGGTTTTCAAGTTCAATCGCTAAACCAACCGAGTTATCTACCCCGTAACGGCACCAAGTGCTACCCACACAAGATTTCACTGTACGTAACGACTTACCATAGGCATGACCAGACTCGAAGCCCGCAGCATTTAACTCTTCCCAAATAAATGGAAGTTCATGAACTTGGGCACCAAACATATCAACACGTTGACCACCAGTAATTTTGGTGTACAAGTTATATTTCTTTGCAATTTGACCAATCGCAATTAAGCCATCCGGAGTGACTTCCCCTCCTGCCATACGCGGTACAATGGAGTAAGAGCCATCTTTTTGAATGTTACCTAGGTAGTAGTCGTTACTGTCTTGCAGACCTGCATGACTTGGCTTAAGTACGAAATCATTCCAGCAAGATGCCAAAATATTTGCTGCGGCTGGTTTACAAATATCACAACCTAAACCGTGCCCATGTTGATGAATCAAATCATCAAATGTCTTGATTTCATTGACACGGACCAAGTGATACAACTCTTGACGCGAGTACGGGAAGTGTTCGCAAATATGATTGTTAACAGTCACACCTTGACGCTGTAACTCTGACTTCAATACTTGAGTCACTAATGGTGCACAACCACCACATGCTGTTGCTGCTTTGGTGCATTTCTTTAATGCACCTAAAGAGGTCGAACCATCGCTAATTGCTTGGCAGATGTCTGCTTTTGATACGTTGTTACATGAACAAATGGTCGCGCTGTCTGGCAGTAAATCGACTCCGCTACCACCAGATTTTGCTGCTGATTGCTCAAAACCCGGCATAATTAAACTTTCAGGCACTTCCGGTAAAGCCAGACCATTCAACATCATTTGTAAAAGTTCGTTGTATTCTTTGGCATCGCCCACTAAAACCGCGCCAAGCAATTTGGTTTTGTCGGCATTTACAACAATCTTTTTATAAACCAGTGCATGTTCATCTGCATAGAAATAGCTTAATGCACCTGGGGTTATGGCATGTGCATCACCGACAGAAGCAACATCAACGCCCATCAACTTCAACTTGGTGCTCATATCTGCGCCAGCGAAGCAATGACACTCTTCATCTAAAATATGTTTTGCTGCAATACGCGCCATGTCATAGCCCGGTGCAACCAAGCCATAAATTTTATTTTGCCAAAGCGCACATTCACCAATGGCATAAATGTTTTGATCAGATGTTTGGCAATAATCATTAATTACAATACCGCCACGCTCACCAATCGCAAGCCCGCTATTTCGCGCTAATTCATCACGTGGGCGGATCCCCGCAGAGAATAAAATCACATCAGTTTCGAGTTCACTACCATCGGCAAACTTCATCACATGAGTGGTATTTACACCAGACTCAATAGACTGAGTCGCTTTTTGTGTATGAACTTTTACACCTAAATCTTCAATTTTACGGCGTAAAACTTTGCCCCCTAAGTCATCAATTTGAACTGCCATCAAACGTGGTGCAAACTCAACAACGTGCGTTTCTAAATCTAAATCACGTAAAGCTTTGGCTGCCTCAAGTCCAAGTAAACCACCGCCAATTACTACACCTGTTTTTGCATTGAGACTCGCTGCACGAATCGCGTCTAAGTCTTCAATAGTACGGTAAACAAAACAGTTTTCACGGTCATTACCCAGAATTGGCGGAACAAATGCATATGAACCAGTCGCCAGCACCAACTTGTCATAGCTAATCACATCACCATGATTGGTTGTTACGGTTTGTGCAGTTGTATCAATCGCCACTGCTTTAGTATTTAAACGTAGGTCGATGCCATACGCATCGGCAAAATCAAAACGTGCTAAAGATAAATCTTTTGCCGATTTCCCTGAGAAGTATTCAGTCAAATGTACGCGGTCATATGCGATACGAGGTTCTTCTGCAAGAATCGTGATTTCCAGTTCATCATCTGCTTTTTCTAAAATGGCTTCGATGAATTTGTGGCCCACCATACCATGACCAATCATTACCAATTTCATAGTGTTTCTCCTCAAATCACGTTGCTTTTAAGCTGCGTTCTTACGTTCTCAAATAGACATTGTTGTTTTGCCTTGTGCTCTACCGAGAAACGTATCAACATCACAAAGCGTATAGCTGCTTGGAATCCATTTTTTCCACTCGTTGACGACACCCAATGCATAGCAAAGTCATAAAAACAAATAAAAAAAGCGAGCCCCCTCATAGAGAAGGCTCGCATCGCTGGAACTGAAAAATGAGTTAATTCAGATGTAACTTTTTTATGCAATAAAAATAAAGACATAACCTTCACTCCGACTGAACGTAAATTCTTTATGTGTGCAGTTGCACTCACAAATTCGATCAGAACGGACATCGTTGGCCGTCTTTAAAACTTATGGTCGTCTTCGACCTGCAATTAACTAAGCATTTTGCATGCCAATTCTTTTTAAGATTAATATTAATAATTTTTTATTATTATTTTCAAATATTTAAACTAAAACATCTTTTCACCCATAAAGAATATTTAATTTTTCCTGCACTATTGCTGCTCCTCTATATGGTTTAAACAAAAATAAGTTTTGCTACAAAATGAATCGTATTTTTGCACCAATATCGATCAAAACAATGCTTTAACATAGTAAAAGACCACTCATGCCTGATTTTTTGTTTAAATTTGGATGGCACTAATCTTGCTTAAAACTTAATAACAAAAAACGCGTCGAATTGGCGCATTTTCTTAGCCTGATTTTCTGAACTTATGCCAAAACTCAAAATAGCTCTTATCGATGATGATCATGCGCGGGCCGACTATATAAAAAACAGTCTGCTTGAAAATGACTTTGAAGTGGTGGCCTGCCTTACTTTGGACCACTTAAATATTTTTCGTCTTGAAGATTTACAAGCCGATGTCATCTTGCTCGACATGGATCATCCTCATCGTGACATTATTGAAAGTTGTGTGAGTAGCTATGACCTACCAACTGTTCTATTCACTAAAAATTCAGATAAAGACACCATCAAACAAGCAATAGATGCAGGTGTAACGGCTTATATTGTAGACGGCATAGACCCTGCCCGCTTACATACCATTTTAGAGATTTCAATTGAGCAATATAAAAAACATAAAAAGCTCGAAGGTGACTTAAAAGAAGCTCAAACCAAACTGGCAGATCGTAAAGATGTTGAAAAGGCCAAAGTGCTACTCATGCAACTGCATGGCTTACCTGAAGATACAGCTTTTCAATTACTCAGAAAAAATGCCATGAGCCACCGTATAACGATTGGAGAAATGGCACGGCGTTTACTTGACGCTCAAAAATTACTAAATGATCAACTAAAGGATGAATAAATGAGCAAATTAGAAAAGACTCAATTGCAACTCGGCTATATTCCTTTACTTGATTGCATCGCTTTACTGTGGGCAAAGCAGCAAGGTTTCTTCGAAGAAGTCGATTTAGATGTTACCCTAGTCAAAGAAGCATCATGGGCAAGTCTACGCGACCGTTTAGCTTTTGGTTTATTAGATGCTGCACATTGTTTATCTGCTATGCTACCCGCTGCAGCTGTGGGTGCAGACCAAATTGGTATTGCACTGCAGACCCCTCTTATTTTAAGTAAAAACCGTGCCTTTATTAGCTTAAGCCAAAAATTAACTCATCAACTGGCTATTCAAGAAAACGATAATGTACAAGCTACAGCCCAAAAAGTGACGAGCTACATTAAAGAAGATAATGCTCTATCCTTAGCCCATGTATTTAAACATTCAATCCATCATTATTGTTTAAGAGAATGGCTCGCTTTAGCAGACCCTAAAATAGCTCAAACGCTCAAACTCAAGGCACTTCCACCACCGTATATGGTCGAAGCTTTAGATAACCATGTGATTGATGGTTTTTGTGTGGGAGAGCCGTGGAATACACAAGGAGAACTTTTAGGCTTAAGTAAAATAGTTTGCTCAAGTCAGGACATTATTCCCAATGTGGCAGATAAAGTTCTCGCAGTAACTCAAGAATGGGCTGAACAACACTCTCAAACCTTAGTTGCACTTACGGCGGCAATTATGAAAGCTCAAAAAGAATTGAGTAATTTAAAAGATTTTACACCTGTCTTAAAGTTATTGGTCGAGTACGAGATTGTCCGATTTCATTGTTCTGAAGAAGTGCATGTTGATAAATACTATATGATTCAAAATATTGTAAAGCACTTGGTTAAAGAAAATGCTGCCCCGCAACCAGAAGACTTTTATTGGTTATTTGAACAAATGCAAAAATGGGAAAAACTTCAATTAGCTCCTGCTCAAATCATAGAACTGAGTACACAATGCATTAATCTCGATTGCTACAATCAAGCCAAACTCTAAAAAAACTTAAGCACATTATAAAAAAAAGCTGTCTTTTTAACAAAGACAGCTTGAAAGACCCATAAGACAAATGCGTTTTACGCATTACTATATTTAAAGGACTCAACTCATCCATTAAATATAGTTCTTATGCTTCCGATCATAACCAACTAAAACTTATCATTTTCAGACATTTCCATATCAATAACTGACAACTCAGCAGTCTTGCATCCTTTTTATAATTTCGACGAACAACCTGAACTCCCCTAGATATTAGTCTGTAATTTTGTTAACTTGATTATGTTACAAATTCAAAATATGTATTTTGGATTAATAAATTGGGGGCAAAGAAATGATGAGAGAAATCTCACACCGCGAAGTTTATGCACTGGTTGATATTAACAATTGTTATGTCAGCTGTGAGCGACTTTTCAACCCTAAACTTAATGATAAACCTGTAGTTGTTTTATCTAACAACGATGGCTGTGTTGTTTCACGTAGCGAAGAAGCAAAACTTTTAGGTATCAAGATGGGAATACCTTGGTTTCAAATTGAAAAAGATGCTTTAAAAGCTGGTGTTCAAGTTTATTCAAGCAACTACACTTTATATGCCGAGATGTCTCGTCGCTTTTTTGCTGTCCTCGGTGACTTTTTCTCTCCAGATGACTTAGAAGCTTACTCTATAGATGAATGCTTTATTCATCTCACCCCTTACCTTCAGTCTATTGATATATCAGATTACTGCAGTGAAGTGAGAAACACCCTCCTAAAATGGTTAGGCTTACCTTGTTGTATTGGTATTGGATATTCAAAGACACAAGCAAAACTTGCCAATCACTATGCTAAGAAAATTAAAAGTTTTAGCGGAATTTGTAATTTTATCACCTTAGATCCATTAATTATGGAAGATCTCATGCAGCACACATCAGTCAAAGAAGTGTGGGGAATTGGCTATCAATTGGTCAAACAACTACAAAGTTATGAAGTGTACTCCTGCCTAGACTTAACTTTTGCCAATGAACACCATATGGCAAAAGCATTTTCTGTGGTCATGGCACGTACCATTCGTGAGCTAAAAGGCCAATCCTGTATTCAACTTGACGATCCCGCTATTCCGACTAAACGGATTTTAGCATCACGAAGTTTTGCTCAAGCTTTATCCAGTATTGAGATTATTAAACAAGCACTTATCTTTCACCTTAACCGGGCACATCGCCGTTTAATGAAACAAGAACAACTTTGTGCCTGTGTTCAAGTTATGCTTTATGAAAAAACCGACAAACCACCCTATAAAAAAGCCATTTCTCAGGCTATCGGTCTTCATTATGCAACAGATGATTTATGTATACTAACAAAAGCCGCAATGCAGCAAATCGATGTTTTATATAAAGAAAATAAAAGCTACATAAAAATTGGCGTGTTATTTTGTGGTCTACATGCACGTCAGCAACATATTGATGATTTATGGCAGCCTTTAGAACTTATTCATCAAAGACAACAATTGATGGAAACTTTAGGTACAGTCCGTAAGCGTTTTGGTAGTCATTACTTACAAGTCGGCTATCACTCACGTAACCCATCTTGGCAAATGAAACAATGCCATCGCTCAAAAAATTACCTAACTCGCTGGAATGAAATGTTAACGATTGAAGATGCTCACGACCTCGTTACACAAAATACATGAACTGTTTTTGTCAATTCGGTTTAAAATAAGCTCCGTTAAATTACTTGAAATTTTGTCATTTTTTAACATTGCTAATTCGTCGCAAAATTTACAATATATAAGCCGAATTTGGTGTACCCTTTCTGCGACAATTAAAAGAAATTATAAAAAACTTGTAGAAACATATGCCATAATAAGCAAACTTTGCAGACATCTTGCAAAGATTATTTGCAACTTTAGAGCTGGAGCAATCTGAATGAGTTCGACCATTTTGGTAATTCATGGACCGAATTTGAATTTGCTGGGAAAACGCGAACCAGAAGTATATGGTCATCTTACCCTAGACAATATCAATCAACAACTTATTGCTCAAGCTGAACAAGCCTCTATTACACTAGATACTTTTCAAAGCAACTGGGAAGGTGCCATTGTTGACCGTATTCATCAGGCACAAACAGAAGGCGTAAAACTGATTATTATTAACCCTGCTGCCCTCACTCATACTTCAGTTGCTTTACGCGATGCCTTACTGGGCATTGCTATTCCCTTTATAGAAGTACATTTATCAAATGTTCACGCACGTGAAGCTTTCAGACATCATTCTTATTTATCAGACAAAGCAATTGGCGTGATTTGTGGTCTAGGCGCAAAAGGTTACAGCTTTGCTCTCGATTACGCTATTGAAAAAATTCAACCATCTAACCCAAACTAGTTCAGGAATAGTCGCCCATGGATATCCGCAAAATTAAGAAACTCATCGATTTAATGATTGAGTCTGACTTGCAAGCGATTGAAGTTAAAGAAGGTGATCAATCGATCGCTTTAACTCGTCGCAATCCTGTCGTTGCTGCGGCTGGTGTAGCACTTCCGGCAGCTCCTGTTGCTGAAGCACCTGTTGCAAAAACACCACGTGGAGCAGTTGAAACTTCTCCTATGGTTGGTGTGTTCTATGCTGCTCCAAGCCCAGGCGAAGCACCATTTGTTAAAGTAGGTCAAACAGTATCTGCTGGTGAGACTTTGGGTATTATCGAAGCAATGAAAATCATGAACCCGATTGAAGCAACTCAAAGCGGCGTGATTGAAGAAATTTTAGTGAAAAATGGTGAAGTGATCCAATTCGGTCAACCTTTATTCCGTTATCGCGCGTAATACCTCGGGGACAACTATGTTGCAAAAAGTTTTAATTGCAAACCGTGGTGAAATCGCTTTACGAATTACCCGGGCTTGCAAAACATTAGGAATCAAAACTGTCGGTATCTATTCAGATGCTGATAAAGATTTGATGCATTTACGTTTCGTTGATGAAGCAGTATGTATTGGTCCGGGTGCAAGTAGTGACAGCTATTTAAATATCCCGGCAATTATTACTGCTGCAGAAATTACTGGTGCTGATGCAATTCACCCAGGCTATGGCTTTCTTTCAGAAAATGCCGAGTTTGCTGAAATTGTAGAAAGCTCAGGTTTCACATTCATTGGCCCTCGCCCAGAACATATTCGTTTAATGGGTAATAAGGTTTCTGCAATTGTTGCAATGAAAAAAGCTGGTGTACCGACAGTACCGGGTTGTGACCATGCAGTAACTATCCACAATGCTTTAGCTGAAGCGAAAGAAATCGGTTTCCCGCTTATTGTTAAAGCGGCAGCTGGTGGTGGTGGTCGTGGTATGCGTATTGTTGAACGCGTAGATACATTACTTGAGTCAGTTCAAGCAGCTCAACGTGATGCAGAAATGTGGTTCGGCGATGATACAGTGTACATGGAACGCTTCTTACAAAAACCTCGCCATGTCGAAGTTCAAGTTTTAGGTGATGGTAACGGCCATGCGATTCATTTATATGATCGCGACTGCTCATTACAACGTCGTCACCAAAAGGTGTTAGAAGAAGCTCCTGCTCCAAATCTACCAGAACAAGCACGCGCTGATATTTTACAAGCTTGTGTTAATGCATGTCAGTTAATGCAATATCGTGGTGCTGGTACATTTGAATTCTTGTTCGAAGACGGTGAGTTCTTCTTTATTGAAATGAACACTCGTGTTCAGGTTGAGCACCCTGTAACTGAAATGGTGACTGGTGTTGACATTATTGAACAGCAATTACGTATTGCAGCTGGTTTAGGCTTAGAGCTTCAACAAGAAGATATTGAAGTTCGTGGCCATGCCATTGAATGTCGTATCAATGCTGAAGATCCAACCACTTTCTTACCTTCACCAGGTAAAATTGAAAGTTTTTATGCGCCAGGCGGTGCAGGTATTCGTTTAGATTCTCATATCTATCCTGGATATAGCATTCCACCTTATTATGATTCAATGATTGCAAAATTGATCTCTCATGGTAAAAATCGTGAAACTTCGCTTGCCCGTATGCGTCAAGCGTTAGACGAAATGATTCTTACAGGAATTAAAACCAATATTCCTTTACATAAAGATCTTATCTTGCAAGATAAAAACTTCTGCGAACAAGCAATGGACATCCATTACCTTGAAAAACACTTGTTGAAAAAAGTGGAAGAAGAAAAGAAAGCTGAAACTGCATAATATGTATAATAAAAAAAGCCTCTTACATAAGAGGCTTTTTTTATTAATTCAAATTTATGGCAACATGCGACGTAGTGTTGCAAAGCATTGCTCGCCTTTAGCAGTTGAGCAGAAATTGATAGTATGGTCATTTTTCCATTGCACAAAATACTGGGAAACATCACCAGTCTGATCTTGCTGCTGACCAGAACAATCAACTTTATTATTATCAAACTTAATCTGCATCACTAGAGCTGATAACTGCTCTTTAGGGTCATCAGATGGTTGATATTCATAAATACCATATGACCATTCTTCACCGCTTTTAATCACCACATCATTACTACTACGGAAATTATAGTACTCTACACATTTTTTATTATTTGGAATCTCCATTCCCCACAATCCCATAATTTCAGGACGCGTAACAATACGTATAGCGTTAGGATTACTAGCAGTGCGTACGGGCTGTTCCGTTGGCTGTTGAGTCACTGTCTCAGCCATAGCAAAACCAGAACAAGCCAATAATAATCCCATAATATAAATATTTTTCATAGATTTATTAATCATTAAACGCATGGGTTTAAGTTAGCACATTTTTTTAGAAAAACATTGTTTCATAACCATATAAAAACAATATTTTTCAACCGTAACGAACCGATACTTCTCATCAAACAATTTTTATCTTTAACTACTCATCCCTAACAATTTTTAGCAACATTTGATTTAAGAAGCTGGCTTTTCAATCTGTTTAGGTAGCCAAAATACAAAGCACAAACCTAGAAGCACTACTAATGCAGCAATCATAAAAATATACTCACCAGTAAGAATTTTCCAATAATGACCAGCTAGAATACTTCCAAAGGCAACTCCAAGTCCCCACATGGTGCTATAAAAAGCCTGACCTCGACCTTGCTGCCCTATTGAAAAGTTCTGAAAAATGAGACGCATTGCAATAAGATGAAACAAGCCAAAACTAAAAGCATGTAAGCACTGTGCAAATAACTGACCTATAAAATAATGAGAGAAGAGAGCCACCAACAACCAGCGTATGCTTGTTAAAACTAAGCACATGGCAACAAGACTACGCCACGAAAAATATTTAAAAAACGTAGCGGCATATGCAAACATCACAATTTCAGCAATCACTCCCATTGCCCATAAAAAGCCAATTTCAGTGGTACTGTAATTTAAAGATTTTAGAAAATTGCTATAAAAACTATAAAAAGGGGCATGTGAAAAAAGAAGAATAAATTCAATAGTAAAAAAAGCAGCAACTTCTGGACGCTTTAACACAGGCAATAAAGGTTCTAAATGCTTTTGTGAAGTAGGAGCCCCTTCTGGTTCACGAATCGTAAAAGCCCAAATAAATGCAAGCGATGCTATTATGAGTAATAAAATAGGCAACATAGAGATTGGAATAATTTCTAAAATTGCACCTATGGTAAACACACCTACAATAAAACCGACCGATCCCCATTTTCGAATTTTTCCATAAAGTTTTGCCCTTTGGTCGCCCAACCAAAATAAGGTTACCCCTTCAAACTGAGCCAAAATTGCATTTTGGAAAAAGCTAAAAATAAGCATAAGTAAAGCGACAGATTGAAATGTATTGGGAACTATAAAGATAGCCAACCATATACAAGCTTCCATCCAAGTTGCGAGCCGCACCAAAAGCATTCTTTTACCAGATTTATCTGCGATCCAGCCCCAAACTAAAGGCGCAAAGAATCGCGTCACAATAGCAATAGATGATAAGATACCTATCTGCTGATAATTAAACCCTTGATCTTGAAGATATAAATTCCAATACGGCATGAATGTGCCAACGATGGAATAGTAAAAAAAGTAAAATCCACCGAGTCTGGTTTGAATTGTAAGTGATGGGAGCAACTGATAAACCTTATATCTTCAATAAGTTAGAATTTCAGATAATTGTATGTATATCTACATTAGCCTTACTCGCAACTCAACAATCTACACACACAACCTCAAAAAGATGCATCATCAATTGCATATTAAGTAAGAATACACATCAATTTACTGACCGGCGCAATTCTATCATCTAGATAAAAAACTAATAGCTTTATTGCTTTTTAAAATACAAAGCATAAAGCTATCACTATCAATCTTTAATCAAATTTTAATCTCACTTCTTCAATTTTTAGGTCTAGATAATCAATTTATTAAAAGGCTTTTATGTGAAAAGTTTGGCTATAGATAATTAAACAATGGGTAACTTTATTTAAAAGTAGATATACTTCACGCCAAAGTTTGTTCGATACTTCTCAAAATGCCTAACACCCCTAGCTTTTGGCGCAGTCTTTTCCGTCTCGTACATATTTACGCTGGTATTTTTATTGCCCCATTTATATTTATTGCGGCATTTACAGGTCTTCTATATGCAGTTACTCCTCAGATAGAACAATCTATCTATAAAGATGCACTATATGTTCAGCCTTTAAATAAAGATATGCACCCACTAAGCCAACAGGTTGAAGCAGCAAAAAAAGCGATGCCCGAATCTGCACAAATTACAGAAGTTAGGCCGGCACCAAGTTCCATACAAACAACACGAGTCATTTTTTCTGATAAAGCTCATCATTTATATAACGAAGCTATTTTTGTAGATCCTTATACCCTTTATATCAAAGGTCAGCTTGCTGTATATGGAACCAGTGGAGTATTACCATTTCGCACATTCTTAGATCAATTGCATAGTAATTTATTACTTGGAAAATGGGGACGTTTTTATAGTGAACTTGCAGCAAGTTGGCTCGGCATTTTAACTCTGACCGGACTATACAGTTGGTGGAAACGTCGTCAAAACTTCAAAATTACACAAACGCGGAAAAACTATTTATTAAAGTGGCATAGTTCTATTGGCTTGACCTTATTACCACTTTTATTGTTTATTGCGATTACGGGCCTTACATGGTCCCAATGGGCCGGTGATAATATTCGTATTGCTCGTCAGTGGCTAAATTGGCAAACGCCAACCTTAGCCACAACTTTAAATAATGCGCCATTACCAAAAATGTCTCATGATGAGCATAAAGAACATCATGGTATGGTCATGGAGACTTCGAATTTAGAAATCATGCCAACCGAATTCGATTCTGTATTAGCAATTGCTAGAGCAAATGGAATTCATTCAGCACAAATACAAATCAAACCTCCTGTTGATGTAAACCAAGCTTGGACTGTTACTGAACTACAGCGCAAATGGCCAACACAGGCAGACAGTGTGGCTATTGATATACATCAACACAAAGTCATCGATAAACTAGCTTTTAAAGATTATTCATTATTTGCAAAACTTACACGTTGGGGAGTCGATGCTCATATTGGCGTATTATTTGGATGGGTCAATCAACTAGTACTCGCTTTATATGCACTCGGGCTATGTTTTATGATTATTTATGCATATAAAGCTTGGTTTAAAACCTCTAATTTAAAAATTACGACTAGCCATTTTGTAAGCCAAACTTTATTGGTCTGGAAGCGCGCAACCAATCAACAAAAAATAATCACGGCCCTTACATTTATTATTTTAGCAATTATTTTGCCCATTTTCGGATTTAGCTTATTAATCACACTAGTGATATTACTAATACGAAAACAAAGCTCTTTAAACACTAACTAAAACTCATGATACTTGCCAACTCACCTCCTTACTTTAAGTGAATAGTGAGTTGGCAAGTAACTAATAAGTCACCGTAACAACTATACTATCTGAATAGTTACCAGGTGTACTTGAAATAGCTGTTCCTTGTGGAATTTTTCCATATACATTTGAAATTTGACTAGTGCCAGATCCTGTCTTTGACACTCCTCCAGAACCACCCACAGCAGTTATACCCCCTGTAGTATCCCACACTGTACTATACGCAGTATCTTTATATAACTGATAAGGAATGTATTGACTGCTTCCATTGGTCATACGTCTAAATCCACCGCTTATACGATTATTGCCGTCCCCCAAGTAAATGCTATAAGGTGTTCCATTGTTGCAAGTTGCATTAATCGCACCTTGAGCCGTGTAGTCACGACTTGTTGTACCAATATCACCAATATTGCCAAAATCGACATTTGATGTGGAATCTAACTGACAGAAACTTGGTACTACATAGTTAGCTGTAATCGTCATATTACCCGAGTCCCAACCACCGCCACTATCACCCTCACATACACTGCTTGAATTTGCTTGCATGTCCCAAAATACTTGAACGGAGCCAATATAAGTCCCTACCGGATAGGCTGTTAAAGAGCCCGATCTTGCTGGAACTTTAATACTTACTGAGTAACTAATAATATTATTTGGTGCCACCGTAGTAACAGGACCATACCAAAAGTTTGAAGTTTGATTTGCAGTAGAAGAACCTGCTCCGCCTACAGTTGCAATAACCGTATAAGGTAATGAAACATTACTATTTGAAGTAGTTGCTCCAGTAAATACTGTCTTCATGCACATATATCTTGATATTTGAGCAGTACTCCCAACATTCGTACACCGAATAGTTCCAGTATAAGTAATGGTAGCGTCACTATTAATCGTTGCTGCTGTATAATTATAAGTACTATTTGTGGTTCCAGTTACCGTACAGCCAGCATGTGCTGAACTAAAAAAAGCATAAAGCACAAATAACAGTAAACTAGCTAAAACATACTTTAAAGTAGATGAAAACTTTTTGGCTAGCATGTAGGAACTATGACTTACAATACTTATTGACATACATAAGGCCCCAATTTTTTAGCACTGTATTGCTGACTTTCGTAAGTGAAATTAACTTGACATGAACCATGATCAAGAAGGTCTATTTCAAGTTTATTTTGCTTTAATAGGTTTGGAACGAAGACCTCACCATCATAGCCCACTACGGCATCTTGTTGTCCATTAATTCGGACGCTATAACCCGGTAACAATGGCGAGTTATTTTTATCTACAACTTTGGCTAATCCTGAAACAACTCGATGAGCACCAAAGTCAACTAAAGTTCCTTGGCGATAGCCCACAAGTGCTGTTCGATTGGTCGTTGTCACATCCCATTCCAGTGGTAAATAAGATGGGTCTAGATAGATATGATGAGATTGATACGGTCTTAAATTCGCAATTAAGAATCTTCCCGACTTATCAGTTTCTCCTAAATTTACTCCACCATTTATAATCTGGCTTTTCGGTCCGGCATTGGTGACAACAGCATAACCATCCCCTATTTCATTGGCCGCAAATATACGTCCTGCCGCCGCAACCAACGATCCTGTCGCTGAAAGTGCAACCTGGTCATTATCCCCAATTCGGTTATAACGACCTGTCAGGTACGCAGCTCTTGCTCGGTACGAACCATAGATCGATGCATTGTTAGTATGTGCATCCTGATCTCGCTCTACATATCCACCCCATCCAAATGAGCCAATTTGTGGATCACTAAATCCATTTACTTCTTGTCTATACGTTGTTTTACCACTGTCATTAGAAAAACTTGTTATTGAATTAACTTTTGTAGATGGCGTATAGCGCAGCGCAAAGTAAATGCCATAGTCCTTATGGTTTTCATAATCTTTATAAGCTGAACTATAAAAACCCCAGTTCTTGTTTAAACTTCCGCTTAAGTTCGCAGACAGTAACTTATACGAGTTATCACTGTACTTGATCTGGTTATAACCGACATAAACACCATAGCCTGCATAAAAGTTATAGTTAATCCCTGCCCTAATAATCTCATCTGCCAGCGCGCTATAGCTAAGATAGTTCTGTGGTTCAGAAGTAATCTGGTTATCTTTTAAATAGCGAATTTGAGATACACGGGCCAGATCAAAGTAGTTATCAAATACTTTGCGGTAACTTGTGTTAAATGAAATGTTCTTGCTAATACGCCCTTCTAAACCAACCAGAGCCGAATAGCCGTTTTCATCCTTATACTGGCTTGCTGCAAGGTCAGCATTGATAACACCCACACCAAACAAGTTCTTGGCGAAACCTGTGCCCACGTTGGAAAGACCATCTGTGGAAGCCTCTGCACCACCGCTTAAGGTCATTGAGTTGCTATAACCATAACGAATTGCACCAGAGGCAAAGGTGGCATCATCATAATCGTTTGAGTACAGCCCATAGTTGTAGCGTGGAACCCCAACATCTACTGAAAACTCATTTATACCTTTTGCTAAAATCTTGGATGAAAAGTAGTAAGGTTTTTTAGTAATGATTTGCTGACCTGTGGCATCAGTCGTCACCAGTGTGACTTCATTTCCTGAAATAAACGGCAGCTGCTTAATGTCAAATGGGCCTGACGGAACAAGTCCTGAATAAATCTTTTGCTGGTTAACGTATAAGTCCAGTGTTGAAGGCAGTGCTGCCGAACCGGAAAATTGCGGCAACGCCGAGGTAACAATATCACCACGCTGGGTATAGGCACTCGACCACTGGAAACCGGCAAGACGTACACTACTGCCCCAGTCAGAACTGTTGGAAACAAAGTCACCTAGGGTATATATCCTGACTTTTTCAGGGTCTACATATTGCCATTTACTTTCCAGACGCACCCACTTCTCATGGCTATAGCTCGTTTCATTACTACCGTTATATAAAACGCCTGATGAAAAATTACCAAGGGTGCTGTTGAAAATCCCTTCTGCTGAACCAGAGAAAATACTCTCATCATTGGTTATGGTGTGGTACAGGCTATAGTTCAGGATTGCAGCATTTAAGGGTTTCATTTTTAGCAAACCAGAACTAGTAGTTTGCTGACCACTTAACTCAACTGAGTAACCAGTTAACATGCTGGCGGGAACTTGTAAGTTTAAAGATTGCTCATTTTCCAGATATTTAAACTGGATTCCTTTAAGTTCATTAATACACACCCATTGGCTATCTGGAATATGCTCATCCATTTTTAGCCTTAAAGCTTTTAGGTCACGGGCACGAACATATAACTTTTTATCTTGATCTTGGTGTACCGATATTAAATCAGTAGATGTATTAGAATTGATCGAAATATTTAGAAATAGCTGAATATAGCCTTTATCAGAACCAGATGCCTGAAAAGCGGAGTTTGTTACTTCAGGAATATTGGGTAAAGCAGCATTGGTGTTATCTTGTAATGATTCAGCAAAAGCATGAATCGGCAAGTACATAACACATAAAGCACTTACGAGATATTTCATATGTGCCTCTTTAAAGAGATGCTGGCTTACCGTTAATATTCAATGAAATATTATACTTATGATCAGCTTGAAATTTAAAATCAGAACTAATATTAAAGTTTCTTGATTTTCCGGAAAGAATATAACCATTTACGGTATTTACTTTAATCGGATAACTTTTGTTTGAAGTAGTATCTACTAGCGTTAAATTATTTAACAGTGCATGGCGATTGCCAATATTATTAATGGAAAGATAAGCACTATTTTGTTCTTGTTGTATTGACCAAGTCAGCTTAGTCATCGCATCTTTATTGACTACAAACACAGGCAATGATGAGCGAAGCAATACATTTACACCTTGAGAAGCTTTTCGGCTATCAATAGGCTTGGGTAATTCATCAATAATAATACGGTAGGTTTTTTCACCAGAAATTGGTTCCGGCTTAATTCTAACTACTCGTAAATTATAAGAGTCATTAGGTTTTAATTTTAAAAAAGGTGGGCTAATTGCAATATCATCTGTAGGAATTAATTGATCTTGCCCAGCATTTTGGGTCCATTCAAATATACGTACCTGTAAATCAGCACTTTCATTTGACTGGTTATACAAGCTAATTGAAGATGCAGTCTGATCACTCAATATTTCAACATTTACAGGAGAAAGACGTATTGAGGCAGCATTTAACATACTAGGCAAAAATAATAATAAACTTGTAGCAACAAAGATATTTTTTCTCATGATTTGCCCAGAATTACTTTTCTCAAATTAAACTTAAGCTAGCTCTTTCAAATAAGAGCTAGCGTCAACAATGAATAGAACTTATTTAAAATTAATAAGTAACAGTCACAGTCACAGTATCAACATAACTACCTGCACTTGGCAAAGTTGAGCCAGCAGGAATACGGCCATACACGTTCACTGTTTGTACTGCGCCAGTACCTGTACCACTATAGGCTGTTGTTGAAATACCGATTGCTGTTGCACGGTTAGTGTCAGAGAAAAGGTTATAAGGGATATATTCGTTACTTGTTGCACCACCAATCATACGGCGTTGAGTTGTTTGAGCATTTTTGCCTGCATCAAAAGCTAAAGTCCATGGCACAGTATTGTTACATAACACTTTAATAGCTGTACCGCCCGTAGTAGTCGTATCTGCATCTACATTGTTAGCAAGAGAGCTTAAAGTACCAAAATCTAAAACTGCATTAGCAGTTGTACCCGTAGCTGATGTATTCAATACACAACTATTTGTAATTGTTGCTTTAACAGTTAATGTACCTGTAGCCGTTGCAGCATTTGCGACATTGATAGACATTAACCCCATAGCAATTGCTGTTAAACCGATGAGAGATTTTTTCATGATTGAAAACCTTTTTACATTACGCCAATAAGAATTAATAGATGTAAAAACTAGCCTTCCCCAATCCAATCACTAGCTTTTCTGACTGTTTTTTCAAAGCGTCTTTTTTTTTACTCTACTGTGCGCGCATCATACAAAAAAACAACAAAAATGCTGATATTAGTTTCATTTTAAATATCTATTAACAATTCAAAATCCGATGGATTTCTCAATTATGTGTTTTTATATGGTCTATACCACTTTTTGTAGAAATTTCCGGTAATTTTATTCACTTTTTTATTAGTTTTAATAAAAAATCATAAAATTTCATTAGGGTTTGTTGACATTTACTGTTCATAATTAACCCTATAAAGGTAGCCATAAAAATATACAGGCTAAAGCAACAGAACTTTGATAATTTCTTTTGAGCTTGTCATATCGAGTAGCTATTCCTCTAAATTGCTTTAATCTACAAAACATATTTTCAACTAAATGCCTGATTTTATATAAATACCAGTCCATATGGTCATTGTTCGATTGGCTATTTGTTTTCTTTGGTATATTCGCTTTAGTCCCTGTTTTCCTGATCTGTTCACGCAGTGGTTCTGAATCATAGCCTTTATCTGCACATACCACTTTTGTCTCTTTTAAATCTAATGTTGATATTAAATCAGGTGCAACTTTAACATCATGTGTGGTTCCATCGGTAATCATGAAATCAATAGGATTGCCATGTGCATCAACAATCAAATGTATTTTTGAGGAGTTTCCTCCTACACTTTTAGAAATAGATTGATTCGCTATGCCGGCAGAATGTTGATGAGCACGTACATGAGAGCCATCAATAAAAATCCACTCCATATCGGGGCATGAGGCTAGTAATTTGAATAATCTAAGAAACTTACCGCTGCTTGACCAACGATTAAAACGTTTGAAAATAGAGTTTGAATGACCAAAACAGCAAGGAATATCTCGCCACGGACAGCCTGTTCTAATTCTATAGAGAATAGCTTCAATAAAATTGCGTAAATTTGAGTTGTGGTGAATGGATAAATTACGCAGAATAACTTTCAACTTTTGCCAGTGTTGATCTGTCAGCATGGTACGAGGCATAGCGAATAGTAAAATTGGGTTTGGCGATTTGATTTTACTACTTCGCTATTTTTTTAAGCTAAAAGTGTCAACACACCCTA
>NZ_JAKTHZ010000028.1:0-70819 GCF_027854645.1 Acinetobacter sp. AOR41_HL | reverse complement strand
ATCATTAAGAGAATTGAAGAACAACTTGTGTGGATTTTTACTGATTGATTAATCGAAATAATTTTCATTGATTGATTGGTTTAAATTACTCGAAGTTTATTTGAGCGAAATTTAAGTCAGTAATTGATGAGCCAGAATTGGCACCTTGTCTATAAATAAGGTGCAAAATGATTTTAACTGAAGAGTTTGATCATGGCTCAGATTGAACGCTGGCGGCAGGCTTAACACATGCAAGTCGAGCGGGGGAAGGTAGCTTGCTACCGGACCTAGCGGCGGACGGGTGAGTAATGCTTAGGAATCTGCCTATTAGTGGGGGACAACATCTCGAAAGGGATGCTAATACCGCATACGTCCTACGGGAGAAAGCAGGGGATCTTCGGACCTTGCGCTAATAGATGAGCCTAAGTCGGATTAGCTAGTTGGTGGGGTAAAGGCCTACCAAGGCGACGATCTGTAGCGGGTCTGAGAGGATGATCCGCCACACTGGGACTGAGACACGGCCCAGACTCCTACGGGAGGCAGCAGTGGGGAATATTGGACAATGGGCGCAAGCCTGATCCAGCCATGCCGCGTGTGTGAAGAAGGCCTTATGGTTGTAAAGCACTTTAAGCGAGGAGGAGGCTACTTTAGATAATACCTAGAGATAGTGGACGTTACTCGCAGAATAAGCACCGGCTAACTCTGTGCCAGCAGCCGCGGTAATACAGAGGGTGCAAGCGTTAATCGGATTTACTGGGCGTAAAGCGCGCGTAGGCGGCTAATTAAGTCAAATGTGAAATCCCCGAGCTTAACTTGGGAATTGCATTCGATACTGGTTAGCTAGAGTGTGGGAGAGGATGGTAGAATTCCAGGTGTAGCGGTGAAATGCGTAGAGATCTGGAGGAATACCGATGGCGAAGGCAGCCATCTGGCCTAACACTGACGCTGAGGTGCGAAAGCATGGGGAGCAAACAGGATTAGATACCCTGGTAGTCCATGCCGTAAACGATGTCTACTAGCCGTTGGGGCCTTTGAGGCTTTAGTGGCGCAGCTAACGCGATAAGTAGACCGCCTGGGGAGTACGGTCGCAAGACTAAAACTCAAATGAATTGACGGGGGCCCGCACAAGCGGTGGAGCATGTGGTTTAATTCGATGCAACGCGAAGAACCTTACCTGGCCTTGACATAGTAAGAACTTTCCAGAGATGGATTGGTGCCTTCGGGAACTTACATACAGGTGCTGCATGGCTGTCGTCAGCTCGTGTCGTGAGATGTTGGGTTAAGTCCCGCAACGAGCGCAACCCTTTTCCTTATTTGCCAGCGAGTAATGTCGGGAACTTTAAGGATACTGCCAGTGACAAACTGGAGGAAGGCGGGGACGACGTCAAGTCATCATGGCCCTTACGGCCAGGGCTACACACGTGCTACAATGGTCGGTACAAAGGGTTGCTACACAGCGATGTGATGCTAATCTCAAAAAGCCGATCGTAGTCCGGATTGGAGTCTGCAACTCGACTCCATGAAGTCGGAATCGCTAGTAATCGCGGATCAGAATGCCGCGGTGAATACGTTCCCGGGCCTTGTACACACCGCCCGTCACACCATGGGAGTTTGTTGCACCAGAAGTAGCTAGCCTAACTGCAAAGAGGGCGGTTACCACGGTGTGGCCGATGACTGGGGTGAAGTCGTAACAAGGTAGCCGTAGGGGAACCTGCGGCTGGATCACCTCCTTAACGAAAGATTGACGATTGGTAAGAATCCACAACAAGTTGTTCTTCATAGATGTATCTGAGGGTCTGTAGCTCAGTTGGTTAGAGCACACGCTTGATAAGCGTGGGGTCACAAGTTCAAGTCTTGTCAGACCCACCATGACTTTGACTGGTTAAAGTTATAGATAAAAGATACATGACTGATGATGTAAGCTGGGGACTTAGCTTAGTTGGTAGAGCGCCTGCTTTGCACGCAGGAGGTCAGGAGTTCGACTCTCCTAGTCTCCACCAGAACTTAAGATAAGTTCGGATTACAGAAATTAGTAAATAGAGATTTCGGTCTTGGTTTATTAACTTCTGTGATTTAAGTATCACGGTATTAAGCATGACCTGACGAAGGCATGTTTATTCATTAACAGATTGGCAAAATTGAGTCTGAAATAAATTGTTCACTCAAGAGTTTAGATTAAGCAATTAATCTGAATGAATTGAGAACTAGCAAATTAACTGAATCAAGCGTTTTGGTATATGAATTTAGATTGAAGCTGTACAGTGTTTAAATACACAGTACTCTAAACTGAAATGTTGAAGTTACTAACTTGTAGGTAACGTCGACTGTTTGGGGTTGTATAGTCAAGTAATTAAGTGCATGTGGTGGATGCCTTGGCAGTCAGAGGCGATGAAAGACGTGATAGCCTGCGAAAAGCTCCGGGGAGGCGGCAAATATCCTTTGATCCGGAGATGTCTGAATGGGGGAACCCACCTACTTTAAGGTAGGTATTGCAACATGAATACATAGTGTTGCAAGGCGAACGAGGGGAAGTGAAACATCTCAGTACCCTTAGGAAAAGAAATCAATTGAGATTCCCTCAGTAGCGGCGAGCGAACGGGGATCAGCCCATTAAGTTATGTGTGTTTTAGTGGAACGCTCTGGGAAGTGCGAACGTAGAGGGTGATATTCCCGTACACGAAAGGGCACACATAATGATGACGAGTAGGGCGAGGCACGTGAAACCTTGTCTGAATATGGGGGGACCATCCTCCAAGGCTAAATACTCCTGACTGACCGATAGTGAACCAGTACCGTGAGGGAAAGGCGAAAAGAACCCCTGTGAGGGGAGTGAAATAGATCCTGAAACCGCATGCATACAAGCAGTGGGAGCACCTTCGTGGTGTGACTGCGTACCTTTTGTATAATGGGTCAGCGACTTATATTCAGTAGCGAGGTTAACCGTATAGGGGAGCCGTAGAGAAATCGAGTCTTAATAGGGCGTTTAGTTGCTGGGTATAGACCCGAAACCAGGCGATCTATCCATGAGCAGGTTGAAGGTTGGGTAACACTAACTGGAGGACCGAACCCACTGTCGTTGAAAAGCCAGGGGATGACTTGTGGATAGGGGTGAAAGGCTAATCAAGCCTGGTGATAGCTGGTTCTCCCCGAAAGCTATTTAGGTAGCGCCTCGGACGAATACCATAGGGGGTAGAGCACTGTTTCGGCTAGGGGGTCATCCCGACTTACCAAACCGATGCAAACTCCGAATACCTATGAGTACTATCCGGGAGACAGACTGCGGGTGCTAACGTCCGTAGTCAAGAGGAAAACAATCCAGACCGCCAGCTAAGGCCCCAAAATCATAGTTAAGTGGGAAACGATGTGGGAAGGCATAGACAGCTAGGAGGTTGGCTTAGAAGCAGCCACCCTTTAAAGAAAGCGTAATAGCTCACTAGTCGAGTCGGCCTGCGCGGAAGATGTAACGGGGCTAAAACTATGTGCCGAAGCTGCGGATTTGACATTAGTCAAGTGGTAGGGGAGCGTTCTGTAAGCCGATGAAGGTGTATTGAGAAGTATGCTGGAGGTATCAGAAGTGCGAATGCTGACGTGAGTAACGACAAAACGGGTGAAAAACCCGTTCGCCGAAAGACCAAGGGTTCCAGTCCAACGTTAATCGGGGCTGGGTGAGTCGACCCCTAAGGCGAGGCCGAAAGGCGTAGTCGATGGGAAATTGGTTAATATTCCAATACTTCTGTGTAATGCGATGAGAGGACGGAGAAGGTTAAGTCAGCCTGGCGTTGGTTGTCCAGGTGGAAGGATGTAGGTATGTATCTTAGGCAAATCCGGGGTACTCTATACTGAGATCCGATAGCAAGCTGTACTTGTACAGCGAAGTGGCTGATACCATGCTTCCAGGAAAAGTCTCTAAGCTTCAGTTACACAGGAATCGTACCCGAAACCGACACAGGTGGTCAGGTCGAGTAGACCAAGGCGCTTGAGAGAACTCTGCTGAAGGAACTAGGCAAAATGGTACCGTAACTTCGGGAGAAGGTACGCTGTTGTTGGTGATGGAACTTGCTTCCTGAGCTGATGACAGCCGCAGAAACCAGGCCGCTGCAACTGTTTATTAAAAACATAGCACTCTGCAAACACGAAAGTGGACGTATAGGGTGTGATGCCTGCCCGGTGCTGGAAGGTTAATTGATGGGGTTAGCGTAAGCGAAGCTCTTGATCGAAGCCCCAGTAAACGGCGGCCGTAACTATAACGGTCCTAAGGTAGCGAAATTCCTTGTCGGGTAAGTTCCGACCTGCACGAATGGCATAATGATGGCGGCGCTGTCTCCAGCAGAGGCTCAGTGAAATCGAAATCGCTGTGAAGATGCAGTGTACCCGCGGCTAGACGGAAAGACCCCGTGAACCTTTACTGCAGCTTGACACTGAACTTTGACCTTACTTGTGTAGGATAGGTGGGAGGCTTTGAAGTTGGAACGCTAGTTCCAATGGAGCCGTCCTTGAAATACCACCCTGGTAATGTTGAGGTTCTAACTCTGTCCCGTTATCCGGGACGAGGACCGTGTCTGGTGGGTAGTTTGACTGGGGCGGTCTCCTCCTAAAGAGTAACGGAGGAGTACGAAGGTGCGCTCAGCGTGGTCGGAAATCACGCGTAGAGTATAAAGGCAAAAGCGCGCTTAACTGCGAGACCCACAAGTCGAGCAGGTACGAAAGTAGGTCTTAGTGATCCGGTGGTTCTGTATGGAAGGGCCATCGCTCAACGGATAAAAGGTACTCTGGGGATAACAGGCTGATACCGCCCAAGAGTTCATATCGACGGCGGTGTTTGGCACCTCGATGTCGGCTCATCTCATCCTGGGGCTGAAGCAGGTCCCAAGGGTATGGCTGTTCGCCATTTAAAGAGGTACGCGAGCTGGGTTTAGAACGTCGTGAGACAGTTCGGTCCCTATCTACCGTGGGCGCTGGAAATTTGAGAGGATCTGCTCCTAGTACGAGAGGACCAGAGTGGACGAACCTCTGGTGTACCGGTTGTGACGCCAGTCGCATCGCCGGGTAGCTATGTTCGGAAGGGATAACCGCTGAAAGCATCTAAGCGGGAAGCCTACCTCAAGATAAGATTTCCCTAGGAATTTATTCCTCTAAAGAGCCGTTCGAGACTAGGACGTTGATAGGTTGGATGTGGAAGCATAGTGATATGTGAAGCTGACCAATACTAATTGCTCGTGAGGCTTGACTATACAACACCCAAGCAGTTGTATATAAAGCATCAATCGATTCATAAATCTACAAAGCAACTTGATTTAGTTATTCCACTAGATAAAATGAACACAATCAGATTCAATCAGCCCAGTCTGTAAAGATTTGGAAAACGCTTCGGCAGTCAATAAGACCAAAGCAAGTATCCATAAACAGTTGTGCTGGCGACCATAGCAAGAGTGAACCACCTGATCCCTTCCCGAACTCAGAAGTGAAACCTCTTAGCGCTGATGGTAGTGTGGGGTTACCCATGTGAGAGTAAGTCATCGCCAGCTCATTATTCCAAACACCCCCATTCTAAAGAGTGAGGGTGTTTTTTATTGTGCGAAATAAAGTGAAAACACATAATCAAAAAATCAGATTTACACAGTTACTCTATTTTAGAGATATAGAGAGTTAACTTTAATTAAGAAAAACCTTCTAAGAATAATTATTTTAATTGCCTGCGTGCATGTTTAAGGGCAGTGCGTAAACCTTCTTCAAGAGTTGGATGATAAAAAGGTTTCTCTAAAATATCATTTAAAGTTAATTCTTCACCAATGATCCAACTTAAGAGATGAGCCATATGTTCTGTCGCCTCAGTAAATAACTCGGCACCAAGTAGTTTATGGCTTTTTCGTTCTATATAAACTTCAATAGCTCCTTTATTTTTTCCAAGAACAATAGCTCTTCCTTGTCTTTCGTAAGATGCTTCACCTGTGACAAAATCTATTCCATTGTCTTTTAGTTGTTTATAACTTTGTCCCACAATTGCCATTTCTGGATGACTAAATACTATGCCTAATGGAGTAAGAGTCTTAACTGAATTAACCTGTGGATAATTCAAACAGTTATAAACAACTTTTTTACCTTCATGTGCAGCTTCATGCTGTAATGGTGTTGAAGTATAAGCGTCCCCAGCAATAAAAATTGGATAGTTATCTAGCTGTTTTGTTTTCGCATTTATAGGCAATAACTTAATATCCTGAAATGATTTATCAATATTCTCTAGTTTTAAGTTATCTAATAAGCTTGAACGACCTGTCGCGGATAGCACATACTCAGTTTGAAGAGACTTTTCTTGTCCATTGATTCTATAATTTAATATAACGCCACCAGAAGTAGACTTAACTTTGGCTGGTAATGTCTCAAATAAAAAGTTTAATTCTTTGCTTAACTCTTCTTGAGCAAGTTGCTGTAATTTAGAGCTAGTAAATATTCCAATTCTTTTACTACGAGCAAATATAGTTGTTTCCACGCCTAATCGATGCATAGCTTGTGCGATCTCAAGAGCAATTACTCCACTTCCAATAACGGCAAGGGAGTTAGGTAGAGTATCTAATTCAAATATTTGGTCTGTGGTAATAAGGCGATCACCTAATTCTTGTTTCCATGTTTGATCATAATTAGGAGTTGAACCAACTGCCAGAATAAAGCTTTTTGATTGATATTGTTTACCATTTACTTCAATAGTTTCTGAATCAATAAAATGGGCTTTACCTGAAATTTTATGTTCAGTTGGCCATTGGTCTACATCTTTGAGAGTCGCCTTTGTAAAACGGTCACGTAAGTTTCTTACATGTTCCATAACCTGATCAGTATTAATGTCTACAGAAGCATTTAACCCAACTTCTTGAGCATTTTGGAGGTCATGCATACGATTTGCTGTAGAGATGAGGACTTTACTTGGCATACACCCTACACGTGCGCAAGTTGTATCCCATGGCCCATCATTGATAATTAAAATATTATTGGTATGTTTAACAGCCTCTTTATATGCGCTAATACCAGCAGTACCTGCGCCAATGATAATTATATCGAACATTATAAATCCTAATATCTATAAGTTTTTCATTTAATAAGTTACATAATAAAACACAATGTAATTTATGTTTACAGAGTATGGTGAATATGATTACACTAATAATATAAATAATTAAAAAATCTTATACCTTTAGGAAAGATTGGGGAAATGAAAAGTATGTATAAAAAGCAACTTACCTTAAAGTTGTCGGCTATTGCTGTGTCAATTATGTTGGCAAGTTGTGGCGGTGGAGGTGGTGATGGTTATTATCAGAATGGTTCATCAAATAGTAATAATTCCTCATCTGGAGGCAATACTAGCGGTTCTGAACAAACGACTGCTACAGCTTTAAAGATAGAACTAGATAAATTATCAGTTGCTGCAACGAATGACACTTTAACGGTTACTGTTAGAGCTTTAGATATAAATAAAGGTGGCGTTGCTGGCGCTAAAGTTAGATTGAAATTAGAAGATCCAACAAATAACGTAACTATAGAAGGAGCATCAATTCAAACTACAGATGCAGCAGGTAATGCTGTATATATTATAAAGACACCAAAAACATCGAGTTCAATAAATGATTTGGTGAAAAATGGTTTTAAATTAATAGTCTACACGAATAATGATACTCTTACGCAAGAACAGACTGTAACAGTAACAGGTAGTAATAGCACTACAGAAGCTGATACTACGAGTATTGTATTGTTTGATGCTACAAAGACCTCATTAAATGTTAGAGGTGATCAGACAACTGTTACATTAACAGCTGTAGATGCAAATGGTGCAACTTTAGCAAATCAAGCGATTACACTTAAAGTTAGAAATTCTGTTTTAAATGGTGTCAAATTTACTCCTAATGCGACACAAACTGATGCAAATGGTCAGATCAGCTATACTTTATCTTTTAGTGAAAATCAAAGATCTTCATCATATAGTGCTGCACAATTTGTGACAGATGATCTTGTTTTAGAAGCTAATTTTGGTCAATCAACAAAAGTTTATACGTATAAACTCGATGTTGTTAATTCTGATGTACCAGTAGCAGTAGGCGCTATTTCTGTAGCATATAATCCGACCACAATGGAAGATTCTAGTGATGGGGTTTACTACTATAAAAATATCTCAGTACAAGTGACTGATGTTGACGGTAAGCCAATACCAAATCAAGACGTAACAATGGGCGTTAATGCGCTTGCTTATTATAAGGGGCAATTTGCTTTTGTTGACACGTCTACTCCTGCAGATGGTAAGCCAGATGAATATTTACCTATTGCTAGAGCTGCATGTACTTCACCAGTTCAAGCCGTAAATATTAATGGCGAGGTTGTTAATCAATTAAAGCCGCTGAAAGAAAATTCTACAGTTCAGGTAGTATCGTATATTAATAGTTCAGGTACTGCTGCAACTAATAATAAATATACAACAGATGGAAATGGTCGTTTTGATCTTAAGATTCAATACCCTAAAATTTATGCATCTTGGTTAACTGTTCAGTTAACGGCTAAATCTACAGTTTCGGGAAGTTTAATTAAAGGATCTACATCTTTGACTTTAGGTTATTTAACTAAAGATGTTACTGTAAGTGATCTTATTGCTCCGAATGTATTAAGTCCATATGGAATAGATCCAAACTGTTCAAATGGTAATTAATATAAAAAGAAGCAGCTTAAATGCTGCTTCTTTTTTTAGAGTTGTGTTCCCATACTAACACCTACGGTAGGCCGGACCTGCATAGATGAGCATGCACTAAGAATAAGACAACTGACCAATAAAAATATAAGTTTATTCATAAGAGAACTGAGAAATTTAATGTGATTTGAATACTTTAACTGAAAATTATTTATATATATGTTGAATTGATACAGTTATATATATTCTTTTTATTAATAAAAGCTCTACTTTTAAGGAAAAATAGAGCTTGTCGTTGGCTCATTCAATAATTTAATCGTCTAATAAATCCATTTGCTTTGCTAATTGATAAAGATTGTTTGAACGATTTCCTGTTCGGCAAAACATGAGAACAGGTTTTGGAAGTTCATTATAGTGATTTGCAAAAGTACGGACATCAAGCTCAGTAATTTGACCTGCAACTACAGGTTGGTAAACGTAATCTAGTCCTGCCTGACGCGCTGCTTCTTCAATTTGAGCGCTCGTTGGTTGTTCTGGACCGCCTTCCATATCCGGACGGTTATTAATAATAGATTTAAATCCTTTTTCTACAACTTGGTCTACATGTTCTGGACCAATTTGACCTGCGAAACCAACATTATCTGACATTTCGTCACTCCAAAATTTAATAAAACCTCTTATGCTGTATCATAGCATTAAGCTTAACCTGAGATACAAGACACTAAAACGTTGTTCCTACATAGATAAAAGTTATGTAAAAGAACAACTATAGATTTTTAAAAGGCGATCAGGATGTTTTTTGTAAATTCATTACTTCGACCATAATGCCACGGAGCACATATGCACGCTTATACGGTTGAGCCTTTATATGTTCCATGTGATCAGGAAATGATCGCAGCTGACTTTTATATTCCAAAAACAAATAATAAATCTGCGGTAATTATCATGGCACATGGTTTTGCCGGATTGCGTCAATTCAAGCTTATCCAATATGCACAGCGTTTTGCACAGGCAGGCTATGCTGTGATTTTATTTGATTATCGATATTGGGGTGGGAGTACAGGTAAGCCCCGAGAAATGATTTCTATCAATTCTCAATTAGAGGATTGGAAGACCATAATTCAATACGCCTCCACCTGTAAGCTTATCGATAATAGACGGATTGTATTGTGGGGAACATCTTTAAGTGGTGGATATGCTCTAAGTTTAGCTTCTGAATTAAAAAATATTCAGGCCATTATGGTACAAATTCCATATGTAGACGGTGCTGAAACAGCAAAACTATATCCATTACAGCGTTATCCCCAAGCTTTAAAATTATCGAGCCAAGATTATATGGGCTCTAAGATGGGCCTTAATCCCAAGAGATTACCTGTTGTTGACCAATTTAAATTATGTTTTATGCCAACAGCAGATAGTTACTATGGGTATTTGTCGATTGTAAATCCAGATTATTATTGGAGTGGCGAAGTCCCTGCGCGCGTTTTTTTTAATTTGATGCGTTACCGTCCAATTCAACTCGTCCGTCAGATTAATATCCCAGTTTTATTTATTGCTGCTCAGCATGATTCTTTAATTCCAATTGAGTCTAGTCGTGAAGCTGCGACCAATATTGCTCCTTTTGTGAGTTATCATGAGTGGGATATGAAACATTTTGATATCTATCACGGCGCATGGTTTGAAAAAGCAGTGACGACCCAATTAGAATTTTTACATCAACATATAGGAGTGATGTAAATGATTATTGTATGTGCATCGTGTGGTGCAAAAAATAGAGTTCCAGAGGAAAAACTTAGTGCGCAACCGAGTTGTGGCCAATGCCATCAGCCAT
This sequence comes from Acinetobacter sp. AOR41_HL, assembly GCF_027854645.1. Taxonomy (NCBI): domain Bacteria; kingdom Pseudomonadati; phylum Pseudomonadota; class Gammaproteobacteria; order Moraxellales; family Moraxellaceae; genus Acinetobacter; species Acinetobacter sp. AOR41_HL. The sequence continues at coordinate 60,347 of NZ_JAKTHZ010000028.1, read as the reverse complement.
TACTTCCGCTTGCACCGATTGAGTTAAATGAACAAAACTTTAGTAACTATATCACGAATAGTGATCTGCCTATTTTGATAGATTTATGGGCAGAATGGTGCGGACCTTGTAAAATGATGGCGCCACATTTTGCGCAAGTAGCAAAACAGAATCCACGTGTTATTTTTGCCAAGATTAATACTGAAGAATCTCCTCGCTTAAGCCAAGCATTTAATGTGAGAAGTATTCCTACCCTTGTATTAATGAATAAAATCACAGAAGTTGCTCGAATGAGCGGCGCATTACGTGCTCCTGAATTGCAGCAGTGGCTAGATCAACAACTTCAAACGAATTTCGGGAGCTAAGGTGTCAGAAGCTTATACCAAACCAGAAGGAATTTTATCCTTACAAACGATTGCCATGCCAGCAGATACAAACTGGAGCGGTGATGTGTTTGGTGGGTGGATCGTGTCACAAATGGACTTGGCTGGAGCAATTCACGCTGAGCGTTTTAGTCGTGGCCGTTGTGCCACGATTTCCATTAATCAGATGACCTTTTTGGTTCCGGTAAAAGTAGGCTTTGTGATTAGCTGCTATACCAAAATCTTAAAAGTAGGTAATACCTCTATTCAAATGCAAATTGAAGTTTGGGATAGTCATGATGATTCTCGTGCCCCAATTCGTATTACCGAAGGGGTGTTTACCTTTGTTGCTGTTGATGTAAAAGGTAATAAGCGACAAATTCCTGAAGAAGCGAAGCAGAAGTTTTTAGAAACTCAATAAAACATTTAAAGCCTGAATATCAGTATTCAGGCTTTAATTTTTCACTAAATAGTTTAATTTTTAAAACTAAAACATTGTATTAGAGTTTTTACTTTGTTCGGGAATGTTTTGTATAACATCCCAGTGCTCTACAATTTTTCCATTTTCTACACGGAAAATATCAACAATTGCTCTGCCTCTATCTTTGTCATTTTCCGTAGAGTGGACGTGTAAAACCACCAGATTACCTTCAGCGATTGCGCGCTTAATTTCATTTTTTGCTTGTGGATTTTTTTGGAATTTCTCAGTAAAGAAATTCACGAAAGGAGCCTTGCCATCAGGAACATTAGGATTGTGTTGGATATATTGATGACCAATATAACGGTCGGCATATTCTTTAACTTGATGTTTTAAAAACACACCTTCATAAAAGTCGACTACTATTTTTTTATTTTGAGCACTTATTTTATCGATTGACTCAGTTTTTGTTTGAACAATTTTATTGGTTTTATTTGTGGGTTCGGCAGCGTGAGTCGTCACAGCTGTAAATATAAAACTGGTAAATAACGAGGATAGGATCAGTATTTTTTTCATTGTGACCTCAAGATATAAAGTTATAGTTTTATATCTTGAGGTAAATATCAATCTAAAAATATTTTAGATTAGTTATCATTTCTTACGTTTAGGTAACCATGCCCATAGCATTTGACATTGAATCGGTTCATTACCCGCATCATCAATAACGGTAACCGGAATAACAAGTTCACCCTTCTCATGATCAGCAATATATTTTTGCTGTTCTGCAGAGAGAGTCGCTGTTGCTGTCAAACCACCTTCAACAACTTTTAAATAATCAACATGTAATGATTTGATTAATAAAATGCGGTTATCAGGAATATGTAAACCCGTTAAAAAACCTGTTGCAGTCTCTGCTAAAAGTGCCATTGCTGCAGCATGTACACCTTTAATATGATTCTGCATGTTTTTCTGGTTCTCTAAGCGAACAGTTACATGGTTTACATCTACTTCTAGATAGCGAATATTTGCTGTACCCACCATTGGCACAATACGGCCAAATGCCTTGCTCCAAAGCGTACTTCGAACACCTTTAGGAAATTTTGAAGTTGCTTTTACCAGTTTTAATAGTCGATTGGATTGAGACATGGGATTACCTTAACTTTGAATGTCGCTAAAAGATATTAATCTTTAAAGTTATTAAACTGTAATGGCACACCGAATTGTTGTTCACGTAAAAAAGTCATGACTTGTTGCAAAGTGTCACGTTTTTTATCGGTCACACGGATTTTGTCGCCTTGAATAGAAGATTGCACTTTAACGCCGCTTTCTTTAATGGCTTTATTAATTTTTTTTGCTGTATCAGAGTCAAGTCCATCTTTAAGTTTAATGACTTGTACAAAATTTTTACCTGACGCAGCAGCTTTTTGCGGATCAAGTGCTTGCACATCAATTTTACGTTTATAAAAATGATTTTCTAACATGTTATAAACCTGTTCACACTGGAAATCACTTTCTGTGCTGATTTTAATCTCTTTATTTTTTTCATTTAATTCGATAGAAACATCGTGACCACGGAAGTCAAAGCGTGTTGCAATCTCTTTTTGTGTGTTTTGAACCGCATGATTAACTTCAAATAACTCTAATTCAGAAACAATATCGAAAGAAGGCATAGTTTAGACCTTTACAAAGTGAAAGAATATTTGAGATGCTAAGAGGGTTTTCTTCATTTGCCAAGTGTTGTTTACATCAAAGGAGTGCACAATGATCCGTAAACAAGAAATTACAACATTTGAGTTCCCAGAAAACGCTGTTATCTGGGATGTCCGTGATTCAAGTGCTTATGCAGAAGGGCATGTTAAAGGTGCGGTAAGTCGCCCGATTAATGATTTAAATGCTGATATTTTGAACCAGGTCGCTGCGGATCAGCCGATTTATATTTTATGTGGTGGTGGTAGCAAAGCTCCTCGTGCAGCTGAGAAACTAGAAGACTTAGATGCCTCGCGTGAATATGTCGTGCTGATGGGGGGGACGCGTGCAGCTCGTGATGCAGGTTTACCTCTAGAGCAGGGCGCATAAAAAAAGCACCTTCGGGTGCTTTTTTATTGGAACAAAATTTTCTCAAGTGCACTATTGAGATTGGAAATAAGGTTTCTTAGGTTTAACTTTCTTTTGAAAGCGCTCGGCACTTAATTTCTTTAATAGGCTTTGTGGAACAGGACAAGTCTCACCTAAAATTTGGGCTACAAGTATTTCACTGCAAAGCGGTGCAAATAAAAAACCTTTTGAACCTAGACCTGCAAAGGTAGAAATACGGCTTTCACTCTGCATTTTGCCTACAAGTGGGAAATAATCTGGACTTTGAGCACGCACAGCTGCTCGACCTTGCCATTGTTCTACAGGTGGCAATCGTTTTGCATAAGTAGGGAAGACACTGTGGATTAATTCAAAGTTATGCACATGATCGTCAAGCTGTACTTCTTGATCTTCTCGGTTCGGATAGAAAGATGCCCCTAAAATGAGTTGAGAAGAGTTAAGCTGCATGCAGTAGCCACCATAGCTATACGCTTCATGCAAAGGTAGAGGTCCAAAAGAATTATCAACCCAGCTCACTTGTCCACGTATTGGCTTTAAAGGGGGATAGTTCTCAAATAAAGCGGCACTTTCTCGGGCACAGCACACCACAACATGATCTGCTTCTGCAATGATTTCGTCATTCGTTTTTAATTGAACTTTATTTTCAAAAGAAACAAGTGCTGTGATATTGGCAATTTTTAACTCAATACCTGAATGCTGCAAAATTTCATCACGTAACTGGTGTGGAGAAACTGCTCCGGCCTCACTTAATACAATGTGTGGATAGTCCGATTCTAATGAGCTGGCTTGATGCGTAACAATATCCGCAGGATATTGGTCTGCAAGATCGAGAAGATCTTGGGCATTTTTTAATGCCATTTGCTGTATTTGAATTGGGCGAAATGCTTGAAAGTTTTTATAGAAATTCAACGCATGTTGCCAGCTTAAAGTCATTAGATGTTCATGACTTTGTTCAATTGGGCATAATTTAGGATTGAGCAGTGCTAAAGGGTTGCCAGAAGCTCCTGATAAAGGCGTTGTACGCTCAAATAGAGTCACCTGATGCCCACGTTCTGCAAATGCCCAAGCTGTGCTTAAACCAGCAATCCCTGCGCCAATGACGGCGATATGCTGCTGTGTAAAATTGAAAGTATGGTTATCTGGTTCTAGTGCAGTGTCTTCACTTAAAGGTGCTTCCCAAACTGCTTTAAGCATTTCACGTTTATGACCGAAACCGCGAGGACGTGAAATATCAATGCCATGAGCTTTTAGTCCACGTTTGAGAATACCAGCTACACTAAACGAGGCAAAGGTAGTGCCATAGTCAGAAAGACGTACAATATTGTTTAAAACGTTTTGTTCCCACATATCTGGATTACACGAAGGTGCAAATCCATCTAGGAACCAAGCATTCACTGCTTTCGTTTTTACCATACTTGGAAAAATATCTTGTGCATCTCCTAGCCATAGATCGATGCTAAAACGTTCTTCTGGAAAATTTAAACGATGGCAACCTGCAATAGGCAAGGGATATTGTTCAATAAGTTGTTTCGCAAGTGGCTTAAGTTCATCCCATACATCGAGTGCACGGATGAGGTCTGCTTTGCTTAAAGGAAATTTTTCTACGCTAATTGCATGTAAATGGCTGTGGTTATTGGGACGGACCTGCTGCCAAAGCTGCCAGAGTGCAAGAATATTTAAACCGGTACCAAACCCGGTTTCTCCTACACTAAAATATTCAAAATCTTGTAAATTGGCTAATCGTTCTGATAGGTCATTGCCATTTAAAAATACATGTCTTGTTTCGAGCAGACCATTATCTTTGGAAAAATAGACATCACCAAATTGTTTGGAAATGGGAACCTCAATACCATCAATAGATTCCCAATCCAGCTCAGCAGTTTGTATACGGTTTGATTTGTTCATTCGGTTTAATAAGTCGCTCAGAATTACCACTGACGACGACGTTTGGTGTAAACATAACTAGCGATAAAGAAACCAAGTAGTGCGCCACCTGCTAGTGTTACTGCGCCATATAAGAACATTTGTGCGCTACGTTCACTTTGTAAAACTTGTACCTGAACAGACAAGTTATCATTCTTTAGCTGTAACTCTTGGTTTTGTGCAAGTGCTTCAAGGTTTGCATGTTCTAGCTGTTTTAGACGAGATGCCTGATCTTGAACTAAAGCTTTGATTTTTGCATCTTGCTGTTGCTTATTTTTTGCGATTTGTTCTGCAGTAAGCGGCTGTGCTGTAGTTGCCGCCGTTGTAGTGGTCGGTTTGGCTACAGTTGCAGAAGTAGGCGCTGGTTTAGACGTCTGAGTTGAAGGCACAGTAGATGGTGTTGCTGGCGTCGCAGCAGGTTCAACTGCTCCGGCAGTTGAACATATCAAACACAAGCCAAGAAAGCTTTTGGTTGCAAACTGCATGCGTTTACCCTTTTGGAAATGCTTTATTAAACGGTTTGACATCAATATGGCTATAAATGCCTTCTTTCAAAAATGGTTCTTCTTTTAACCATTCATCTAAAGCTTCACGGCTATCAAACTCTACAATCATAGTACTACCGTAAAAACCAGCCTGTGGATCATTCGGATCTTTTGGCATAGCTCCAGCGGCAACAAGACGACCTTCATCATCAAGTTTTTGTAAACGTTCGATATGTTGAGGGCGTACTGCTAAACGTTTCTCTAGAGTTCCTTCGTTATCGGTACAGCTTAGAACAAAAAAAGGCATGTCATCGTATCTCTATAATCAAACCGAAATCACATTAAGCATCTGTTGACTTAAAATGTTTGCGTAAAATAATGAACTGAATAATGATAAATGAAAACATGACGATCATGTCACCAAATGCCGTAAATTCACCCCAATATTTTCCGCCATGAAATAAAAACGCGAAGAAAATATGTAAACCGGACATGACGACAAACATAGCTGCCCAAGCGAAATTTAAATTTTTCCAACCTTTTTCGCTTAGCTCTAAAATTGGATCGAATAAACGTTTAATGAGAGGTTTACGTTCCTTACCAAACCAAGGTGAAACTAAGAAAGCACCAGCAAATACTAAGTTCAAAATTGCAGCTTTTAAACGAATATAAAAATCATCGCTTAACATGAGTGTAATGCCACCAAAAATAACTGTCATAAACAGTACAATCCACTGCTGTTTATCTAGGCGGAATTTTTGAATGATGAACAAAGCACCATACACGATAAGCATTGAAATAATTAAGCCTGTTGTAGCGACCAGAATATTATTGTTATTTACACCGCCAGCGGAACCGATCAATTTTAGCAACGGGTGATGAGCATTGGCAGGATCAACAGTTTTATATAAATAGAAGAAAATAATTAATGGAACAAAGTCCAGAAGTGCTTTCATGTTAGAGTATCTGATCAGGTTTGGTGAATGGCATAGTATAAAAGATGCAAGGCATAGATTTACATACACATAGCAATATTTCTGATGGAACTTTGTCTCCGGAATTGCTGGTGCAAGCTGCTGTGGATGTGAAGTTGCATACCTTGGCGCTTACTGATCACGATACAATGGATGGCTTGCAGCGTGCAAAGAAAGCAGCACAAGCCCATGATTTAAAAATTATTTCTGGTGTCGAGATCTCAAGCCAATGGTCTAGACCAAGCACAAAAAAAAGCTATGGCGTGCATATTGTGGCTTTAAACATGCAAGATGAAGCACCAATTTTGGAAGCATTAGAACAACAAAAAAGAATTAGAGCACAAAGAGCAGAAGTTATTTGTGAACTATTAAAAAAGTGTATTGGCTTTGATATTTATCAGGATGTGCTTGATAAAGTTGAAAATCAACCAGACCGTATTACCAGAACACACATTGCCAAAACCTTAGTTGAAAAGAATGTAGTGAGTCGTCCTCAACAAGCTTTTGACCGTTTTTTAAAAGAAGGTAAGCGTGCTTTTGTAAAGTTTGAAGGCTTGGGCTTAAAAGAAACGATAGAGGTTATTCATAATAGTAAAGGCTTGGCAGTTTTAGCTCATCCAACTCGTTATGATTTATCTGCAACTAATACACGCTATTTGATTGAGTTATTTGCGAGTTGTGGTGGCGACGCCGTAGAGTTGCCGCCACCTGTAGATCCTTTATCTACTCGCCAAATGATTGATCGTATGATTGATCAGCATCATCTGGCGGTTTCAATTGGCAGTGATTTTCATGGTGAAAATATGCCATGGATTAAATTAGGTAATACGCCTAAGCCAAAAAGTGATCAGTTGGGTATTTGGGAACGTTTTCTCTAATAATGTCCTAGAGTAAGTTGTTATCTTGAGCTTGAATTGGAGGCGGTGTTGGTTTACCCAGCGTTCCTAAAAGTTCAATTTCGATACTCCGGACCATTGCATCTAATGGTAAATCATTACTTTGAGTACCAAAAGGTTCTTCAATTTCAGAGCTTAGGGCATCTAGACCTAAGAAGGTATATGCCAAAATTCCAACCAGTAAAGGTGTTGCTAAGCCAAGCAAAGAACCTAAGCTAAATGGCAACATAAAACAGAAAAAGTAAACAGTGCGGTTGAGCAAGACTGAATAAGCAAAAGGAATAGGAGTATTTGCAATACGGTCACAGCCAGTCTGTACAACACTTAAATCTGCAACATTTTTATTCATTTGAGCATAAATAATATCTGAGATTTCACCTTCTTTAAGCGCTTGTAATAACTCCCATTGAATAAGACTGAGCGTATATTGCGGCGCATTATTTTGTTGGTATAGCTGAGTCAATGCTTGTTGACTCATACCACTGGTTTGTATTAATTCGGTTGGGTTGGCCGTTTGGCGGCGTAAACGGTCACGTAACACATTTGCAAACACAATAACGTGATGAATGACTCGTTCACGACGGGCTTGAGTTAAAATACGACAGTCGCGGTCAAAGTGACGTGAAGTCGCAATGAGTACACCCCATAGTTTCCGTGCTTCCCACCAGCGGTCATAACACGCCGTATTTTTAAAGCCTAAAAAAATAGAAAGTACGACGCCAATTAAAGTGAAGCCAACTAAAGGAATTTCTGGAAAACGGTAGAGATTAATATATTCAACCCCACCAATGATTGCCGAAATCAGCATTACCACCCCTAAAGAGGGCAAAATTTTTGGTAATATCGTCCCTCGCCAAGAGAATAAAACTTTAAAAATACTGGGCTGTTCACGAACAATCATTTTATTTTAAACGTCGCTATTTTTGTTTTTGATATTCTAAGCTTAGTGATGCTTTGTCAATATCATTGAACGGCTATTGAAGTAGGGTTGAGCAGTTGTTGTTCAGCAAATGAAAAGCTACCTTCTGGCGAGATAATAAAATGGTCCAGTAGACGAATTTCTAAAAGCTGACAGGCCTGTTCAAGTTGCTCTGTGAGTTTAATATCTTCGAGAGAGGGCTGTGCGGAACCAAATGGGTGGTTATGAGCTATTACCAATTGGCAAGCGTGCTGTTGTAAGGCATATCGTAAGGTTTGATTCACTGAAACGGCGCAGTGTTGAACTGAACCAAAAAATAACTTTTTAAAATGCAATTTTCGTAGTTCGGCATCTAAGCAAAGTACCGCAAAGACTTCCTGTTTTTCACCTTTTAACTCATAACGCAAATAATCTAGAACTAAATGAGATGAATGAAGGCTTAGTTCAGTTTGACTAAAATGATAGTCGAGATAACGCCGTCCGAGCTCTTTTACGGCCAATAATTGGGAATACTTCGTAGCTCCAATACCATTAAATTGAGCTAATTCATTGAAAGAAGCATCGAAAACAGCATTGAGGCTTCCGAATTGTTGAATCAGTAAGCGGGCGAGTTCAACAGCCGAATGTTGACGTGAACCTGAGCGAAGAAAGATCGCGAGTAATTCAGAGTCAGAGAGACTTTGAGGGCCTTGTTGTAATAACCGTTCTCTTGGCCGTTCTTGTTCTGGCCAATTTTTAATAGAAGTATTCATATTCCCCAGCAATATTCTGCTTAAAAATTTATTTTGTTTGCCCAATCAATCTTGGGTCTGCGCGTATTTAATGCTATTGTGAGCGCCACTGCAACAGAAAGGTATCCTGTTCGTGAGCTTTGATTTAAGTGTTATTCCTCATAAAAACATTGTTTTAGCTGTTACAGGTGGGATTGCTGCCTATAAGAGTGCCATTTTGGTCCGTCGTCTTAAAGATTATGGCTTTGACGTTCGGGTTGTGATGACACACGGAGCTCAAGCATTTATTACGCCTCTAACGTTTCAGGCTCTTTCTGGAAATCCTGTACATACCGAGCTTTTAGACCCAGAGGCTGAAGCTGGAATGGGCCATATTGAATTGGCTCGTTGGGCTGATTTGTTACTGGTTGCTCCGGCAAGCTGTGACACCCTAGCTAAGTTTGCTAATGGTTTGGCAGATGACTTACTTAGTACTTTATTTTTAGCAACTAAAGCACCTGTGTGGGTTGCACCAGCAATGAATCAGCAAATGTGGGCTGCAAAAGCAACCCAGCGTAATTTACAAACTCTGGTTGAAGATGGTGTGCATGTGATTATGCCAGATTCAGGTGAGCAGGCTTGTGGTGATGTTGGTTTAGGCCGTATGCCGGAACCGGAAGAAATTGCAAGGCAAGTGGCGGGTTATTTCCATCAAGCCCAACGTGCGATTGCTGAAAAATTTGGTTTGTTGGCAGGTAAGCGAGTTGTGATTACTGCTGGACCAACACGTGAAGCGATTGATCCTGTTCGTTATATCTCAAATCATAGTACCGGTAAAATGGGCTTTGCTTTAGCGGCTGCATGTTATGCGGCGGGCGCAAAAGTGACTTTAATTGCTGGTCCTGTAAGTTTGGATACGCCAAATGGTGTTCAACGTGTAAATGTTGCATCTGCACGACAAATGTTAGATGTCAGCATGAGTTCACTTGAGACTGGATGTGACATTTTCATTGCTACAGCGGCAGTAGCTGATTATCGCGTTGCTGAAGTGGCTGAGCACAAGATTAAGAAAGCAGGGGATGAGCTGAATGTTTCCCTTGTAAAAAATCCGGATATTGTGGCAACCATTGCCGCTCAGGAAAAACGTCCATTTATGGTGGGCTTTGCTGCCGAAACGCAAAATGTTGAAGAATATGCAGCAGGTAAACTGGTTGCTAAAAAACTAGATATGATTGCGTGTAACGATGTTTCTCGTGCCGATATTGGTTTTGCTTCGGATGAAAATGCGATGACTGTCTTCTTTGCCCAAAGCTACCATATGAAAAAGCGTGAGTTAGAAAAAGCATCGAAGCAAGAAATTTCTCAACAATTGGTTGAAGCAATTTCGGATGCATTACGCCGTAAATAAATTTTGAGCTTAATAAAAAAACCGCGAATAAATCGCGGTTTTTTTTATAGTCTTATTTAGACAATCAAGGAATTTCATCTTCAAATTCAGGTTTAACCTGAACGATAAAGTCTTGACGGTTAAGACCACGCCACAACGCAAATGCTGTACCGATATAAATCGAAGAGTAAGTACCGACAAAGACACCTACAAACATTGCTACAGAGAACCAGTGTAAGCCATCACCGCCCAAGAACATCATTGCAAGTACAACAAGCAATAATGTCATTGAGGTATGGATGGTACGACGTAAAGTCTCAGTTAAAGCAATATCCACGATTTCACGTGGAGTTGCGCCGCGAATCTTACGGAAGTTTTCACGTATACGGTCTGATACGACGATGTTATCGTTAAGCGAGAAGCCAATCACCGCGAGTACAGCAGCTAAAACTGTAAGGTCAAATGGCCATTGGAATAATGCAAAAGCACCAATAATGATGATGATGTCATGGAATAAAGACATTACAGCACCCATCGCGAGTTTAAACTCAAAGCGAATGGTCACGTAGATCAACATTAAGATAAGTGCAAGAGCAACCGCTCCAGCTGAACGAACATAAAGCTCATTACCCACTTGACCGCCTACAGAATCCACTTTATGAACTTCGGCAGCGTTATTTGGTAATTGCACAGCTTTGGTGATCGCGTTATTAAGATCTTCAACCTTAACTTCTTGTACCGGCATACGCACGAGTAAGTCTTTATTACTACCTAGCGTTTGTACTACGGCATCTTTAAAACCGGCTTTGTCGAGAGCCTGAATAACTTCAGACTGATTTGCTGGTTGCGCATAGTTAAGCTCGGCAGAAACACCACCTGTAAAGTCCAAACCTAAGTTAAGACCTTTAGTCGCGATAAAGAAAATACTCGCTAAAGTAATAAGGATCGAGAAGATTGCTGCTGGTTTAGCAATCTTCATGAACGGGATGATTTTTGCATCATCCGGACGACCATATTGTTTTGAAGGTTGTTGAGTCACTTTAGTCATCATAGATCTCCTTAAATGCTCAACTTTTTCAAATTACGGCGTTTGCCATAAATGATTTGTACAATTGCGCGTGTTACTGTAATTGCAGTAAACATCGAACATACAATACCAATCATTAATGTTACGGCGAAACCTTTAATCGGACCTGTACCAATTGCAAACAGAATGAATGCAACGAGGAACGTAGTTAAGTTCGAGTCAAAGATCGTGTTATAGGCTCGATCATAACCTGCCACAATGGCCTGTTTGGGTGAGGCACCCCAGAGCATTTCTTCTCGAATACGCTCACATATTAGTACGTTGGCATCGACCGCCATACCAATAGTAATAACGATACCGGCAATACCTGGTAAGGTGAGTGAAGCCCCTATCCAAGACATAACGGTTAAAATCATTGCCAAGTTAAATACAAGTGCAAAGTTCGCAATCAAGCCGAATACGCGGAAGAACACGACCATCCATATTGCAACGAGCAAGAAACCGATTTGAGTTGAGAGTACACCTTTATCGATGTTTTCTTGACCAAGGCTTGGACCAACCACACGTTCTTCAACGAAGTACATTGGCGCAGCTAAAGCACCAGCACGTAGCATCAATGCAAGTTCAGATGCTTCTTGAGGTGAACTTAAACCGGTAATACGGAAAGTTGAACCTAAAACAGCTTGAACTGTTGCGGCATTAATGACGACAGATTCGGTATATGGTGTACGAACTTCTGTTTGAGCACCAGTTTTTGGATCTGTAACATAGCTAATCTTTTGCTTGTTTTCAATGAACAATACCGCCATGCGTTTACCAACAGCATTACGGGTTGCATCTGACATGAGCTTACCACCAGCACTGTCGAGCGTAATATTTACTTCGGCACCGCCAGAGTCTTGGCTAAAGCCAGAACTTGCATTTTGAACACGTTCACCAGTCAAGATACGGTTACGTTGCAACAGAAGCTGACGACCGCTATCTAAAGATTGATAAGCGAAAACTTCTGTACCAGGAGGTAAAGGTTGACCGTTATATTTACCTGTATATGGGTCAATATATTGATCATTTAAGTCAGATACCAAACGGAATTCGAGGTTAGCAGTACGTCCTAAAACGCGTTTAGCTTCTGCTGTATCTTGAACACCCGGTAATTCAACGACAATACGGTTGCTACCCTGACTTTGTACTAATGCTTCTGCAACACCAAGTTCGTTAATACGGTTACGTAGTGTTGTTAAGTTCTGATTGACTGCATATGCCTGAATTTCTTGACGACGTACATCAGTATAAGTGAGTTTTAAGGTAGAACCTGTCGCGCTCGCTAATGCCTGTTGGGTATATTCATTACCATTACGGCGTAAAAAATCCATTGCTGCATCACGATCAGCATTGTCAGCAAATTGAACAGTGATCACATTATTATTTAACGCAAGGTTGTTAAATTTAATTTTGTTTTCACGGAACTGACGACGCAAATCAGTTGCAGAGGTTTCCATACGTTGGGAAATGGCTTTGTCCATATCTACTTCTAGCAAGAAGTGAACACCACCACGTAAGTCCAAACCAAGTTTCATTGGTTTAGCCCCAATTTTTTGCAACCATTCTGGTGTAGTTGGTGCAAGGTTTAGGGCAACAACGTATTGATCACCTAAGTCACGGCGTAATACTTCTTTTGCTTTTAACTGCGCTTCAGAAGAGCTGACACGCAAGAGAGCAGCATTATTTGTAAAAGTATTATCGTGGCTTGCAATATTTGCTGTTTTTAAAATTTGCTCTGCTTTTTGCACCACACTTTGATCAATTTGGGTACCAGCTTTGGCACCGGAAATTTGAACTGCGGGCTCATCCGGATATAGACTAGGCAGTGCGTATAATGTACTGACTACCAGAACAACCAGAATCAGTAAATATTTCCATGCAGGGTAACGCATTCGCTTTCTTCTTAAATGAAAAAGCCGTGCTAAAGCACGACTGTTTTATGATTAAAGGTTATTTAGAGTGCCTTCAGGTAATACAGAAATTACGCTGGCACGCTGAATTTTTACTTCTACACCACGGTTAAGTTCAACAACCGCATAGTCACCTTCAAGTTTGGTTACTTTGCCCATTAAACCGCCAGCAAAAACAACTTCGCTACCTACACCTAAGCTTTCGATTAAAGAACGGTGTTCTTTTGCGCGTTTTGCTTGAGGGCGCCAGATTAAGAAATAGAAGATTGCAACGAATACAACAATCATCAAAATGTTTGGCAAAAGACCAGGGCTTTGGGCTGCTGCTGGAGCTGCATGTGCAGTAGAAATGAACAAGCTCATTTTAATTTCCTAAAGTTAAAAAATATGAGTCAGATACCTGACATAATCCTAATTCGTTTTGCAATTTACCTTGTCTTGAGGTTGAGCGCAAATCTCGCTTATTCATCGACAGGGCAAGGTGGAACTTCTAATCCACGGCGGGCATAAAAGTCCTGAACAAATTCATCAAAAGTGCCATTATCTAATGCGTCACGCATACCTTCAGTTAAACGTTGGTAATAACGTAAGTTATGAATAGTACCGAGCATAGACGCCAACATCTCTCCACATTTTTCAAGGTGGAACAGATAAGCACGGGTAAAGTTCTTACATGTGTAGCAATCGCAGTGTGGGTCAAGTGGTCCTTGGTCATGGCGATATTTACTATTACGAATACGTACCAGACCATCAGTGACAAAATAATGACCATTACGTGCATTACGTGTTGGCATTACGCAGTCAAACATATCGACACCACGGCGCACCGCTTCAACGATATCTTCAGGTTTACCTACGCCCATTAAGTAGCGTGGCTTGTCATGTGGCATTTTGTTTGGAAGATAATCTAAAACTTTGATCATCTCTTCTTTTGGTTCGCCTACAGATAAACCGCCAATTGCATAACCATCGAAACCAACTTCAAGAAGGCCATTTAAAGACTCATCACGTAAGTCTTCATACATACCGCCCTGAATAATGCCGAATAAGGCATTTTTATTTTTAAGCTCATCATGGTGATGCGTTTTACAACGTTTTGCCCAGCGCAAAGAAAGCTGTAATGATTTTTGTGCTTCTTCATGTGTAGCAGGATAAGGCGTACATTCATCAAAAATCATGACGATGTCAGAGTTCAATACATGCTGAATTTCCATTGAAATTTCAGGCGATAAAAACACTTTTGAACCATCAATCGGAGAGCGGAAAGTAACACCTTCTTCCTTAATTTTACGCATAGCGCCAAGACTAAATACTTGGAAGCCGCCAGAGTCAGTTAAAATTGGCTTATTCCATTTAATAAAGTCATGTAATCCGCCGTGTTGCTTGATTACTTCAAGGCCCGGACGCAAATATAAATGGAAAGTATTACCTAAAATAATTTGTGCCTGAATATCTTCGATATCACGCGGCAACATGCCTTTGACTGTACCGTAAGTCCCCACTGGCATAAAAACAGGTGTTTCAACAACACCATGTTCTAAAGTTAAACGACCACGACGGGCACGACCCGACTGACCTAATTTTTCAAACTTCATCTAAAAATCCTGAACAATAGCAAGCAATGCCGCAGGGCAGTGCAAGGGCGAAAAAACAGTTCGCTGCTAAATAGGGGCTGTAATATGAGGAGTTTTTAAACAGGAAGACCAATTTAAAAACACAAATAGCCCTAAAAATAAGAGGGCTATTTTCCTTGATTCTGCGACGTAGTTCTACTACTAAATGTAGCTGGCTATAAAATAGGTCAATTTCCCGATTGAATGGCCACTTTTTTATTAAGACTAAAAGTTAGGTTTGTAGTCAAAATTGTCTGTAGCCAAATTATCGCGAAAAGGACGAATTGCTTTTTTAGATAAAGTCATTGTATTAATCAGATTATTTGGAAATACTTCAATCTGGTTGTTAAATACTTCGACATTGCGGTTAAAAATGCTGATTGCAGCGCCAACATTTTCGTTTTGTTCCTGAATATCATCCATCATTTTACTATAGAGCGTATCTGCTTTTAATTCAGGATAGTTTTCAACTATAACATTTAGGCTGCGGATCAGCTCTTTGCTCATTTTTTCAATCTGCTGTAATTGAGCAATATCAGTATGATCGACATTTAAACTGAGAATTTGCTGACGTAAGGCAGTCACTTTTTCTAGAGTCGACTTCTCGAACTGAGTATATTGATTGAGAGTAGTTTCTAATGCTTCAAGTGTTTTTACTTTTTGGCGTTCGAAATTTGCAACCTCAGCCCAAGCGCGTTTGGTCGCGTTAAAATAACGCACAATGCTGTTACGAATGTGAATGCCCCATGCAATCAGTACAACGAATATCCCCAAGAAAATGAATAAACCTTTCATTTTCACTCCTCTTATTTTTATTCCCTCGTTGAGCCTTTTAACTTCTTATTTTTTATAAGTTGCCAATTCAGCACTACGAGAGATTTATTTAATTAAATTAAGCATTAATTGTTGAAATTTTTCATATTGCGGCATGGTCATGGTACGTAAATGTCCACGTAATGCTGGAATATCATGAATTTCACTACGTTTGCTGGTGGTTTGAAAAAGATCTTGCTCACCGAGATAACATAATATTTGCTCTTCCTGATGATAAATTAAATCACCGGTAAAATGTTGAAAAAAATCATGAAGTTTTAAAGTTAAACTTGGACTAATTTCTTTAGCTAACTGGTGCTGGTCAGTACCGAAGATATTGAGCTTTTGGTTAATCAGAATATCAGTACTTTGCCATTCGCTTAAGTAGGGTGCAAAAAAGCGAGAACGTTGATTACTTACAGCAATACCTAAGGCTGGCATCTGAAAAATAAAAGCACCCCATAAGTCTTTATGAATCTCTTTTACTATTTTTTTATCGCTGTTTTGATCTTGAAGAATAGGTAAATTATTTACATAGTGGTATTTAAATAGCAGGACTTGATGATTTGTAATGCCATCATTCCATGTCACTGAAGCAAACTCTGTAATTTCATTCGCTTCATTGCCTCGATTAAACAATGGAAAATATTGTTTTAGTCTGCTCAAGACTAAAATGGGTTGGGCTTGAATTGGAAGATAAGCGGGTAAGTATTGAAACTGTAAGCCATAACGTAAAGCAGTCATACGCTTTTCTAAATAGTGAATGACTTCGGCTAGAGGTTTTTGCGGTTCATAGAGCAAATAGGCCAGAAAACCCGTTAAAAATGCCCATAACAGACTCCAAATATATTGAATATGAGGATGAAGAAAGTATCCAAATAATAAAGTCGTAATACTGCAAATACCTAACAAATGCGGTAATACATTAACAAAACGCAGGTTATGATCTTCACGCCATGGATGTAATGCGTTTAAGAGTTCTTGATCTGTTTGTGACTTTTGTCCCGCGTCCCAAAGTCGAGCAATATTACGAAAGACCTGTGTATTTTTTTTACGTCTTATATGAAGTGCTTGTTGTACGGTATCAATTGGCATGAAGGTAATGAGATGATTATCATAAAGTGCTAAACCTAGATTATCCTTTAAATTGAAAGAGATAAATAGAAATACCAAGACTATTTTTATTTTAATTATAGATGCTGGGTTAAACCTCAAATTAACTAATAAGATTTAACCCAGCTTTAATTTTTAAACTTCTAATTTATCAATCAGCATTGCATCGCCATAACTAAAGAAGCGATAGCGGTCTTTAACTGCATGTTCGTAAGCAGCCAAAATGTTGTCTCTATTTGACAATGCTGAAACTAACATGAGCAGGGTAGACTCAGGTAAATGGAAGTTGGTAATTAAACGGTCTACGATACAGAACTCATAACCCGGATAAATAAAGATTTGAGTATCACCAGTCCATGCTGCGATTTTTCCGCCATGCGCTTGGGCTGCACTTTCTAAAGCACGCGTTGCGGTTGTACCAACAGCAATTACTTTATTGCCACGTGCTTTAGTCGCTAAAATTAAATCAATGGTTTCTTGAGGAACATCACACCATTCACTGTGCATGACATGGTTGGTAATGTCATCAGTGCGTACAGGCATAAAAGTACCTGCACCGACGTGAAGAGTCACAAACGTTTTCTTAACCCCTTTTTGATCTAACTTTGCTAACAACTCTTCATCAAAGTGCAAGCTTGCCGTTGGTGCAGCCACACTGGCAATTTTTTCTGGGTTATGGAAAACCGTTTGATAGCGTTCAGTGTCAATTTCTTCTGCTTCACGGTTAAAGTAAGGCGGAATAGGTAACTGACCATATTGCTCAAGTACAGGTAAAATTGGCTGTGAAAACTCAACGACAAATAAGTTTTCGTGACGGCCTCGCACAATTACAGGAATATTGTCTGCACCGACAAAAAGCTCAGCTCCTGCTTTAGGCGAGTTACTCGCTTTAATATGGCAATACGCTGTGGTGTGGTTCAGCATACGCTCAACCAGAATCTCAATAGCCCCACCTGTGGCACGTTTTCCTTTAAGACGAGCCTTCATGACCTTAGTATCGTTGAGTACCAACAAATCACCTTCTTCAAACAGATCGATAATATCTGTGAACATGTGATCGTGATATTGACCCTTTGCGTCTAAATGCAATAAACGTGAAGCACTACGTGATTCGAGAGGGTAACGGGCAATAAGTTCATCGGGTAATTCAAAGGAAAAGTCAGACAGTTGCATATTTAGGAAAAAACACCGCAAAAATTGGGCCTAGTATAAACTTTTTCGCTTTTTTATGGCTGTGCTTCTGGCCTAAATTATGAAAAATGTTTAAATGATCTAAAAGTGAACGATAATATTCACTTAGGGTTTGACAAGTTTTACAAACGCGCTAATATACGCAACACAAACATACTTCCTCTCCCGAGGTGGTGAAATTGGTAGACGCGGCGGACTCAAAATCCGCTGTCAGAGATGACGTGTCGGTTCGAGTCCGACCCTCGGGACCAAGATTCAGAATCTTATGATTCTACAAAAACCCCTAAGCTAACGGCTTAGGGGTTTTTTGTTGGATAAAAAAGTTCATAGACTTCAAGAAATTGTGAACTACTTACTTTAGTTCTGACGGTTGGGTTTGAATCTTTTATACATTTAGAACTTAAAGATTTTTTTAATTTAAGAAGACTTTATTTAAATATGAAATGCATTTATTAAAGCTAAAATTTAATTCGAAGCTAAGCGGTAATACTTATAAGAAGATTTAAGGTAATTTTCCTTTTTTTGAATCTCTATTTCTTATTACTTACAACTCCTCACCTTCAAATAATTGTTGTATTTTTCTAAAGCATACCCACTTTATGTATCTGAAAACCTTTAATTGAAACTTCACATTTCTATTTCGAAAAGAAAGTTGCTCTTTTAATGTACTGTGTTAAAGTTTGTATTAGATCATAATGATTATAAGTACATTTCTCAAAGAGCGGTTCCGACTAACAACGACAAAATCTGTGAGGCGGGCATGACACAGCGATTAGAACTACATCAGGTCGAGCAATTAAGTGCTTGTAGAATTTCACTATTACTTGGATTAAATGCCGAGCAGAACTACATTGAGCAATTTTTCCGGTTTAGTCTTCGCCTGTTGAAGTGTCAAAAAGCTTTGCTTACTTTTAATCAGGAACCTTATTTTTGGCATCATTGCCCAGATGGCATGACTGCAATTTCCTTTAAACCTTCAAGACACCTAAAACAATGTTTTGCTAAACAACAAGTGATTCATCACAATCATCCTTCTTATCAAAATTTAATCAACTATTTAAAAGAGCTAAATATTGAATGTGGGCGTGCCTTAGCTGTCCATTTGGTGCAGCCTGACCAGACATCTATGGGATTTGCAGTTTTCTTCGATGATGATGGAACTTGTTTTGAAGATGATCAAATTCAGTTGTTGCTCGATTACTGTTCTAGTTTTATGCAACAAATCGAGTTGAAATTTAATTATGAAGAATTAAATGAACTCTATGAGCAACAAGTCGCCCTTAATTCGAGTAAAACAAAGTTCTTTTCTATTATTTCACATGATTTGCGGGCACCATTTCATGGCTTGTTAGGTTTCTCCGAAGTGTTGGCTAAAGAGCGTGAAACACTGGATGAATCGAGTATTCAAAATATTGCCGACTATTTATATGACACTTCTCAATCGACCTATAACTTACTGGAAAGTTTGCTGACATGGGCAATGGCCGAAGGTGGGCGTTTTGTTTATCACCCTATTAATTTCAAGCTTAGACAAGTGAGCAATATTGTCTGTGATGTGCTGCATACGTTGGCTTTAAAGAAAAATATTGAATTGGTAAATGCGGTTTCCGAAGATCTAAAAATCTATGCCGATATTAATATGATGACTTCGGTGATCCAAAACTTGGTCTCAAATGCATTGAAATTTACCGATGTTGATGGTTCTGGCAAAGTGTTCATTGAGGCGAAGCAAGCAGGCACAAATGTCGAAATCACTGTACGTGATACAGGTCTTGGCATGACCGAACAACAAATGGCAAATTTATTTCACCCACGCATTACAGCCAGCTTTAAAGGAACTGCAGGGGAAAAAGGTGCGGGCTTAGGATTGAGTCTCTGTAAGCGTTTTATTGAGATTAATCAGGGGCAAATTAGTGTGAGTTCCAAAGAAGGTGTAGGAACAACATTTAAAGTTTTATTACCTTCAGCTCAAGAAAGTCATGAGACGCTTATTGAGCATCATGATTCATCTGAAGCAAAATTGGTTTAATCCCTTTTCCTATTACTACGTGAACTGCTATAACTAAAAAGAGAGTCTGAGGAAAAGAGCTTTTTTATATGAATGCGGAGCAGTTACAAAAAACATTGCGTGCTAGTCAGTACGCGGAACAAGTTTTAGGGTTACATCAGGCTGTTTTAGAACAAGATTATCAAATAGATCAATTTGCTGCACCGCTCTCAATAGAACAAATTTACCAGCTTGTAGGCACCACGCTTGAAGGCATTGCCGATGAAACAACTTGGATGCGTGCGCTTCGTATATTACGCAGTCGTTTAATGTTTCGCTGGATTTGGCAAGATGCCAATCAGCTTACCGATGTTGTGACACTCACTCGTGAACTTTCAGACTTTGCCGATGCAAGTATTTGTGCAGCAAAGGCTTTTGCTCGTGTTGCACTTGTGGCTAAACACGGCGAACCATTAAGTTATTCAGGCAAAGTTCAAGATTTGATTGTGGTTGCCATGGGTAAGCTTGGGGCACAGGAATTAAATCTATCAAGTGATATTGACCTGATTTTTGCTTTTGATGAGCAAGGCGAAACCAATGGTCGTAAATGTATTGATGTACAGCAGTTCTGTATTTTGTGGGGACAAAAACTTATTTATTTACTCGAACATATCACCGCAGATGGTTTTGTGTTTCGAGTAGATATGCGCTTACGGCCTTGGGGGGATGGCTCGGCATTAGCGATTAGTCATGCAGCTTTAGAAAAATATTTAAGTCAGCATGGTCGTGAATGGGAACGTTATGCATGGATTAAGGCACGCATTGTCACGGGGGGGAAAGAAGGGCAAGACTTATTAGAAATGACACGTCCTTTTGTATTCCGCCGTTATGTCGATTACACCGCTTTTGCTGCCATGCGTGATATGAAAGCGATGATTGAACGCGAAGTTTTACGTCGCCATATTGAGGATGATATTAAACTCGGAGCAGGCGGTATACGCGAAATTGAGTTTATTGTTCAGGTATTTCAGCTGATTTACGGCGGGTCTAAACGTGAGTTACAAGACCGCCAGTGTTTGGTCAGTCTAGAGCATATTGGTGAGGCAGGCTTGTTGGAAAAACAGGCCGTATTAGAGCTTGAAGATGCTTACCTGTTTTTACGCCGTGTTGAACATGCAATTCAAGCTCTTAACGATCAGCAAACGCAATTATTACCTGAAGAAGTTGACCTAAGACAACGCATTATCGATACCTTGGGTTTTACGAGTTGGAATGAATTTATTGATGTTCTTAACGAGAAACGCCAAAAAGTAAAAGTTCAATTTAAACAGCTGATTGAAGATACCAGCTCTAATGCTGCAACTGAGAACTTTGGACAGTTAGAGCAGCAGCTAGATGAAGTATTAGATGATAATGCGAAAAATCTGATTCATGAGTTTTGGCATGGTCATGCACTTAAAAAACTTCCTTCAAATGCCGTGCAGCGTTTAAAAACCTTCTGGCCTCATTTGATTGAAGCCATCTTGCAGTCAGATCAACCGCAAACTGCACTGTTACGTTTAATGCCACTGATTGAGTCAGTCATGCGCCGAACAGTGTATTTGGTCATGTTGATTGAAAGTAAGGGCGCATTACAGCGCCTAGTGAAAATGGCGACAGTAAGTCCGTGGATTTGTGAAGAGCTAACTCAGTATCCAGTACTATTGGATGAGTTCTTATCGATGGATTTTGAGTTACCAAAACGTAAGGACTTGGAAGATTCTTTACGTCAGCAATTACTTCGTATCGAAATTGATCAAGTCGAAGATCAAATGCGGGTACTTCGCTTGTTTAAAAAGAGCAATGTGCTCACGGTTGCTGCAAGTGATGTGTTAGCTGAAAGCCCTCTTATGAAAGTATCTGATGCATTAACAGATATTGCTGAAGTTAGTGTCAATGCAACTCTTCATTTAGCTTATCAGACCGTAGCAAAACGTCATGGTTACCCAAAGGATGTTGAGGGAAAACGTTGCTCTCTTGACTATAAAGCCTTTGCTGTCATTGGTTATGGCAAAGTAGGAGGCATTGAACTGGGCTATGGTTCTGACTTAGACCTTGTCTTTATCCATTATTTAGATGAACAAGCTGACACCGATGGAACTAAGGCTATTAGTGGGTTTGAGTTTGCCATGCGTGTCGCTCAAAAGTTTATGTCTTTAATGACCACTCAAACGCTTGATGGCCGCGTTTATGAAATTGATACACGCTTGAGACCTTCTGGTGAGGCCGGTTTATTAGTGACCAGTCTAAAAGCCTATGAACACTATCAGTTGAAAAGTGCATGGCTTTGGGAGCATCAGGCATTAGTTCGTGCCCGCTCTATTGCTGGTGATGAAACGCTTTGCCAAAAATTTGAAATATTTCGCCGCGAGATATTGACTCAATCTAGAGATGAGGCTTATGTTCGTGAAGAAGTGTTGAAAATGCGTCAGAAAATGAAAGACCACTTAGGTTCGTCTTCTGAACAAAAAAAACATGGTATTTTTCATTTAAAACAGGACGCAGGTGGTATCGTAGATATCGAATTTATGGCACAGTATGCTGTACTTGCATGGAGCGGGACGAAACCCGATCTCGCCCATTATTCTGATAATGTAAGAATATTAGAAGATGCTGCTAAAGCAGACTGCTTATCCAGTGAAGATGCCACAGCATTAATTCGAGCCTATCTTAGTGAACGTGCCGAAAGCCACCGCTTAGCCCTTGCGAATCAATCCATGCAAGTCAGCGCAGCGGACTGGCGTAGTACCCGTGCGGTCGTTTGCAATTTATGGCAAAGATTAATAGACCCAACCGCCTCGGTTGAGTTGGATAGTGAATGATTTTATAACAATTTGGAGTGTTCCATGAATTTGGCTGATCGTGATGGTTTTATTTGGCAAGATGGACAATTAATTGATTGGCGTGATGCAAAGATTCACGTTTTAACCCATACACTACACTACAGTATGGGCGTATTTGAGGGTGTTCGTGCTTATGAAACTCCTAAGGGTACTGCAATTTTCCGTCTTCAAGACCACACAAAACGTTTGTTAAATTCAGCAAAAATTTATCAAATGAAAGTACCGTTTGACCAAGCAGCGCTTGAGCAAGCACAAATCGATGTTGTTCGTGAAAATAAATTAGCTTCTTGCTATTTACGTCCGCTTATTTGGATCGGTTCAGAAAAACTAGGCATTGCTGCAACAAATAACACTATTCATGCCGCAGTAGCAGCATGGGCGTGGGGCGCATACCTTGGTGATGAAGCGATGGCTAAAGGTATTCGCGTTAAAACTTCATCATTTACTCACCATCATCCAAACGTGACCATGTGTAAAGCAAAAGCATCTGGTAACTACACATTATCAATTCTTGCTCACCAAGAAGTTGCGCACTCTGGTTACGATGAAGCAATGCTTATGGACCCACAAGGTTATGTGTGCCAAGGTTCTGGTGAAAACGTATTCTTGATTAAAGATGGTGTTTTACATACTCCAGATATCGCTGGTGGTGCACTTGACGGTATTACACGTCAAACTGTGATGACGATTGCTAGAGATCTTGGTTACCAAGTTGTTGAGCGCCGTATTACACGTGACGAATTCTATATTGCAGACGAAGCATTTTTCACAGGTACTGCTGCTGAAGTTACGCCAATCCGTGAATACGATGACCGTCAAATCGGTGCGGGTTGCCGTGGTCCAATTACCACTGAAATCCAAAAGACTTTCTTTGATGCAGTTCAAGGTAAAAATCCAAAATATGAACACTGGTTAACTTACGTAAAATAAGTTAATCCGTTAACATGAAAAGGCGAACATTGGTTTCGCCTTTTTATTTTTTAGTTAGGGAGCTTTTATGCATATTGTCTATGTCTCTGATGGTAAAGCAGGGCATCGTTCACAGGCTTTAGGCTTGTTTCAGGCAATGCAAAGACAGCAGGCAAATGCAACTTTTGAAGAAGTTTCTATTAATGACTTGCCTATTATTTCCTTAATTAAAGCGCTTTTCTCTTCAAAAAATTCTCTACTTCAGCAAGCACCCGATTTCATATTTGGTGTCGGGAGCCATACGCACTTTCGTGTCTGGTTGCTGGGTAAAATTTTTAAAAAGGCGAAGACTGTTATTTTAATGAAGCCAAATTTACCTATTGTTTGGTTTGACTATGCTGTGATTCCAGAGCATGACGGTATTCTTTCAAATGAGCGCGTTATTGTTACGCGTGGAGCATTGAATCCAATTCGTAATGAAAACCGACATCAGGCAGGCAGAATTTTAATTGCATTGGGTGGTTCATCTAAACGACATCAGTGGAACCATGAAAAAGTATTATTAAGTGTCCAAAAAATTGTTGAGTGTAATTCAAATTCTGAGATTATCCTGACCACCTCACGTCGTACTCCTGTAGGTTTCATTGATATTTTAAAACAACAAAGCTTTGCTAAGTGTTTACAGATATTTCCAGTGGAGCAAACTCCTCAAGGCTGGATTTTTGAGGAAATGCAAAAGGCAGAAGCTGTGTGGGTAACCGAAGATAGTGTTTCTATGATTTATGAGGCACTTACTGCAGGTTGCCGAGTCGGTGTGATTGCAATGGACAGACTCAAACAAGATCGTATTACCAATTCGGTTGATATACTGCTAGAGAAAAAGTTAATAGCAAATGTGTTTGATATAAATTTGCTTCCTGAAGGGCAGGTTCTGCAGGAAGCGGATCGGGTCGTTTATCAGCTCACTAAATGACATTGGCTGTCATCGTGACCTTTATCATAGTTGATGGTTTCTGATGTTGCTAAAATTTCTCTTGGATATGTTTTGAACTTCGAATTAAATAACGATCTCTCTTGAGAAATGTTTTTACAGTGAATACCTCTCATATCTAAGAGTGTAGGTAATATATTAATTGAGCTGATTGCACTGCTTTGTTCTTTAGAAAGAGTATTCGCCATTTCTGGATGATGTTGCTTCCATAAGTTTGAGCTCCACATAATTAACGGAACATCGAAGTTATTTTTCATGTCTAAATGCAGTGAACTATTTTCTTTACATTCTCCAAGATTAAGACCATGGTCAGATGTGTAAATTAAGTTGGCGTCCACATTGGTTGCTTTTAATTTTTGAATAACTTCACTGAGCAGATAGTCTGTATAAAGTACCGTATTGTCATAGGTATCTTTAAACTTATTAAATTGCGGTGGATAGCGTTTTGTAAAATCAGCATGTGAGCCATAAAGGTGTAACACGATGAATTTATGATGTGTTTTTTCTGCCAATGCTCGATCAAATGATTTGAGTAGCTCCTCATCATAATGAGTTTCTAGTGAGGCTGAATATGAATGTTGCGTCAAAAATTGGGTTTCTTGAGCAGAAGAGGCATACGCTGAAACAAGAGAATCATATTCTCCATATTGGGATTGTGCGCTAAACCAGTAAGTTTTGTAGCCTGCTGCATTGAAAGCATTCACAATAGAAGGGCTTAAATTATCAGTTCCGTTTAACTTTCCTGTTAATAAGGTCGGTACAGACTTACTGGTCATATAAGAGCCTGAAATCGTATTATTAAATAACCATAAATCTTTCTTATATTTTTCTAGATAAGGCGTTGTATTATTTTTGGTATAGCCAAACAAACTTAAACGGTCGCGTCGAGCACTTTCCCCAATAACTAGTACTGTAATGGTAGGGCGAGTTTCCTTAACTTGTGTACATTCAATTTCGTTTTGTGTGGCTATGAAATCTTTTACTCGATTTACTTCAAGACTCGCTGCTGGTAAACCAAGAAGTAAATTTAAAGGGTAAGATTGTTTAAAATGGCGATATACATTTAGAAACCCTTGCTGATGATCAGGTGCTTTAAGGTAGCGTTGAATTGGCGAAAAAATAAGACATAACGCTAAAATACGTAGCCACATTGGAGTGCTTAGTCTTTGATTTGGAATGAAATAATAAAAGAAAATCAAAGGAATGATGTAAGCAATAATCAAACCAATTGCTAAAGGAAGATCTAATGTCGATAAATAAACTTGGCCTTCAGTTGCAGAGCTACCTAAAATTGTGAGCCACACTGAAATTTCAGTTGGGGCGTTATAGGTAATTTCATAGTACAGTGCAAAAGGGCTTAAAAGATAAATAGGTAAACTAAGCCAGAAAAAACGGCGGTAATGATAAATTAAAAAAACGAAAAAAATAAGCGGATATAAAGCTTTGAAAAAACCATCACTGGAAATAATGCATGATGGAACAAGCAGCATAAAGCAATAAATAAAGAACCATAACTTTCCTGTTTTGAATCGAAAAATCACGCCAAGCTGTTCCAAGTGTAAAAGCGCGATATCATCCTATATTTTGATAACACGGTCTACATAAATTAAGGCATGATATAATATTTTAGTTCATCTCCAGAATTGATGGAATTATAGAGTTTAGAATGAAAATATTGCATATCGCAAATTTTGGCTTTAATAAACAAGGCGCGCATTTTTACTGTACAGACCGTAAAATTTCTGCCGGATTAATTGAAAATGGCCATTTCGTTTATGATTTTAGTTTTCGTGATATGGCACGAATGGGGACGATTTTTAAAACAAAAAAATTGGGTGCCAATTGGGCCAACAAAGAAGTATTAAAAGTCGTCAATAACATTGAACCCGATTTGGTGCTCATTGGACATAGTGACTTGATGAGTCCAGATGTTCTAAGACAAATTAAAGAATCTTATCCAAATACTAAAATCGCATTTTGGTATGTTGATCCGCTTTATTTAGAAAGCAAACTTGGCTTTGTAAAAGCATTCTCCCCGTATTTGGATGCTATCTTTTGTACAACGGGTGGTGAGTATTTACAGAAGTTAAAGCAGCCTCATTTAAGCGTAGCCTATCTGCCTAATGTGGGTCATCGTAACGTTGAAACACTACAGCAATTTTCAAACTCTAAGACTGATAAGACATTTATTTTCTGCGGTGTGGTCTATAAAGAACCTGAACGTGAAAAATTCTTAAAAGATTTGGCAGATGCCCTGCAACAAGGTCATGTAAACTATCAATATTATGGTTGTTTTGAGCAACCAGGTGTTTACGGTAAAGCTTATTATAAGGTTCTTTCTGAAACAAAAATGGGACTTAATTACTCACGTCGTAATGATGTAACCTTGTATAGTTCTGACCGTATTGTACAGTTGACTGGTAATGGTTTACTCACCTTTAGTCCAAGAATTCCAGGTTTTGAGAAACTCTACACTGAGCAGGAAGTGGTTTACTTTGATGATCAGTTTGATTTGGCTAAGAAGATCCAATTCTTTGATCAAAATCCAGAGCAGGCTGAAAAAATAGCGAAAGAGGGGTGGGAGAAAACGCGTAAATCTTTCAATGCTAAACGTATCACTCAATTTATGGTTGAGGTGACATTTAAGCAGCCCCTTTCAGAAAATTATGAATGGTCACATGAGGTTTATGCATGATGTGGTTTTTGTACGTTGCGGTAGGCCTATTAATACTTGCTGCACTGTTATATGTGCTGGGTAATTATACATTCTGGCTTCCGTTCCGTTCGAACAAACTACCACGCATAGTGATGTTGCATCAGGTTACCCCTAAGGATGCTGCCTCTGGTATGAACATGCCCCCTGAAAAGTTTGAACAACTCTTACAGTTGTTGACGCGTAAAGGGGCTATCTTCTGCTTTGTTTCTGAGCTTGAACAATATCGGAATCAAAAGAATGTGGTTGCTTTAAGTTTTGACGATGGCTTTATGGATAATTATCTTTATGCCTATCCATTACTTAAAAAATATAATGCAAAGGCAACCATTTATTTGGCAACGCAAATTGAAGGTATTGAAAAGCTCACTCACCATCAAATCCATGAAATGGCGAACTCTGGTTTGATTGAGTTCGGTGCGCATACTCAACATCATGTGAACTTGCTTAAGCTTGATGACCAAACGGCTTACAATGAGATGCTTCAGTCTAAGCGTGATGTTGAAGCATTAGTTGGAAAATGCCCTAGCTTTGCTTATCCATTTGGTCGTTTTAATGAAAAGCACCAGAAAATGGCCCAAGATATTGGCTTTAAAAATGCAGTATCGACTCGTAAAAAAATCGAAGCGTATGAAGCAGATAACCAATTTAATATTCCACGTGTCAGCACGCATGGTGCCATGAATGCTTTACAGATGCGTATCGCCCTTGCTAAAGGACGTTATAAGTTATGAATAAAATTCCATGTAGTGTTTATATTGTCACTTTAAATTGTGGTGCTTGGTTAGAGCGAACTTTGCAAAGTGTCAGTGAGTTTGATGAAGTTATTATTTTAGACTCAGGTAGTACTGATAATACTTATGAAATTGCAAAGCGCTTTGAAAATACCCAAATTTCTCATCAAGACTGGCAGGGTTATGCTGGGCAAAAAAGTTTGGCCTTAGCAAAATGCCGAAATGATTGGGTACTCAATTTAGATGGCGACGAAGTCTTATCTAATGAATTAAAACAAGAGATTGTTGAGACTATTCAGCAGAACAAGCTTGATGCATTAATCACTCCAATTAATGATGTATTTTTAGGTGTTCCGAACAGTAAACATACTAAGAAACATGCGAAAGTGCGTTTTTTCCGTAAGTCTAAAGGGCATTATGATCTTGCCAATAAAGTCCATGAAAATGTAATTGTAGATGGTGAATCTCAGCGCGCTCAACACGATATTTACCATTATGGCGAGTCGAGTATTTTCGTTAAAGTCGAAAAAAATAACCAATATTCCAACTTAAAAGCATTAGAGAAATTCCAAAAAGGAAAGTCTCCAAGCATTGCAAAATTGGTTTTGGTGATGCCAGTGACTTTTATGAAGTCTTATTTTATTCGCCGTAGTTTCTTAAATGGTTGGCGTGGTTTCGTAAATAGTATGATTAACGCGTTTTATGCATTTCTAAAAGAAGCCAAACTGTTTGAACAGACGATGAATAAAGATAAAAAATAAGTAGGCAAGCTATGAAAATTGTTCAGATTATGGCGACAGATGGTGGGAAAATCGGTGGGTTAGAAAAGCATACTTTCCAACTCTGTGCAGAATTATCACAAAAGCAAGAAGTCCATTTATTTTTAGACTTAAACTATCAAAGTACACTACCTAAAATAGAGCATCTTCATTGTCATTATTTTGATTTTTCCAAAGGAAGAATGAATATCGGTCTTCTCTATTCTCTTTTTAAAGAAATTAGAAAAATTGCTCCTGATGTTGTCCATGCTCAAGGTGGAAAAGCTTCAAAAATTTTGAGTTTTCTTCTACCGTTTTTAAAAGTACCAAGTGTGGCAACCATTCATGGTATGAAAAATAATATGCGTAGCTATCGGCATTTTAATGAGGTAATAACTGTAAGTCAGGCGGTTGCCGATAAAGTGAGTGAGTATCGACCGGTTCATGTTGTTTATAATGGTGTGGCTCAGGAAAAAAGATTGACTGCCGATATACCTAGAACAACTCTAAAAAAAGTTATCGCAATTGGCCGATTAGATCCAGTAAAAGGCTTTGATCGACTTATAGAAGCATGGCAAGGTTTGGAGATTCAGCTAGAAATATTAGGAGAGGGGCCAGAGCAGGAACATTTAAGTCAGTTAATTCAAGAGCTGCATTTACAGGATAAAATTAAATTAGTTGGTTATCAGCAAGATATTTATCCCTACTTGGCAGCAAGTGATTTAGTGGTGGTATCTTCCTTGAGAGAAGGAGGGCCTTTAATTGTTGCAGAAGCATTATTGGTACATAAACCTGTAATTGCCACTGATGTTGGTATGGTAAGAGAATTTATTCCAGAAAAATATATAGCAAAAGATAATACCGTATTAGAAATTAATAATTTAATTAAAGTTGCGATTAAAAACTTTGAGCATATTCATCATGACTTTAAGCCTGCATTTGATAAAGCTGAGGCTGAATTGTCTTTAAATGCAATGGTTAATAAAACACTAGATATTTATAAATTAGCGTTGAGACAACAACGCTAATTATCTTTTTCTGTCAAACGGATCGCATCCATAACAATGAAGTTTGAATGTACATCAATAGTGTGACATCCATCATCATCTTTGCTCCATTCAGGATATATTGTTTCGTACAGTTTTTCTTCATATTCCTTTGGACTTAATTTTATGATTTCCTTAAGTTCAATATGTCCACCATAACGTTTTAGAGAGTCTTGACTTGGGCGAACCAGTTTATTCTGATAGAAAAAAGGTTTACCAGCCATCCTAAATTGAATTTTTCCTTTACACACTGGGTTCATTGGGTGTTCTTGCCAGTTAGGATTTAAAATATCCTCGGTAAAGAATAAATCTAAACGATCACCAAATTTCTTACAGTCACGACGTGTAGAAGTAAAAAGATACCATAAACCTTCATGATAAAAGGGTGTGGTGTCAACTGCTTCAATATTCTCTAAAAGATTAGAATGCTTTTCCCATTTTAGTGGAAAATCAGTACATTTCCAAAGTTCGATTGTTTTGTTGCTAAAAGTCTCTGGTACCATGTACCAAGTATTATCTATTTTAAATACACAAGGATAAGATAGGTGATAGTCGAGCTTTAAAATAGCTTCAGGTGATGTGTATGTACCATCTTTAAAGACTTCTAAAACAGAAAGAAAGCCTACAGGATGTTCATCATCAACTTCTTCAAAAAAAATAAAATGACGATCATTTTCATAAGCATAAAAGCTATCTGCAAATGTAAATTTTCTAGGAGAGTGAATTTCAAATAGAGAGTCTAATTGTTCAAGTGATGTAAAAGGTTGTTCTAACCAACCAAAACGCATATACCAATGAGAGTCAAAAGATTTTGCTTTTTTTGCTTGTTGGTATTTGTACCATTTTTTTTGGATTGAACGAATCATGACAATACAAGAAATAAAAAAGATATATTAAGTCTATTTTACATTAGATATCATATTTGCTGTTTAAAAGTGGGGAGTTACTTAATGAAGATTTATGTTATCAGTATCGAAGAGGAAAATTCACCTCGCTTAAGTAAATTCCTCAGTCAAAATTTTTTTGAGCAAGGAAACTTACCTATAACGAGAGTAGGCATTAAAGGAGGAGACCTTTCAGCAAAAGAATATTTTGAAAGAGCTGTAAAGGGCCGTGAAACTCCTTTAACTCCAGGTGAACTAGGCTGTACTTTATCTCATCTAAAAGCACTTCAATTTTTTTTAGATACTGATGATCAGTATGCTTTAATTTTGGAAGATGATGCTATTTTCCCAAGTGATCTTACTTATGAGATATTAGAAAAACAAATAGAAAGTGCTCATTTACCATCTAAAACATTATTAAGTTTAGGTGGGATACAAATGAAAGAATCACGCAAAGTACGAGGAAATTTTAAAGAGGAGACTTTTCTGAATAAAAAGATTCTTGAAGTTATTCCTGACTATTTTCATCGTGTGAACTATGCGATGGCTTATATTGTTGATCGGGATATGGCAAAAGTACTTTTGGCTTATCATCAGCCTTTACGTCGGGCTGATGATTGGAGTTACTTATTTGATTTTGATAGCCAAGTGCATCTTTTAATGACATATATTGTTGATCATCCAGTCATTCAAAAGGGAGAAAAAAATCAAGAGTTAAGTGCCATCGAAGCTGAACGAGTCGATGCAACTAGTTTAAAGAAAAGTAAGTATGGAACAGGCATTCGACGTAATCTAGCTAAACTGTTTAGTCAACTTTATTCAAATAAGTAATAAAATGAATCTGCGAAGATTTTTTTATTGAATTAAAGCTTAATTTTATATTTTTCTACTTAGTAGTTTATTGGGGGGTGTTATGCCAAAAGTTGTAATGGTTGTTGTGTTGTATAATAAAACGTTAAAAGAATCTTCAACTTTACAGAGTTTACTTTCCTTTACTCATCCCTTAGATCATTTAGTTATTATAAATAATGGACCAAAAAACATAATTGTAGATGATTTCTTTGAAAAGTTAAGAGATAAACATTTAAAAGTTACTTTAGAAAATCATTTGCAAAACAAACCTTTAAGTTGGATTTATAATGATCTTATAGAAGGAGATGACGCTGATTATTATGTGCTGTTCGATGATGACACAATAATAAATGCAGAATATGAAAAGCATTTATTTGAAACACTAAATGATATTGATATTGAATTTCCTAAAATATATGCAAGAGTGGAACATATTCAACATTTTCCTATGGTAAATAATAAATTATTGACAAATAGTGATGAGCTTGAAAAAGTGGTATCTATTTTTTCAGTTGGTTCAGGTTTAATTTTATCAAAAAATATAAAAAATATTTTTATTGAAAAATTCGGCTCTGTCTTTGACCCACATTTTGCTTTTTATGGTGTTGATTCAACCTTTTTCATTCGTTTAAATAATTTATTAAAACAAGGTGAAAAGTTTAGCTTTTCATCTAGAACATATTTAAAGCATGGTTTGTCACTAACCGAAGAAGAATTAACTGATTGGAGAAAAAAAGAGTTTATTTATGAAAATACACTTAAAGTAAAATATTATAGTGGAAGTACTTTTATGGCTAAATTGAAATTTTTACGTTTGATGTATCGTAAGTTAAGCCATTTTGAATTTCGTGATTTAAAACTTGTTATTCAAACATTTATAAAAGGAAAACATCCACGATGTTAAATGTATTTAAGAGCTTACAATAATTATGATTGGTAAGCTCTTAAACAAATTTTTATGAAAAGATTTTCGTATACCATTTACGCTTTTTCTTTGGTTCATAAATATAAGATGGCATTTCTAGACTCATACAGTTATTAAAACCTGAAATATCAAGTGTATTATTAATGAGCTCATCACAACGTTTCACGAAAAGTTCTATATTTTCAGCAGTGCGGCTTTGGAATAAATGGTAAACCTGATCTGCAAATACTGTACCTATGCCATAATAACCATAACTTGCTAGGGCCCAACAACCTTCACTTGGTGCTTTTTCATAGCGTGTTGGAAACAAAGTATGATAGGGAATTCTTTTTTCTTCGGCAGCAAATGCAAGAGCTTCTGCAACATCTCCATGTTTATTAGGCATAAAAGAGGGACGCCCAAGTTTTTCATAACATGTTTTAGTAATAAAGAAAAAAGCAGGAGATGCAAAAATATGTGTTGCATTGCCTATATGATTTGAGACTTGAGCACATCCTAAAAACGTATCATTTTTAATAACATATTCAATTGCATTCAAAACAATATCGATGTTCAATGGGATAAGATCGGGCTCAATAATCGCAATAACTTCAGCTTGAGCTGTTGCCATGATTTCATCAAGCCATTGACCATGTGGAATGTTCTTTTGAGTATATCGAACATTTAAACCTAAATGCGACATAACTCTTTGATGAGCTGCTAAAATTTCAGAGCTAAAGTTATCCCAATGAAATGAATGGAACTCAGTTTGTTTAAGTAAATTATGGTTCATGTTCATGATATTAAAATCAGAGATCCATTAAATAAAAGAAATTACTATTTATCCGCATTTCCTTTAAGCACCATATAAATGAGTGCTACAAAAATAAGTAATGCACCTGCGAGGCTGCTTACACAGAAATAAAGAATGCGTTGGTTGGTCGTTAAATTAAATAGTTCATGTGAAAGGATATAGCGCATGAAAAACCATTGCGCAAGAGAGAATACAATCACGACTAAAGCATGTCGACGAACGTCAGGACGCATTGCCATAATCAATTACCATGCGGGAGAAGAGAGCAGCTATTATGCCATTTGCCCACTGTCACCTCAATAGACTATGAATTAACGAAATTGTTTAGAAATAATAAAAATATGAAGGAATTGTGAACTTTAATTAACATTAATAAATAGTAATATCCCTCTTATTTGCTAAAACTTTCATTATCTTGTTGAATTTAGCTTAGGGGAGAATAATGCAGCCTATTGATTTTGTCATGATTTGGGTCGACTCAACTGATACTAAATGGCAGCAAGATTATAAATATTATAAATCTAAAGAAGCAAATACACAGGTGACTGAGGTCATTGATGAGTGCCGTTATCGTGATTGGGATAATCTTCAATATTGGTTTAGATCTGTTGAAAAATTCTGTCCTTGGGTACGAAAAATTCATCTAGTAACTTGTGGTCATTTTCCAGAATTTTTAGTACAAAATCATCCAAAATTAAACTTGGTGACCCATGATCAAATAATAAATCCAGACTATTTACCTACTTTTAACTCTCATGCTATCGAAATTAATATTCATAAAATAGAAGGTCTTGCAGAGCACTTTGTCTATTTTAATGATGATACTTTTATTAATAGCCCCCTAGAACCGGAGTTTTTCTTTAGAAATGGTCTACCTTGCGATGGAGTTAGACTACAGCCTTTAATGGTAGTGGGAGAAGAGAACTTTTTAGGTGCTGTTGCTTTGACCGATGTTGCGATTATTAATAAATATTTTGATAAGAGAAAATTATTTCGAAAAAATCCTTACACACTTTTTAATCATCGTTATTCAATCAGTAATAATTGGGGTAACTTTTTAAGTTTATATAATCGAAAATTCTCAAGTTTTTATAGTAATCATTTACCTCAACCATTTTTGAAATCGATATTTGAAGAGGTTTGGGAAAAAGAAGAAAACTACTTAAAGGAAGTATCAAGTCATCGATTTAGACAGCCTTTAGATGTTAATCAGTACTTGTTCAGATTGTGGCAGTTATGTTCTGCTCGTTTTTGCCCCGTAAATATATTTGAGCGTGGTCAAAATTTTAATTTAAGAATCCAAAATCTTCCTGAAATTAATCATGTTATTAAAAATGAGCACCTTCCACAGATTTGTTTAAATGATGATGAGCAAGTGGTTGATTTTGAAAAACTAAAAAAAGAAATTATTCAGATTTTTGAACAAAAATTTAATACAGTTTCGAGTTTTGAAAAAGAAATATCTCATTAAAAATTATTTATTAAAAAACCCTGCATAAGCAGGGTTTTTTAATTTCACAATCTAATAATTATTTAGATTCTTCAGCTTTTGGCTTTTCACGTAAGCGGATGCCCAAGTCACGAAGCTGGTTTGCTTCAACAGGAGCAGGTGCTTGAGTAAGTGGACATTCAGCAGTTTTCGTTTTAGGGAATGCAATAACGTCACGAATTGAAGTCGCGCCAGTCATAAGCATTACTAAACGGTCAAGACCAAATGCCAAACCACCGTGAGGAGGGGCGCCATAACGAAGTGCGTTAAGCAAGAAGCTGAATTTCTCTTCTGCTTCTTCATCAGAAATACCAAGCGCTTCAAAAATCGCTTTTTGCATTTCTAATGTGTAAATACGAAGAGAACCGCCACCAACTTCAGTACCGTTCAATACCATGTCATAAGCAACAGAAAGTGCTTCGCCTGGATTGCTCTTCACGTCTTCTACGCTAGATTTAGGTAGTGTGAATGGGTGGTGAACAGAAGTCCATTTGCCATCGTCAGTTTCTTCAAACATTGGGAAGTCAACAACCCAAAGTGGAGCCCACTCACAAGTTGCAAGGTTCAAGTCATGACCGATCTTGACACGAAGTGCACCCATAGCATCGTTTACAACTTTGGCTTTATCAGCACCGAAGAATACGATATCGCCATTCTCTGCACCAACACGCTCAAGTAACTTCATTACGATTGGTTCAATGAATTTAACGATAGGAGATTGAAGACCTTCAATTCCTTTTTCGATTTCATTGACTTTGATATACGCCAAACCTTTCGCACCGTAGATGCCAACAAATTTAGTGTATTCATCAATTTGGCTACGAGTTAATGAACCTGCACCTGGTACGCGAAGTGCTGCAATACGGCCTTTAGGGTCTTTTGCAGGACCAGCAAATACTTTGAACTCAACTTCTTGCATTAAATCTGCAACGTCAACGAGTTTCAATGGAATACGCAAATCTGGTTTATCTGATGCATAATCACGCATCGCTTCGCTATATGGCATGCGGCGGAATTTTTCAAACTTTACGCCAAGCAAGTCATTAAATAGTTTAACAGTCATGCCTTCCATCAAATCCATGATTTCATCGTCATTTAAGAACGATGTTTCAATGTCGATTTGAGTGAATTCTGGCTGACGATCAGCACGTAAGTCTTCATCACGGAAACATTTCGCGATTTGGTAGTAACGATCGATACCACCAACCATCAATAATTGTTTAAACAATTGAGGTGATTGTGGAAGTGCGTAGAAGCTACCATTTTGTACGCGACTTGGTACTAAATAGTCACGTGCACCCTCAGGAGTTGCACGAGTTAAAATCGGAGTTTCAACGTCTAAGAAACCGTGATCATCTAAATAGTTACGGATCAAGTTAGTTACTTTAGAACGGAAACGTAAACGCTCTAACATTTCAGGACGGCGAATGTCCAAGAAACGATATTTTAAACGGTGTTCTTCTGACACGTTAATCGTGTCATCATTTAATGGGAATGGAGGAGTTTCAGAAGCAGCAAGAACTTCGATTTCTTTGCCTAAAACTTCGATTTGACCACTCACCATATTTGGGTTTTCAGTACCTTCATAACGGCGACGAACACGACCTGTAATTTTTAATACATATTCAGAACGTGCTTTATCTGCAGTTGCAAATGCTTCTGGAGTATCTGGGTCAATAACCACTTGAACGAGACCATCACGGTCACGCATATCAAGGAAAATAACACCGCCATGGTCACGGCGACGATGTACCCAACCGCATAATGTAACGGTTTGGTCGATTTGGGCTTCAGTTAAAGAGCCACAGTAATGAGTTCGCATCATGATGAAGATTATCCAAACTATATTGGCTGAAAGGACGGATGCGTAAACCGCGCACCGTCAAAAAAGTAAGTTTTCGATTATGCCCTGTTGAATGGCATGCGACAAGAACTAGATTAAAAAACAGCTATAATTTAGCTAAAAATGAGCAATTTGGCAGCAAGTTTATCCATTAGCCCATTCTTTGTTGTCTATCTAAAAACAGGAATAATAAGCACCCCAAACTAAAAGTACTTAACCAGCCTTGCATAAACTCATTAATAGATCGACCTGTAAAGTAATAGGTGTCGGTATGCCAAACCTCGTGAGGAATGTAACGGGCATAATCCCAAAGTGAAAATAAGCCCAAAAGGGTAGATAAAATAAACAGAGACCATGCAAAAATTTTAATTTTATGACTTATTTTCCAGTGCTGTTTATGTTTTTGATAATAATGAATACTCATCCAGCCTAAAAAAGGTAATGCTAGAGCAGAAGAACCGAGTTGAAGTAGTCGATGCAAAGGATAGGGACGACCAAAGAAATGAACCGTTTGGGATAAAAAATCTTGGAAGATAAAAGTTCGAAAGTCAGAATGAGTAAGACCATCCCAAATGAGATGAGTGGCAATACCGATAATGAGTGCAAATATAATTTCAATTAAAAAGTAGATAAAACGTTTAAAAGAGTCTAATTTCAAATCATGCTGAATACCAAAAAAACGGTAAACCACAGGTCGATAAAGTAAATACCAAATGACGCAAAACAATAAACCTAATGCAAGGTTTGGGTAAAGCAAGCCCTTCCATTGATGAGTCAGCATACCTGACTGAACTGTAAATAAGCGGTAAAGGTCAGGTGTCATGCTGCCAATAGCTAGGGCGGCAACAGGCAGAGTGTTTCGACTTAGTTTAGCAATCGGTGGAGCAAGAACAGCATGAGAGATTGTAAAAGGCATTGGAAAACGAAGCTTCTCACATCATCAAAACAACGAGTCTAACGAAACATGCCTTTGGTTAATGTTTTTTATTGCAAAACATTTGGAATGTTATAATATAACGTAAAAAATATGGGGCATTGACTATGCAGCTCAAAACACAGCTTTTTGTTCTCTCATTATTATCACTTTCTATTCAGCAAGTGATGGCAGCGGATGACACAAATACTAAGGAAGAGAAACCTGCCGAATTGGCAACAATTACGGTTAAAGCAGAAACCACAGCACCAGCCAATAATACGTCTTTAGCAGAAGGTGCAACGAGTATTGGTAATGCCTTAAATGGTCAAGCAGGGGTTTATTCAGCTCAATATACAGGAGGGGCGAGCCGCCCTGTCATTCGTGGTCAAGACGGTACACGTGTCAAGATCGTACAAAACGGTGGCGATGTAATGGATGTTTCATCTGTATCGCCAGACCATGCCGTTACGGTTGATCCAAACTCTGCCCAAGATATTCAAATATTAAATGGTGCTGAAGCATTATTATATGGTGCAGGCTCTGTGGGGGGACTGGTAAATGTTGTTGATGAAAAAATTCCAACTAGTATGCCAGACAAGGGCTATCAAGGAAAAGCTGGTGTCCGCTACAACTCAGGTAGTGATGAGCTACTATATTCAGGGCAAGCGACAGTCGGTTTAGGGGACCATGTTGCGCTACGTGTCGGCGGTTTAAAGCGCGATGCGAATGACTATATCTTGCCTAGAGATTTACAAACAGACGAGCGTCGTCAGGATAGCACTTTTGCCGACTCTAAAAATTATAATGCTGGATTATCTTGGATTGGGGATCGTGGTTTTATCGGTGCTTCATTTAGCCAGCGTCATGATCAATATGGTATTCCTGCCGATAATGAGCTTTTTGGTTCATGTGAACGTGATGGCTTGCACCTCGTGTGTGGAACTGATGACCCATCAACCGAACATGAGCATGAGCACGAACATGATGCCTCATGGATTAATCTCAAAGAAAAGCGTTATGATTTAAAAGGTGAGTTAAGAGACCCGTTTGCAGGCTTTGCTAAAGTTGCAGCGCAAGCAAGCTATACCGACTATCAACATGAAGAAATGCATAATACTGATGTCGGAACAACTTTTAAAAGCAAAGGGATTGATAGCCGAGTTACATTAGAAAATAATGCTTGGGCGGGTTGGACAGGACAAATTGGCGCGCAATATACCCAACAAAAACTGAATATTGTTGGTGATGAGTCGATTATGGATCCAAGCAAAACCCAACGTTATAGCGTATTTGGTTTGCAACAAAAACAAATCAATAACGTCAATCTTGCAGTTTCTTCGCGTATTGACCATCAAACTATCGACATTGAGTCAGATCAAAAGAATTACACGGGTACTGGATATTCGGTTGCTGGTACAGCAAGCTGGGAATTTATTCCGCAATACAAATTGTCCCTCACAACATCACACCAAGAACGTTTGCCATTTGCTCAAGAGTTGTATTCGGACGGTGTGCATATGGCGACCAATACTTATGAGTTGGGTAATGATGACCTGAAGAAAGAGCGCTCAAATAATGTTGAGTTAGGTTTGCACTTTAATAATGATCTTTTGAAATACAACGTAAGCGTGTTCCATAACCGTTTTGATAATTTCATTTATGCTAATACATTGGATGATTTCCAAGGCTTCCGTCTTATTCAATATAGTCAAGATGCAGCTAAGTTCTATGGTGTCGATGCTGACCTAAGCTACCAAATTTCACCTGTATATAATTTAGGACTATTTGGTGATTATGTTCGCGGCAAAATTGATAATGAAAATGCACCACGTATTCCGGGTGGACGTTTAGGTACTAAAGTTAAAGCAGATTTTGGTGATGGATGGGATGGTTCTGCCGAGTACTATCATGTGTTTAAACAAAATGATATTGCTAATTATGAAACTAGAGGGCAGAGCTATAACATGCTGAACTTAGGCGTTGGTTATAACGGCAAATATAGCAATATTGGTGATTACCGAGTGTTCTTGAATGCCAACAACTTGCTTGATAGCCGAATTTATCAGCATGAGTCTTTCCTTGCAAATGTTCCACAAGTCGGGCGTAATTTTACTGTCGGTGTAAACTTTAGTTTCTAAGGCCTAACACGAAACTAAACTTGAAAAATCAAGCTAAAAGACCTAATTTGGAATGATCAAGTTAGGTCTTTTTTATGCGTATTTTTCAGCGAATTCATCAAAAAATAAATTGGTCAGGGCGTCGTTATATGGCGGTATTACTTTGCGTTGTTGCTATTGCATATATTGCATCGGCAATTTACCACACAGTAAAACCATTACCACAGGGCATTAACTTTAGTGGCAAGCTTAGACATGCCGATGTCAAATTTTTAGCAGATAAAACTTATCTGGATGCCAATGGTCAACAGAAGCTTGATCAACATATTTTTGATGAAATTTTAAAAATGATTGATGAGGCAAAGACTACTATTGTGGTCGATATGTTTTTATTTAATTCAGAGGTGGGTGACTCAAAAATAAAGCAAAGACCATTGATGCAGGAACTTACTAATGCGTTGATTAGTAAAAAAAGACAAAACCGTCAAATCCAGATTGTATTAATTACTGACCCGATTAACTCAGTTTATGGCGGTTTAAGTCCGGAGCATTATCGGCAATTACGACAAGCCGGTGTTGATGTTATCGAAACGAATCTGGCACCTTTACGTGCTTCAAATCCACTTTGGTCTGGTTTTTGGTATATTTGTTGCCAAAATATCGGAAATAATCCAGACAAAGGCTGGTTACCCAATCCTTTTGGTAATGAAAAAATTACATTACGCAGTTATCTGAACCTATTTAATTTTAAAGCGAATCACCGTAAGACCTTGGTTGTTGATACTGACGCTGGTTGGAAATCATTGGTCACTTCAGCAAATCCACACGATGGTAGTTCGAGACACTCTAATGTGGCGTTGGTTGTAACAGGAGCCACAGCTACTGATATTCTTCAAACAGAAGCTGCTGTTGCGCAGATGTCTGGAAGTAGCTCACCATCACTCATTTTAGGTGACTTTGAAAAAGATATAACCAAGCCTCAGGTTCAAGTGTTAACTGAGGGTGCAATCTATGAATCTGTATTGAAACTAATTAATTCGGCTAAACCCAAAGAACATCTCGATCTAAGTATGTTCTATTTATCTGAACGCAAGATTATTCAAGCTCTAAAAAATGCACAAGCACGAGGTGTGATTGTTCGTGTTTTACTTGACCCAAATAAAGATGCGTTTGGAAGACAAAAGAATGGTATTCCAAACCGTCAGGTTGCTTCAGAGTTACATGCTGCTGGTATACCAATTCGCTGGTGTGACACGCATGGTGAACAGAACCATAGCAAAATGATTGTGAAATATAACGACCAGCAAGCTGAGTTGATTGTAGGTTCTGCCAATTTCACTGCTCGTAATTTAAAAAATTACAACCTTGAAACGGATATGCTGGTTATAGGCAAAGTTCAAGATCAAGTTTTTAAAGATGCTCAGGATTACTTCAATACTTCATGGTCAAACCTACAAGGTAGACAGATGAGCGTCGATTATGCGAAGTATGCAGATGAATCTAAAGTGAAGTATTGGATTTATCGCTTTATGGAATGGTCAGGGTTATCGACTTTTTAATCACTACCTTTGGAGTTTTCCAAAAAAATGGCTTGTGCCTAGAGTCATCCACAACCTGAGCGAGGGAAAGCAAACATCGTTTGCTTCGAGCGCAAGACAAACAAAGTGCGTAGTTCAAACTCAAGCATAGCTTTCGCCTTGCGGTACGGCAAAGATTATTAATCTTTGCTATTCGCACCTCAGGTTTTGTGGATGACAAATGCTTTTGGTTACTTTGGGCGAAACCAAAGTAACGAATTAGCTACTACAAGTAGAACTTAAAGCGGTAAGACCCCGTCTTGCTAATTAAAAATAGAGAATAAAACTTGAAATATTTTAAGGCGTTGGCGGAATCAATTGATCCAAAGCCTTATCATCTAACTTTTCTATTTCACTCAAATCAGTCTTAATCTTCCACTGCGATTCATCATCTACCGGATTAGGTAAACGTGCTTCAAGCCAATCACATACGGCATCAGGGTTAAACTCAGGATGATTACATTGAATAATCCATGACAAAAAGTCTTTTGCTTCGCCATTCATATAAGGCGGTGGTGACACTGGAAAAAATAACGTAGGTAGACGTTCATTCGTCGATAGATAGTTTAAAACATGGCCGAGTTCTTGCACGGTTTGCCATGCAAGTGGGTGTTCTACATCAATACTGAACTTAAACCACCAAGCGTGTTCGCCATCTGCTCCATGCGCCATAATACGGGCTTCTTGTACACTTGGAACTTTGCAGAAAAATTGATGAAGACGTTCAAAACTGATTTCAGACACAGCAATTGACCTAGCTTAGAAAATGCTAATGGTAGCACAGATACAGATTCTTCATATTTTCTTTATAGTCATTACAAACAATATCAATCAAGCCTGTTTTATTCATGGTTTCTCCTTGACTCTCTTTTAATCTAGCTCTATATCAAGATAAAAGGGATGCACCATGAAAAAGCCAATCGTTCTTGTACTTTCAACTTTAATGTTGGGTATGTCTGCTACTGCGATGGCGGATTCAAATAATCGCTGGGATAACTATCACGGTAAAGACTATCGACATTATGAACAGCGCTACGATCATCGTTATGATCGACGCGATGACCATAGACCACCGGTTTGGTCAAATGCAAACCGTGGCCATGAATATGTTGTGTTCAAGCGAGGGGAGCGTATTCCTGTAGAATACCGTGATAACCGTTATTTTGTTTCGGACTGGCGTGCCCATCGTTTATATGAACCACCACGTGGATATCACTGGGTGAAAACACCGAATCAATATTTATTAGTTGATTCACATCACCAAGTTTATCGTGTGCGTTAAAACTAAAATATAAAAATGAAAAGGCCTCAATATTGAGGCCTTTTTTATGCTAATTCGTCATCTTGTGGTTGAGGAGTTTTTAAAGAGTTGGGTGTTTTTGAATGCTTTTCTTTCATTACAGATGGGTAGTGCCAAGAAGCAAAACGAACCACTAAAATTGAAATCGCTAAAATTAGAATTGAACCAGTAATAATCACTTGATCGATATCTGCTTTATGGTCATGTTGAATATCTGAAATCAGTAAACGCGTTAAGGCTGTAATCGCCACATAAATAAGAAAACGTACAGGCATATGATTGGTTTTAAAATAAATACCGACCATTGCGCCGAGTTCCAGATAAATAAATAACAATAAGATGTCATCGATTGAAGCATACTTTTTGACAGTTAAAATTTCATAAACTGTATGTGCTGCTGACCATGCCACCATACAACCGATAATGAATAAAGCCAAATAATGAAAAGCTTCAACGGCATAGTGACCAAACCGGTCGAGCGTTCTTTCAAACTTTTTCGGATCAGGCATAGTAAAATCTTTTTAATATGAGTATGCCTAGAAAATAAACAAATTTTATGCCAATAGAAATAGTAAATACAAAATAAAAAACGCCTGATTACTCAGGCGTTTTTTATAAAAATCTTAATTATGCTTGGTTTGTAAAGTAGTCTTCACTAAAGCCCATAATTAAGTCTGAACCAGCTTTGATTTTAGCAATACGTGCATCAATATCTGGCAAGATACGTTCAACAAAGTATTGAGCTAAAGCAAGTTTGTTTTGGTAGAAATCACCAGATTTATCTTTAGCAGCAGCTGCAATTTTTGCAAACATATAAGAGAAGCTGAGTAAGCCAACTGCATGTAAGTAATCAACAGCAGCAGCATTTGGGAAATCTACATTTTCAGCAGCTTGTTCAATAATAAACTGAGTGATTGCTTCAATTTCAGTTGCAGCATCTAAAGTTGCATCTTTAATGAAGTTCAAATCGGTGTCTAAATCATTTGCAAAGTCACGGATTTCTGTAATGTATTCAGCAATGAATGCACCGCCACATTTAATAGTTTTACGACCAATTAAATCTTGAGATTGAACGCCGTTGGTACCTTCGTAGATTTGCGCAATACGAAGATCACGAATACATTGTTCCATACCCCATTCACGAATATATCCATGACCACCAAATACCATCTGAGCATCTAAAGTTGCTTGGAATGCGGTATCTGTAAGGTAAGCTTTTGCGATTGGTGTTAAAAGCGCAACGCGATCATTCGCTTTTTTCACAGCTTCTGCATCAGTTGAGAACTTAGTGATATCTAGCTGTTGACCTACATAGACTGCAAATGCACGAGAAGCTTCGTTGTTTGCACGTACATTTAACAACATACGACGTACATCACCATGTACTAAAATGCTATCAGCAGGCTTGCTTGGTGATTGGACACCAGCTGCACTACGGCCTTGTAAACGGTCAGTCGCATATTGAGCAGCATTTTGATAAGCAAATTCAGAAGCACCTAAACCTTGAATACCCATTGATAAACGTTCGTAGTTCATCATAACGAACATCGCAGCAAGACCTTCGTTTTCTTTACCAACGAGGTAACCTTTTGCGCCATCAAAGTTCATTACACAAGTAGCAGAGGCTTTGATTCCCATTTTATGTTCAATAGAACCTGGGCCAACATGGTTGCGGTCACCTAAAGAACCATCTTCTTTTACAAGGTATTTCGGTACGATAAATAGCGAGATACCACGTGAACCAGCAGGAGCATCTGGAGTTTTAGCAAGTACCAAGTGAATGATGTTTTCTGCTAAATCGTTGTCACCGCCAGTGATGAAGATTTTAGTACCTGTA
This sequence comes from Acinetobacter sp. AOR41_HL, assembly GCF_027854645.1. Classification (NCBI taxonomy): domain Bacteria; kingdom Pseudomonadati; phylum Pseudomonadota; class Gammaproteobacteria; order Moraxellales; family Moraxellaceae; genus Acinetobacter; species Acinetobacter sp. AOR41_HL. Next base: position 15,938 of record NZ_JAKTHZ010000028.1, on the reverse strand, counting down.
ATGTTATAAGTACCGTCTTCATTACGTTCTGCTTTAGTTTTAATAATACCTAAGTCAGTACCTGCATGTGGTTCAGTCAAGCACATGGTACCTGACCATTCACCTGAATAAATCTTAGGTAAATACGTTTCTTTTTGTTCTTGAGATGCATAGCTACTTAAAGCCATGCCAGCACCCACTGAAAGAAGCGGGTAGAGCATGAAAGATGGGTTTGTCGCAAATAACATTTCATCGGCAAGAACGGTCAGCATTTTTGGCATGCCTTGCCCCCCCCATTCTTCATCTGCGCCTAAGCCAATCCAGCCACCTTCTGCATATTGACGAAATGCATCTTTAAAGCCAGCAGGAGTAAAGACTTCGCCATTTTCATAGCGAGCGCCTTCTTCATCACCAGTACGGTTTAATGGATGAGTCACGTTCTGAGCAAATTTAGCCATTTCTTCTAAAATTGCTTCAGCTGTTGCAGCATCTACATGAGCGAGTTTCTCATTAGACTGCCAAAATTGTTCTGCTTTAAATACATCATTTAAGATGAATTTCATATCAGCTAAAGGAGCATTGTAAATTGGCATAATCGTTCACCTTTTTTATGCACATCAACTTGTGCTAGATATCCTGTAAAACGAAATGGATATTGAATTTAAAGTCTAAATTTATCACTGATCTTATAAAAAAAGGACCGTCAAAACTGAGCAGTCCTTTTTTAGTTTTTAACATTGCATATCGCAACTAACTATGGTTAGAAAGCGAAATGTTCAGCATCTAATGACATCAATGGGTCTAAACCACCAGCAATAACGTCTACGTGAGAACGTACGCGTGGCAAGATTTTCTTGAAGTAGAAGCGAGCAGTCGTAACTTTCGCGTTATAGAAATCAACGTCAGTTGTACCTTCTGCTAATTTCTCTTGTGCTACAAGCGCCATACGAGCCCATAGATAAGCTAAAGTAACGTAACCAGCGAAGTAGAGGTAATCTACAGCAGCAGCGCCCACTTCATCCGGATTTTGCATTGCACGCATACCGATTTGCATAGTGAGGTCGCCCCATTCTTTGTTAAGCGCAGCAAGTGGCTCAACAAATTCTTTCATGGCAGCATTGTCTTTATTTGCTTCTACAAACTTGTGAACAATCTTAGTAAAATCACGAAGCATTGCACCTTGAGTTTGTAAAACTTTACGGCCTAATAAGTCTAGTGCTTGAATTTCAGTTGTACCTTCATACAAGCAGGCAATACGTGTATCACGTACAATTTGTTCCATGCCATGCTCAGAAATAAAGCCATGACCACCGAAGACTTGAACACCGTGCTTAGCAGACTCAGAACCTGTTTCAGTTAAGAATGCTTTTGCAATTGGAGTCAATAAAGACAAGATGTTGTCAGCAAACTTACGCTCTTCTTCAGTTTCGCCTTTTTCAACGATATCTGCATATTGAGCAAGTAAGTAAACAAGTGCACGACCGCCTTCAGCAAATGCTTTTTGAGTTAAAAGCATGTTGCGAACAGCAGGGTGAACAATAATTGGATCTGCTTCTTTTTCTGGAGCTTTAGGACCAGAAAGTGAACGCATTGCTAAACGCTCTTTCGCGTAAGCTAAAGCACCTTGGAAAGATGACTCAGATGCAGATAAACCTTGAACCGCAGTACCAATACGTGCTGTGTTCATGAAGGTGAACATACAGTTCAAACCACGGTTTTCAGGTCCGATCAAGTAACCTTTAGCTTGGTCAAAGTTAATGACACAAGTTGCGTTACCATGGATACCCATTTTGTGTTCAATAGAACCACAACGTACTGCATTACGCTCGCCAATCGTTCCGTCTGCATTGACATTGAACTTAGGAACGATAAATAACGAAATACCTTTAGTCCCTTTTGGTGCACCTGGAAGGCGAGCAAGAACGATATGGATAATGTTTTCAGCCATATCATGTTCACCAGCAGAGATAAAGATTTTCTCGCCAGAGATTGCATAGCTACCATCTGCATTTGGTTCTGCTTTAGTACGGATAATACCTAAGTCTGAACCTGCATGAGATTCAGTTAAACACATCGTACCTGTCCAAACACCTGAAACAAGGTTTGGTAAGTAAGTATTTTTTTGTTCATCAGAACCATGATGTTCTAATGTACGTACTGCTCCGTGAGACAAGCCAGGGTACATACCCCATGCCCAGTTAGAGCTACCTACCATTTCTGAAATTGCGATACCTAAAGAGTTAGGTAAACCTTGACCGCCGTATTGTTCTTCTGCTGATAAAGACGGGAAGCCAAGTTCGATGTATTTTTGATAAGCTTCTTTAAAGCCTGTTGGTGTAGTAACAACACCATCATTCCAAGTACAACCTTCGCGGTCGCCAACTTGGTTTAAAGGAGAAAGTTCATTTTCACAGAAGTCTGCCGCAGCTTCTAAATATTGATCAACCAATTCACGGCTTACGTTACCTTGAAAGTCAGGTAATTTTGCATAGTGTTCTTCAGCATTTAATAATTCATGCAAAACAAATTGCATATCACGTAAGGGCGCTTTGTATTGTGGCATATCGGGTTCCTCAATACTGGTGAAACCAGAGTTATAATCCTAATCTACGATAATGTGCCATAAGAGGCACCTTGAACCATTACATCGTGCAACAACTTGCATAACTGTACAAGCACCTCAGGGCCTTTACTTTGTGACTGCAAAGTCAAGAAAAAAATACTTGAACTATGTAAGTGCTTTGAGTGTAAACACTTTTGGTGAAGTTTAGATGAGACAAATAGTCAAAATCGTAAGTAGTTATGTACATAAAAAAGGCGCCTATAGGCGCCTTTTATTGCAGTATTTTTAAAATTATTTTGCTTGTGGTGCTACTGGAGCTGGAGCATTCATTGGTGGTTGAGGACGCTTTGGTTCGAAACGAAGATTACAAGTCCCTTCAAGTGTTCTATCTCCAACTTGGACATTTACAGCTTGACCATTTGCCTTGCCTTCACATGCTTTTTGAATCTGTTCAAAACGAGCTTGACGTTCTGCGCGGTGCTGTTCCCACGCTGCTTTTTGCTCAGGTGTAAATTCACGATGTTTCATGCGGTGATGACCATCACGTGGACCATCTTTCATCATATGATGGTCTGAATTAGGCGTTTGAGGGTTTGATTGACAAGCTGCCAAACTGCCCATAGTTACAATTGCTGCACTGAATAATGCGATTTTAGCCGTCATTTTCATGTTTAAAGCCCTTTAATGTTTGTTTTAAGATGACTTAAAGATTAGATAATAAAGATGAAGAAACAATGGAGAGTTTTTCTTTTCGTTGTTGGTTACAATGCAAAATATAGGATAAAAATGAGAGAATGCTTTTGAACGTTCTACGTGTTCCCATTGCATTGCGGCTATTTTTAACGGTCTTGCTTACCACGCTGTTAATTGCAACCGCAAGTTTGAGTGTTCTGCACTGGACCATGCAAAAGAACTTTGCCAAATATGTGGCTGATGTTGAAATGCAAAAGCTAGATCGGCTCATGACCAATCTTGGAAATGTTTATAACGTTTATCATGATTGGGGAAACGCGATTCAAGCCCAAATCTTACAAATTGAAGGAACAGCCGCTCCAGATGATTACGATCGTCTTTCACAGTGGTGGTTAAGACGCCAATATGACATTGCCATTCAGCAGCATTCTTTCGATGAACACACTCTCATTAATGTTTCTCCAGATGGTGCATCTCCAAATAAAAATTCTATTTTTAGCGATGAAGAGTTACGCACACTAGAAAAAAACTTACCTTCTGAATATCAACCATTTGAAGGTTTAAAATTCCCGTTAAGTGCTAACCAGTTTCGTCCACGTGATGACAATAAAAACAAGTCAAAAAGAGGAAGTCTCAAAGATATTGAGACACAAAATGGTAAGAAGCGCTTTATTGCTTTACCAGACCGTTTAGGCTTAAGTTCTCGTTTATCCTTATATGATGCCAAACATCAGTTTGTAGTGGGTGAACCGCCATCTTCAGATCAAATGTCGTACCGTCCTATCATCGTCAACAATGAGGTGGTAGGGTATTTAGGACTAAAACCAGTCCTAGATAAAGAAGATGCTTTAAGTATTAATTTCTTTAGTAATCAAAAGCGTTATTTACTTTTAATTTATGCCTTAACATTGCTGTCGAGTTTAGTTGCAGCACTTTTAATGGCAACTTATTTTAAAAAGCCAATTCAGCGTTTATTAAATGCAACAAATGAATTAACTAAAGGTAATTATCAGCATCAAGTTGTGATTAAACGAAATGATGAACTAGGTGACTTATCAACTCAACTAAATCATTTAGCCGAGATTTTACATCAACATGAAGAATCACGACGTCAATGGGTTGCAGATACATCTCATGAGTTAAAAACACCATTAGCTGTATTGCAAGCGCAAATCGAGGCAATGCAAGATGGTATTCGAAAGGCGACTCCTGAACATCTCGATGCCATGATGAGACAAGTTTCAAGCTTAAAGAAACTCACTCAAGATCTTGCAGACTTGGCACAGGCCGATGCCCAGCAACTTAAATGCTATTTAAGTTCGGTCAACCCTTGGGATGTTGTACTGCAAGTAGTTGAAAATTTCAGACCTAAACTCGAACAGGCAGGGCTGGAAATTGAGGTGGAAGGTGAGGGCGTTCCATTATTATTAGACCGTGATCGCTTTAAACAAATTATTATTAATTTAATTAGTAATAGTATTCGTTATACCGAAACAGGTGGAAAGATTCATATTCATACAAGTCAAACGTCTCAGGAGTGGACTTTATATGTCGATGACAGTCCGTTTGGTTTAAGTGATGAGCAATTATCACGTTTAGGTGAACGTTTTTATCGTGTAGATGATTCGCGCACGCGTAGTACAGGTGGAACAGGACTAGGCTTAGCTTTATCTTGTAAAATTGCGCAAGCGCTTGGTGGTACACTAAGTTTTGAACACTCACCATTAGGTGGTTTACGTTGTGTACTTACCTTTAAAAAGCAGAGTTAAATAAAAGGAAAAATGGCCCATGAAACATGTAATGTTGGTTGAAGATGAAGTCGAGTTAGCGCATCTGGTGCGTGATTATCTTGAGGCTGCTGGTTTCGAAGTAAGCATGTTTCATGATGGTCAAGATGCTTATACGAGCTTTCAACAACGTAAACCTAATTTAATGATTCTGGACTTAATGGTTCCAAGAATGGATGGTTTAACGATTTGCCGTAAGGTACGTGAACAGTCAGACTTACCAATTATTATGGTAACTGCACGTACTGAAGAAATTGACCGTGTTTTAGGGCTAAATATGGGAGCAGATGATTATGTGTGCAAACCTTTTAGTCCAAAAGAGTTAGTTGCCCGTGTACAAGCAGTTTTACGCCGTTTGGAACGTAAGGCTGAGCCAGAACAAAATGATTCGTTCCGCATCGATAAAGCCCAACAAAGAATTTGGTATCAACAAAAATCTTTAAGTTTAACGCCGACAGAATTTCGCCTACTTGAGCTATTTTTAGAACATGTGGGGCAAGTTTATTCACGTGCACAATTATTAGACCATATTAATCCGGATAGCTTTGATGTTGCTGACCGAGTTATTGATAGCCATATTAAAAACTTGCGTCGAAAAATCACGGAAGTGGCGGAAACTGGTAACCGTCATGAGTGGATTCAAGCTGTTTACGGTGTAGGGTATCGCTTCGAATATCCTGAAGAATAATTGCTTAGAAAAGTTATTCTGTGGATAACCACAATGTTATCCACAGAAAATGTGGATAAAAAATTAAGACGAACAGCTCACTGCTACATCAGGTACATCGCTTGGCAATGGCCCTAAGTCTTCAGGTTTTTCCAAATCTGGTTGTCTTGTATAAGGATGATTGAGTAACTTAAACAAACGGTCTACTTCACTAAAATCATCTCGCTCCGCTGCTTCAATCGCTCGCTGTGCCATATGATTACGTAAAATATAAATCGGATTTGCTCCTTGCATGTTCGCATCAAGTTCATCGGTATCTTGATGTTCACGAATATTTTCATATTGCGTAAGGAAAGCATCAAATTGTCGAATATCAAGGCAATCATCACGTAAAACCTTATACTCTTTATTTTGAAGGCGAATAAAGCTTTGAGTGTAATCAAGCTGCTCTGTTTGCAAAATACGTAAAAAGCTTAAGCCGCATTCAGTACTGTCTTTATGAAAATGAGGAAGCCCCATTTTTTTGCATAACCCAGTGGTGTAATGCTCAATAAAAGTGGGTTCAAATTCTTCTAGACAAGCGGCCAACGCTTCTTTGAATTGCTCCTTTTGCTCAGGCTCAGCAAGTGGAATGAGATTATTTAACCAAGTCCATAAATTCCAGTGCGCAATACTCGGTTGGTTTTGATAGGTATAACGTCCTTGGTAATCAGAATGGTTGTTAATCCAGTTTGGACGGAAACGTTCCATAAAACCGTATGGGCCAAAATCGAGTGTAGAGCCCGTAATATTCAAGTTATCGGTATTCATCACACCGTGAGCAAAACCGACCAGCTGCCATTTAGCAATCATAATGGCTGTATTTCTAATCACAGCTTTAGCAAAAGCTAAAATAGGCTGTTCTTCTTGTTGGCATTCTGGATAGTGCCATTCAATGCATTTTTGAGTGAACTCAGCCAATAACTCAGGCGCATATTGATTGATCCATTCAAAATGCCCTAAACGAATATGACATTCAGATGTCCTGAGCAGCATTGCACCCGGTTCTAGTTTTTCACGTTGTACACCTTGGGTAGAGCTTGTAAAACCTACTGCATGACTCGAGGCGACTCCTAGAGCATTTAAGGCATGACCTGCTAAATATTCGCGAATAACTGAACGTAAAACTGCTCGGCCATCTCCCATGCGTGAATAAGGGGTAGGGCCTGCACCCTTCAAATGCAAATCGATGGTTTGACCTTTTTTATTCAGAATTTGTCCAATGAGTAAACCGCGACCGTCGCCTAGCTGACCTGCCCATTGTCCAAATTGATGGCCTGCATAAACCATTGCCAAAGATGGAAACTCTGGGAAAGTCCGCTGGCCACTACAGATCTCAACCCATGCTTTTTTTTCTTCATCCGTCCATTGTAATTCTTCGGCTAAAGCTAAATTAAAGTGTCCAGCCTTTGCACCGCGAAGAGGGGAAGGTTGCTGTATATGAAAAAGCTTAGAATTGAGTGATGAATAAAGCGGATTAAATTGCATAGGCTGGACTAAATAATTGAGGCGAACTTCACTATACCATAGTTAAAAACGAGCCAAAAAATAGCGCCTGCAAAGCATGGCTTTACAGGCGCTATTTCGAACTAGAGTCGTATTAGTCTGGTACGACGTTTGTGTTCTTTTTAATGTTACGCATTAAAGTTTCTAGACACTCACGATGATGACTCAAACGATGTTCAAGCAATTGGAAATCAACTTTTAACTTATGATCCATTTTATGAATCTTTTCAGCCATTGCTGCTTTCTTTGCTTGTAACTCTTGTTCTTTGAGTTTCGCCCAGTCATTTAAAGTATGCGTAAATGCTTCATATTCTTGAGCAATACGTTGCTTCATTTGACTAATGTCGGCATTTACATCGTGGCCATAAATAGCTAGATCTTGTTCAGCATATTTAAACTTCATTGCCAATTCTGCTTTTTTAATATTAAAGCTTGGAATACGACGTAGGTTCTTTGCTAAACCAACTTTAGAGCATGTCCAGATTAACCATTTAGTTGGGTCATATTGCCACCATTTCACACCATTACGATAATCGTATTGGAAAATATGGTGATAGTTGTGATAACCCTCGCCCCATGTTGCAATCGCTAACCAGAAGTTATCGCGTGCTGAGTTTTCATCGGTATAAGGACGTTTACCAAACATATGGCAAAGAGAGTTAATGAAGAAAGTTACTTGATGGCTAATGATTAAACGTACTAAACCACCGAGAAGAACAACTCCCCATAAATCGCCAGTTGCCCAGCCGACTAAACCTAAAATACCAACGTGAACTGCTACGACAAGTAAAGCATAGTATTTATGCTGGAACATCACCAGTTTGTCATTGAGTAAATCAGGCGCATTTTTAAAGTCTGGCTCAGATGGAGAATGATCGCGAATCATCCAACCCATATGGGCATACCAGAATCCACGTTCAATTGAATATGGATCTTCATCCACATCGTCAACATGGCGATGGTGGGTACGGTGACCAGATGCCCAAAACAGAATACTGTTTTGTACAGCAAATGTGCCGCCAATCATTAAAAGAATTTTAAGAGGTAACGACGCTTCATAAGCACGATGTGCCCAAAGACGGTGATAACCAGCAGTAATCCCCATGCTACTTAAAGCTAAAAGAAAAAATAAGCTTACCCATGCGCTTACACTAAAATCATAATAATACGCGTAAATCGGGATTATGATTGCAGCAAGAATTGGTAAACCAATTAAGGTAATGCTAGCGGTCCAGTTAATTGGGGCCTTGAGTGGGGCGGAAGTCATATCCGGCAGCGCTCCTAGAAACCTTGTCATACAAGGTAAAAAGACAAAACGACATAGCAAAACCAATCATCAAGATTTATTGCTATTTTGCACATCATATTAGCACGTGCATAGTGAGAATCACTAACATTATTGTACAGATGTATCGAAAGAACCGTAACAGAATTAAACCATGCTTGGCAACATTTCAGATAGGAGAAGTTGTGTAATGAAAATACAGCGATTGAGAAAAAAGAATAGCATTGATATTGCAGGAAAATTGCCATTGAAATGTCTTTTCATCGCAATCAGCCTTGTATTGGCAGCATGTCAAAGCGCGCCGCAACAAAATGTTCAAAAAGGCCATGTAAAACCCATACACCATGCACAAACTCCGGTAGTTAAAAAGAAAGTGAGCCCGGAAGGTGTTCAAGATATTGATTGGCAAATCACTCAGATTAATGGTCATAAGGCAAAATTCTTTAACCAATGGCCGACTCTTTCACTGAACTCAGCAGTCAAAACTGTAACCGGTCATACCGGATGTAACCGTATTTTTGGACGATACACTTTTGATTTCAACCAAAAGAAACTTGATATGGAAGTTAATGCGGGACATTCAAGTTGTGATGGTGCTTTGGCTCAAGAAGCAGAACTAGTTGATTCCTTACAACGTATTCAACGCTTCCAGTTGGTAGGTAATACCCTATATTTACTTGATCAGAATGGACAACGCCTGATTCAGGCCGAGAAAAAATAAAAGGTGGTTAATACCACCTTTTTTCATTTAAAGCGTTTCGAGCATTGTTGTAGGAATATCTGTAATTAAGCCCTGAATATCTAAATCGCGGAGCCTTTTCGCTCTTTCTACATCATTTACTGTCCAGACACTAATGTTTAAACCTGCTTGGTGAGACAATTGAATCATTTCATCTGTAGCAAGCTGGTCATACCAACCAATATGACAGCAACCAAATTGATGAGCGAGTTCAATCGCTGTAGCTCCAACCGGAAGTTCAACTAACAAACCGCGTTTAAATTGAGAGTTGATATCACGTAAGGCAGTTAGAATTTGAAGATCGAAACTTGTAATAGTCACGACTTTTTCATACCCCTGTAATTCAGACTCAAGCTTTTGAACTAACTTTTCTGCAAATGCCATATCTCTGACAGCTTTAACCTCAACTTCAATATGATCAAAGTTATCAAGTAAATTTAAAACGCCTGTAAGAGTAGGGGTTGGCTCTGAATTTGGCCAATTGGGCCAGTTTTGTCGATGATCAAATGATAAAGCTTGAGCCAAAGTAGATTGCTCAACAATTTGGTCGACTCCAGCTGTACGTAAAAAATTATCATCATGAATAACGACCAGTTCTTGGTCCTGAAGCTGGCGAATATCAAATTCGACACTACGAATACCTAAATTTTTTATGTGCTGAAAACCGCCTAATGTATTTTCAGGGGCTTCTCGGCGTGCACCACGATGACCAATAATGCGCATAATTTTCTTCTATTCAGTTATTGTTGGTTATGGTCTCTTCAAAAGCAGAGACCATACTTAAATTAGTCTATTTTTAAATAATCTCATTAATATTTTTTTGCCAAAGGACTTCTTGTCCACCTTCTGCACGTTGTAAAGCACGAGATGCGACAAATAACCAGTCAGATAGGCGGTTTAAAAGTTGGAGTGCTGTGGCTTGAATATTTTGATCACGAGTCTGTACCGACATAAGTGATCGTTCTGCACGACGGCAAACAGCACGCGCTTGATGAGCGTAACTGCAAGATAAAGAGCCAGATGGCAGAATAAACTCTTTCAGCATAGGCAAATCTTCATTCATACGATCAATTTCTTTTTCCAGAAATTCAATACAAATGGGCTGAAGCAAATTGTAATTGGGAATACAAACTTCGCCGCCTAAATCGAAAAGCCAATGTTGGATCAAGCTCAGGCTTTTGTCCCAATCTGCTTTATTAGTCACTTGGCTGGCTGTGATTTGTGCACGCAGTACACCAATAATGGCATTGAGTTCATCGACATCACCAAGTGCCGCAATTCGTAAATCATCTTTGGCAACACGAGAGCCATCGCCTAAACCTGTGGTACCTGAATCGCCTGTGCGTGTATAGATTTTGCTTAAACGGTGTCCCATGATGGATATCCTGAACATAAAAAAGGGGATAATGTCGGTCAGAACATTACCCCGAAACTGGAGTTAAGAAAATATTTTTATAATGAGGGTGAAAAATTAATAGCGGAAAGTTACGCCAACAGAAGCTTGGCGGCCTGTATTAACATACCAGTCATTTGAAGGATATGTATTTAATACTTCACGATATTGAACATCACCTACGTTTTGAATATTGGTAAATAATTTTACGTTAGGAATAACATTCCAATAAGCATTTAAGTCTACTGTTGCATAACCTGGTACTCGCATAGAGTTTGCAGAATCTGCATAAGATTTAGCTCTAGCGATTAACGAAGCACTAATTCCATACACTGCATTTTCTAGACCAGTGCTTACAGTGAGAGTCTGGCGAGGTCGATAAGCAATTTCTGTATTGTCTTTTTCATTTTCTGTTTTTACGTAAGCATATTCAGTAGATAAGAACAGATCATCTTGATGCCACTTTATTCCAGCTTCGCCACCAGTAAAGTTCGCCTTAGCTATATTTGTATTCGTGCCTGCATTGTAGGCAATAAGATCTTTAATTTTTGTATGGTAAACAGAAAAATTAGTACTCACATTGGAAGTAAGATCATAGTTCACACCCATTTCATAAGAAGTACTTTTTTCTGGCGCTAAGTTTTCATTACCCCCCCATTGTGAATATAGTTCATTCAAGGTCGGAGCCCTGAAAGCACTACCGATATTTGCATATACACTAGCATTAGGTAAGAAGTGATAGCGTATAGCACCTTGTCCAACAGTATGAGTACCAAAGCGCTGGTTATCTTCTAAACGAACGCCAACTTGGGTGTCAAAAAGATCATTCTTTAGTTGATGCTGTAAATAATATCCCGTGCTATTTACACTCTTATCTGAGTTAAGAATGGTATTACTTTTATAATTTGCATCGTTATATGTTGCACCAACCAAAATGTTCTGATTTGGAGTAAATTTCCATTTCAGGTTTAGATCGCTTTCATTGTTTTCAGTATTGTAATATGAGTCGTAAGCAGGAACATTTTGTTTATCTTGGACATTTGCATAGTGTGCATTAATGATGAGATCAGGCAAAATATTATAAGCAACTTTTGTGTTGATAACTCGATTTTCGAATAGACGCTGTGCTGTGTTGGTTATGTAATCATTACTGAAAATATTAGTGCCTTTATTTTCACTAATTGAAGCAGAAGCATCTATTAAGTTTTCTTGAAAGAAGCCCACTTTAGCGTGATAACCTTTTTGATCATATCCAGCCTTTTCATTTTCTGGTTGGCTTTCAAAAATACGTGTTCCATCACTTTCTAAGCGCTGACCACCTAGTTGTGCATAGAAACCTTGATCACTTACAAGATTGGCATTAACAATAGTCTTATAGGTATTATTTTCACCATAAATACCCGTTAGCTCAGCGCCTGTTTTCTCAGGTTTTTTAGAAATTAACTGAACTACACCGCCAATAGCATCGCTTCCATATTGAACTGATGCTGGACCTTTTAATATTTCAATTTGTTGAACATCTGTTGTATCTAAAAATGCGGGATATAGTGGACCAAGTTCATTTTGACTATTTAAACGAGCGCCATCTTTAAGAACCAATGTATGAACTGATTTAGTACCACGAAGCGAAATTTCAGAAATCTGACCTAGACCACCGCTTTGTTTTACATAGATGGATGGGTCACGTTGAATAATATCTGAAACGTTTAATAATGGATTCTGCTCAATGGTTTTTTCATCAATCACGGAAATACGAGCCGGAACTTCACTTGCTTTTTCAGCACTTTTAGAAGCAGTTACCACAATTGGATCAAGCTGAGTTGCGTTTGTTGTATCTTCAGCAAAAATAATAGGCGAACACCCCATCGCAATAGCGATAGCACCTACCAGACGAGTAGGTTGAAAAGACTTAGACATAACATGCTCCATACATTCACCCCACGTGAATGATCGGGTAGATAGATGAAACAAGCAGGTCTCCGGACTTCAGCGCCATAATTTATTTATGGACATATTCACCTTCCCACATCACTGCAGTGGTGTAAGTCGATCTCGACTTAAAAAATATGCTTTACATTGTTACCGTTGCGGGGGCAGTGCCGGACTTTCACCGGCTTCCCTAAAGCATCAATTGCTTACACTTGCTTCCATTTGAACGCAGTATAAAGTGCTGAATTGCTTCCTACAATGTCATTTCGAGCAATTCCCGGAGAACTTTTACGCAAGGGACTAAAATTGCATTACAATGACGCTTATTTTAAAAAATGGTTGTAGTTTAGGCAGATCATGAGCCCATCAAACCAAAAGCGTACTCGAGCAAAAATTTGTGGAATTACTCGTAAGCAAGATGTTCAAGCGGTGGTCACAGCTGGAGCAGATGCGATAGGTTTTGTTTTTTTTCCGCCAAGTCCAAGAAACGTAACAGTTGAACAGGCAGAAGAATTGGCAAAACTTATTCCACCTTATGTACAAATGGTTGGTTTGTTTGTTAATGCAAGTGCCACTGAAATTCAGGATGTACTTGATTGTGTTCCCCTAGATGTATTACAACTACATGGCGATGAAACTCCAGAACAATGCCAAGATATTGCTCGCCATTGTAAACGTCGTTGGTATAAAGCAATTCAGGTTAAACCTGATCTGGATGTAGTTGCTGAAATTCAAAAATATCAGGCAGCTGGTGCTAGTGCTGTATTGCTTGATGCGTGGCATCCTGAGCTTAAAGGGGGCACAGGACATCAGTTTGACTGGTCTAAATTCCCAAAACTTGATATTCCATTAATTTTGGCAGGTGGTTTAACCCCTGACAATGTCATTGACGCTATTCATACTACCGGTGCTTTTGCAGTAGATGTGAGCGGAGGCGTAGAGTCCGCAAAAGGTATAAAAGACCAACAACTCATTGAAAGATTTATGCAAGGAGTCCAACGTGGATCAGCAAAATAATGTGATTGACTATACCCAATTCCCAGATGCAAATGGGCATTTCGGTATCCATGGCGGACGTTTTGTGTCAGAAACTTTAATGGCGGCATTAGAAGATTTGGAAAATCTCTATTCCCGCATGAAAAATGATGATCAGTTTCTGGCAGAATTCGACCGTGACCTCGCCTATTATGTAGGCCGTCCTAGTCCACTTTATTATGCTGAGCGATGGTCAAAAGAGTTAGGTGGTGCGCAAATTTACCTTAAACGTGAAGACTTGAACCATACAGGCTCACACAAGGTAAACAACACGATTGGTCAAGCACTACTTGCAAAGCTTTCTGGTAAAAAACGTATTATTGCCGAGACAGGTGCAGGCCAGCATGGCGTGGCAACAGCAACAATTGCAGCACGTTTAGGTCTTGAGTGTGTTGTATATATGGGTGCTGAAGACGTTAAACGTCAAGCCATGAACGTTTATCGTATGCGTTTGTTGGGTGCAACAGTTGTTCCTGTGCAAAGCGGTTCTAAAACGCTGAAAGATGCCATGAACGAAGCAATGCGTGACTGGGTAACTAACGTTGATACGACTTACTATGTCATTGGGACAGTTGCAGGTCCGCATCCTTATCCTCAACTCGTTCGTGATTTCCAGTCGATTATTGGCCGTGAAGCCCGTAAACAGATTTTGGAGCAAGCAGGTCGCTTACCAGATGCATTAGTTGCATGTGTAGGTGGTGGTTCAAATGCAATGGGCTTGTTCTATCCGTTCTTAAACGATGCCAATGTGAAAATGTATGGTGTTGAGGCTGCTGGCTTCGGTATTGAAACTGGTAAACACTCCGCGCCTTTAAATGCAGGTCATGTGGGCGTATTGCATGGTAACCGTACTTACCTCATGAGTGATGCACAAGGCCAAATTATCGAGACACATAGTATCTCGGCAGGTTTGGACTATCCGGGTGTGGGGCCTGAACATAGCTTCTTAAAAGATATGAAGCGCGTAGAATACGTGCCAATTAATGATACTGAGGCGCTGCAAGGTTTCCGTGACTTAACCAAAATCGAAGGGATTATTCCTGCGCTTGAAAGCTCACATGCTATGGCATATGTATCTAAGCTTGCACCAACCATGTCTAAAGATCAGATTATTATTGCGACTGTTTCAGGCCGTGGCGATAAAGATTTAATGACAGTTGCACGCATTGATGGCGTAGAAATGGTTGAGATGTAAGAGGAAAAAATGCCAAGTTTGTTTATGGTAATGTTGGGTGGCCGTCATGCGCGTGCCAATACAGAAGTCCATGACATCGTTATGGCTGTAGGGGATACTTTAGAAGAAGTTTACCCTCAACTTAAACAGGCTTGGTTTGGTGAGGCTCAAGGGTTACATATCGATGCTTGGGCCAAGCTTTCAGGGGTTAGCTCTCAAGGGCAGAACTATCAAATCCAGTTTACCGATGCAGCCCCATCAGCTTCAGATCTAAAGTTATATTTGATTAGGGTTTGTTGACATTTACTGTTCATAATTAACCCTATAAAGGTAGCCATAAAAATATACAGGCTAAAGCAACAGAACTTTGATAATTTCTTTTGAGCTTGTCATATCGAGTAGCTATTCCTCTAAATTGCTTTAATCTACAAAACATATTTTCAACTAAATGCCTGATTTTATATAAATACCAGTCCATATGGTCATTGTTCGATTGGCTATTTGTTTTCTTTGGTATATTCGCTTTAGTCCCTGTTTTCCTGATCTGTTCACGCAGTGGTTCTGAATCATAGCCTTTATCTGCACATACCACTTTTGTCTCTTTTAAATCTAATGTTGATATTAAATCAGGTGCAACTTTAACATCATGTGTGGTTCCATCGGTAATCATGAAATCAATAGGATTGCCATGTGCATCAACAATCAAATGTATTTTTGAGGAGTTTCCTCCTACACTTTTAGAAATAGATTGATTCGCTATGCCGGCAGAATGTTGATGAGCACGTACATGAGAGCCATCAATAAAAATCCACTCCATATCGGGGCATGAGGCTAGTAATTTGAATAATCTAAGAAACTTACCGCTGCTTGACCAACGATTAAAACGTTTGAAAATAGAGTTTGAATGACCAAAACAGCAAGGAATATCTCGCCACGGACAGCCTGTTCTAATTCTATAGAGAATAGCTTCAATAAAATTGCGTAAATTTGAGTTGTGGTGAATGGATAAATTACGCAGAATAACTTTCAACTTTTGCCAGTGTTGATCTGTCAGCATGGTACGAGGCATAGCGAATAGTAAAATTGGGTTTGGCGATTTGATTTTACTACTTCGCTATTTTTTTAAGCTAAAAGTGTCAACACACCCTA